>NZ_JBFUIV010000004.1:0-403935 GCF_056401715.1 Bacillus sp. P4_E1
TCCTTGTACAAACTAAACTAGAAATGCTACACCTTTATCAATATTCCCTGTAGAATCGTTAATATTTTTAATGTTACGATAGATGAAATTTTAATAGTCGTTAATTAAATTACTTCTATTATTCCACAAAATAAGACGTAACTAAGCATAGTTACGTCTTTGCTTTTTTTTATACCGCTATTTTACGTGCAATAAGACTCCCACCTCAAAATTAGGTTAGTGGAATGAAGTCAGGTGGGAGATTAACTGCCCGAAAACGCCCGATTGGTGAGGGCTAATAATCAGTGGGGAACAGCCACCACTGATTAAAGTTTCACATTATCTAGGCTTTTTCTTACCAGTAAAAGCTGGTTTCTTTTTCTTTGGTGCTGGTGGTTTCGATTCTACAAATGTTCCTTTGAACATTTCTTGTTTCGTAAACACGATACCTAATTTTTTCGCAAATTGAAGTAATTTACGCTCTTCTTGTTCTGTTACAAGAGAAACAACTGTTCCTTCTTTGCCCATACGTCCAGTACGTCCTGAGCGGTGAATATATTGGTCTACTGTGTCTGGTAACTCTAAGTGGATTACGTGTGTTAAATCATCGATATCTAATCCACGTGCTGCAATATCAGTAGCAAGTAATATTTCTAATTTCCCGCTACGGAACGCGCGCATCGTTACTTCACGCTCTTGTTTGCTTGCCTCTGCATGAAGTGCTGCTGCTTTCATTTTACGGAACTTCAGTTTTTGAGTAATTTCATCTAAACGGAATGGATCATTTAAGAAGGCAACTGCTTTTACATTTCCCATATGCATAACTCTTCTAATATAATCATTTTTTTCACGACGCTCACAAACGATATACGTATGTTCAACTAGGCTCTGTGCCTCTGAACGTGTTACACGTACTAATTGTGGTTCAACTGTCAAATCACGTGCCGCATCTTCTGCAGCTTTTGTTATTGTCGCCGAGCAGAATACTAATTGACGATCGCGCATCGTTGATTTAATTACATCAAGTACAGCACCCATCATCTTTTGTTTTACAATTTGATCAAACTCATCAAATACAATCGTTTTCACTTCATGCATCTTTAATTTTTTCATGCGAATCAACTCTAAAATACGTCCTGGTGAACCGACAATAACTCTCGGATGTTTCTTTAATTTTTCAACTTGGCGCTTAATATCCGCACCACCAATTAAAGACGCACCTGAAATGTCCGTTCCTGCTGTAAACTTTTGAACCTCTTCATGAATTTGCATAACAAGTTCACGAGTTGGCGCTAAAATTACAACTTGAGGTTGTTTAACTTCAGGATTAATTTTATGTAAAAGTGGTAATAAGTACGCTAATGTTTTTCCTGTTCCAGTTGGAGATTCAGCAATAACGTCTTGTCCTTCTAAAATAGTTGGAATCGCTTGTTTTTGAATTTCAGTAAATTCTTTAAAACCAGCCTTTTCCCAAGCTTGTTGTAAAAATGGTTGCATATCTTTTATCATTTGTTTTTCTCCTTTATCTCTATTTTTGAAGAAAATGTTGTATTGTTCGCACCGTTTCTATCATGTGTGAAATAACAGCTATTAAATCATCAACATGGTCTTCTGTAATCGATTTTTGAAATAGAACCTCTACCTTATTATGATATGAAATCGCTTGCTTATTATATTCGTATGAAATTTTTTGCGTAATCATTCGCTCTTTTCCCCATATAGAATGCAATAAAGTTTCAATTTCTTCGCATCCTATCTCTGGTTGCTCCATTTCGAACGAGAATTCCAGCTTCATTTCACAACCTGGTATAAACTGAGGTACTTCTAATATTTCACCTGATAAATTCTTTGCATCAACAGATAGTGAAAATGTCGCCTCTACCATCGTTTTAAATGTTTCTGTTAGTTGAAATGAAATACTATACATACGACTTAATGAAGCAAGGTCCATCACATCTTTTCGATCCGTTACGAGAATATCACCGTGTAAATCGAAATCATAGACAGCTCCTTCCACAATTACCTTTAAATTTTCAAAAGCAGTTGGATCAAACATAATTTCCTCCAAAAAACAGGCGCCTTTCGATGGAAAGGCGCCACTTGATGTATATATAGTTTACAGATAAACGAGATGAATTACAACCTTTTAGAATAAACCTACTGCTTTTCCATCTTCATTTACATCCATTTGTAGTGCTGCTGGTTGTTTAGGAAGGCCTGGCATTGTTAACATTGTTCCTGTTAACGCAACGATAAACCCTGCACCGATAGATGGTTTTAATTCACGAATTGTAACGATAAAGTCAGATGGGCGACCTAATTTTGTTGCATCATCTGAAAGAGAGTATTGTGTTTTCGCCATACAAATCGGTAGGTTACTCCAACCTTCTCCCTCATATTGAGCTAATTGCTTACGTGCTTTCGGAGCAAATTCAATATCTTTTGCGCCGTAAACTTTTTGAGCAATTGTACGAATTTTTTCTTCTAATGGTAATTCTAATTCATAAAGTGGTGCGTAGTTGTTTTCACCTTTTTCAATTTCTTTTAACACTTTCTCAGCAAGGTCAACTCCGCCTTGGCCACCTTTCTCCCAAACTTCTGTTAAGGATACTGCATAGCCACGCTCATTGCACCATTCTTGTAAGTATGCAACTTCTGCATCTGTATCAGTAATGAATTTGTTAATGGCAATTACGAAAGGAACACCGAAGCTTTGAATTGTTTCAACATGCTTCTGTAAGTTCTCCATACCTTTTGCTAACGCATCTACATTTTCTTCTTTTAATTGATCTCTCGCCACACCACCGTGCATTTTAAGCGCACGAATAGTCGCAACAATAACTACCGCTTCTGGTTTAATACCAGCTGCACGTGCTTTAATATCTAAAAACTTCTCGGCACCTAAATCTGCACCGAATCCAGCTTCTGTAATAACATAATCACCTAATTTTGCTGCCATTGTCGTAGCGATAACACTGTTACAACCGTGAGCGATATTCGCAAATGGTCCGCCATGAATGATAGCTGGTGTATTTTCTAATGTTTGTACTAAGTTCGGTTTTAATGCATCTTTTAATAGAAGTGTTAACGCTCCTTCTACTCCTAAATCTTTAACTGTTACAGGTTGATTTGAAAAATTATAAGCGACAACAATGCGAGATAGACGTGATTTTAAATCTTGAATATCTGTTGCAAGGCAGAATACGGCCATAATTTCAGATGCTACTGTAATATCAAAACCGTCTTCACGTGGTACACCTTGAACCGGTCCACCAAGGCCAATTACTACGTTACGAAGGGCACGATCATTTAAGTCAACACAGCGTTTCCAAACGATTTTACGCGTATCAATTCCAAGTGTGTTTCCTTGTTGGATATGATTATCAATAAACGCCGCTAATGCGTTATTGGCAGTTGTAATCGCATGAATATCTCCAGTAAAGTGAAGGTTAATGTCTTCCATTGGTACTACTTGAGAATAACCGCCACCTGCTGCTCCGCCTTTTAATCCCATTGTTGGTCCAAGAGATGGTTCGCGAAGTGCAATTACTGTTTTCTTACCAATTTTATTAAAAGCTTGGCCTAAACCAACTGTTACTGTTGATTTACCTTCTCCTGCTGGAGTTGGGTTAATCGCTGTTACTAAAACAACTTTACCGTCTTTCTCATCTTGTAAACGCTTAAAAATATCAAGAGATAACTTGCCTTTATAATGTCCGTATGGCTCTAGTTCTTCTTCTAAAATATTTAAATTAGCTGCAATTTCTTGAATCTTCTTCATACTTGCTTCTTGTGCGATTTCAATATCAGATTTAACTGTTGTAGTAGTTGTCATATACCCTAGTCCCCCTTTAATTGATTCTGATGATATTGTATCAGTTTTTTGTATTTTCTGCACTTATTTACCTCCTAAAACCCTTCAATTTTGTTATACGTTTTTTAACATAAATACCCATAAAAATGTTAACGCTTGTTGTAACTCTGTAGGTAGCTGACCTAACATCTTCTCATTTACTCCACGCTTATATACGCCGGTACCATCTACAACTTCAAATCCTTGTTCTTTTGCTAACTGTTCAAATTCCCAAGGCATCATCGTATTGCAAACAACGTCTTTGCCATATAGGCGCGGATAACTGTGCTCTCTCGGTTTTGCTGTCGGTCCTAAAATTGCAATACATGCGTATCCATCTTTCTTTAAAACACGCTTTATTTCATTTAATGCTCGCAACGGCTCCTCGGTCCATTCTAAAGAATTAATTGCCATAATTGCTTCAAATTTCTCATTTTCAAATGGTAATGAAGAAAGATCACCTTTTATAAAAGATAAGTTTGGGTCTTCTCCGCGCTCCTTACCCTTTTGAATCATAACTTCCGATAAGTCCACCCCAACCGCTTTGTAGCCAGTAAGACTTAATTTATATGTACCATACCCATCACCACAGCCAACATCTAACACTTGTACTTCCTTTTCCACGTACTGCTCAAAAAATGGAATGATTGTACTCCTGCTCCCGCTATCCCACATTTCTTGACTATTTTGATTCCAAAACTCTGCATCGTTATCCCATTTTTTCTCTGCCGATTCATGCCAATTAAACTTCGCCATACATTCCCCTACCTTCACGTATTATCATTCATTTCATTCTACATCATGTTCCAAAATCCCTGTTTATCTTCATAAGGAGATAAAGTGAAACTTTAATCAGTGGGGGTGTTTGTTCGCCCCCACTGATTATTATTTGAACCAATCGGGCTTTTACTGGCAGCCCGACTCCCATCTAACTTCTTTGCTCCAGCCGAATTTTGAGGTGGGGGTCTTACTGCACGGCAAATAGCGGGATAAACAGGATAACAACGGAATCTGTTTTCTCCAATTTTTGCTTTACTTGGGTTTAACTCATACTCATGTTCTGCTCCTTATGAAAGATACTATAGATACACCCAATTGAAAGAGAGGGATGTACATGCGAAGAAAGAGAAATCATCATTTTAAAAGTGGTGAAAAAAACGAAGAGTATGCAGCTGAAATATCTCCGGCTGGTATTCCGATTAGACATGAGCGCAAAGAAATTGCAAATGAAATAGAAGGTACAAATACCGGTGCAATGATCGGCTATGTCGCATTATTTCTTTCGTTATTCTCCATTGCTTTTTATCCTGTTACACTCGGCTCCCTTGCTATTTTAGTTGGCTTATTAGCTGTCAATTTTGGAGCGAGAACACTTGGATATACCGCAATTGGTTTTGGTAGTTTTTCTGTTTTATTTACTTTACTCTATCCGCTTGCTTTGTCAGCGTTTTAAAAAAAACACACCAAGTTATACTTGGTGTGTTCATTCGTGATACAACATAATATGACCGCATCCACAACAATGCTTCGCTGTAATTTCTTGAAAAACTGGATAATTTTCTTCATCTCTATGCTCAATAAACACCTTTTCAAATCGGTACATGTTTGGCGCATATGCCCAATCTTGTTTCGTACGTGCATATAATGTTGAAGAAAAAAACTCCTCACCACCACAAACGATACATCCCTTCTTCATCAATACCCCTCCTATGCTTGTCTTACTTCATCTATATGAACATAAGCATAAAAAAAAGACCTTCTATTACTAGAAAGTCTTCTCTGAAACAAAAAGAAATGTACCGAATATACCTACTCCGCTATATTCTTTCGTAACACCAGCTTCTGTTTTATACGTTTGCTTTACAGTCATAAAGAAAACACCATTTCGTGCATCAATACTTTCAAACTGTAATTTCTCTTTTTTTTCATCTACATTTTGCGTGCATTCAAAGCTACTCTCGTCACATTTCAATGCATACTTATCCTCTAAATACAATTTAAAATCTGATTCTTTCGGACAAGTTATGAGTAATATTGCCACGAGAATAATACTTACAATACCCACAATTGTATAATATTTCTTCATTTGTTCTCCTTTCAAAAGACAAGAAAACTTGACTTCATGCGCCAAGTTTTCTTAGTCTACAACCCATTGCCACTCTTGTTCTTTCTTATCAAAAATGAGCCAACCCGTTTCTGTTGCTTCCGCTTTCAATTCATCGATATTATCTAGTACCTCATCCGTACTTTCGAATGATCCTACTACATATACCGGAATTTCAAGACCTCTTCTCGACTCAATTTTCCCCGCTAAATCAATGTATAATCCATCTTCCATTAACGGCATAAGCCCAAGGATAACTTCCTTTGAAATTGCTGGGAAAATTTTTGATTTTTGGAAGAAAGTAAAACGTTTCTTTCCAAACGAACCGAGTTTATATGGAATCACTTTACTCAGCATTCCTACAAAATCACCGATTCTACGGTAATACACTTTGTTGTACCAACCGTCATCATGTGAAAAATAAACAAATCTATTCTTCAACAATGGGAAGAACGTTCTTCCAAGTGGTTCTTTTTTGTGAGCCAAATATAATAATTCTGCAATTTCTTTTGGCTCTAACTCATCTAAATCGCTTGCATCATCGAAATCTACCCAACAAAATTCATCAAATTCATCAATCTCTGCTTGAATGAGTTTATGTATGTTTTCTTCCTCAACATATTCAAATAAAGTATGATAATGAAAATCTGTCCACTCAAAATTATGCTTTAAAAGCAATACTTGATGAAGCGGTGAAGGGATGTTACTTGCAAACTCTTTAAACGTAATTCCAGATGTAATAAAACAATGACCCCGACGATTACCATTAATATATATCATATTGTTTACTTGGTCAGATCCTCCAGACAAAGCACCTAGCCACCTTCGTTTTATATGTTTCAATTCTATAGCATATTTTAACATGAAAAATTTTAGAAACATAGAAAAAACTTCAAAAACTATTTACAATTTCATGTGTTTTATTACATACTGATTACAAGAAAAAACGCCTGCTTATGAGCAGGCGTTTTTAAAGGATTTCATCTGGGTTTTGAGGGTGATGATTTCCCTCTTTCTTTTCATCTGTTTGGAACATCGATTGAATTTTATCAATTGTTTGTGGAGCTAATTCAATTATTTTTTCTGCTAAATGTGTCGCATTTTGTAAATGAAGAATATTTACCCCGTCTTTATTCACGACTAGAAATGCTACTGGTGTAATAGAAACACCACCCGCGCTACCGCCACCAAATGCAGGGTTACCGTTCGCTCTTTGTCCATCATTCGTTTGGAAATCAGAACCTCCTGCTCCAAAACCGAACGCTACTTTAGAAACCGTTAACACTACACCACCGTCAGCCGTTTGAACAGGCTCTCCAACAATCGTATTTACATCGACCATTTCTTTTAAATTTTCCATTGCTGCTTTCATTAATCCTTGAATTGGATGATCCACCGTTCATAACCTCCTTTGTCATATCTTTCCTAGTTTTTCCGAAACTTTGTGAACTAAACATAAAATTTTATATTGATTTCAAAAAACTTAAGTTGTAATATTTAGAAAAATAAAAAAGAGGTCGATTTTTTATGATGAGAAAATTAACAAAGAAAGATCATGAACAAGTATTCGCTTACCTAAAAGAAGAAGCAGCCCTTAACTTGTTTATTATTGGGGATTTAGAAGCTTTCGGTTATGAAACAGACTTTCAAGAATTATGGGGCGTATATAAAGAGAATGGAACATTAAAATCGATTTTACTTCGCTTTCACGATACATTTATACCGTATAGTAAAGAAGAGTTTGTGGTTACTGACTATGAGGCACTTCTTTCCGCATATAAGCCGCTTAAACTCTCTGGCAAGTCAACTATTGTAGAAAGATTTGAAACTGCTCCAAGTGTACAACTAGGCGCCAAAAATGAAATGTATTTTTGCGAATGTCTAAATGACAGCAACTTACCTAGCACACCAATTCATGAAACAATTAAACTTGCCTCACTCGATGATATAGAACAAATTATGAAATTACGAAGTGACATCGCTGAATTCCCGACTGCTAATGAATCAGAAAAAATGTTAAGGCAAGCTATCGAAACAAATACAGGACGTACATATTATATTGAAAAAGACGGCGCAATCATCGCATCCTCCTCAACTTCCGCTGAAAATTCATTATCCGCTATGGTAGTTGGCGTATGTACACATTCGAATTATCGCGGAAACGGATATGCTTCACTCATATTACAGAAAATGATTCAGGACTTTACGAAAGAAGGCCGAACCCTTTGCCTATTTTATAACAATCCAACTGCTGGACGAATTTATAAACGACTAGGGTTTAAAGATATTGGAATGTGGACGATGTATCGATAAGCTTTTTCTCAACAAAATTAAAAGGAGTCGCACCGTTTTATATTAACTAAACGAGTGCGACTTCTTTTTGCTAAGTTGATGCTTTCTTTTGTACCTATATCTCATCATTTCTTCTTATTCCCTATGCTACTAAATTCTTTTTTGTACTCTTTATATTTATCTTTGGCAGTTTCAGTGTTATCTTTTTTACTACTAAAATACACATATATTTGCTGACTATGTGTTAACATTTTACCTTCATCATTTTTCTTCTCATAGTCAATTGAAATTATTAATTCTGTTATTTGCATTGGGTGTTTTTCATTATCTATTGAATCATTAAAGTTAAGTACAATTGATGTATTTCCAAATTTATCATATTGCAATTTTAATTTATCATTAATTATTTCTTGAAATTGTGCTTCTGTTAAAGTGAATCCAACTGAATTTGGTTCATTTAATTTTTTTCTATTACCACCTGTTTTCAGTTGTAATTTCCCTACACCGTGTAATCTATTAAATATCAATTTCACAGGAGAAACATCCAAATTTGAAGCCGAACCTTGAACTTTTCCGTTTTGATACATAAAGTTTGTATTATATTTTTCTTCCTCTTTATAATTAATATCCTTATGTCTATCCTTTTCATCTATTGTTTTACTTGTTATTCTTTGAGACGTTTTTCCATATAACAATTTTTCTTTCAAATTATATATACCTTCAGTAGTTTGATATAACGTATTATAATGGTTTTCATCACCACTTGTTTCTATAGTAAAATCAACAATCCGCTCTTTCACATAAGCATACCCATCATCACTAGCAGACATAACGTTTCCCATGTCACCTTCATCCAATGCCTTAACAAATGACTCATACTCTATCTTTTTTTCAAAAAAGCTACATGCTTGTAGTAGGCTGATTGCTACTATTATAGTAATCATTTTAGAAGCCCTTTTTTTGTTCATTTCATCATCACACTACTCTCTCTCTATTCAATCAGATAAGCTTTATCTTACTTAGTTGAAGAAGAATCATTTTTTCACTTCTATATTCATTGCAACTATTTTTCAATATACTTATTCCACTATATTTTATACTTAGCAACGAATTACTCTTTAATAATGAATAAGGTTCCACCATGACTTTATCCCTTCAATTCACACACTCACTTAATCACTTATCATTTTTATATTGTTTTTCATAATTCACATAATCTTTTTTAGCTTCCTGATCATTATCCTTTTTATCACTAAAATTCACAGATATTTGCTGAGTATGTATTAATAATTTCCCCTCACTATTTTTCTTTTCATATACAATTAAAATTGTTAATTGTATTATTTGCATTGGATGCTGTTTCGTATCTTTAGAATCGTTAAAATTAAATGCAATTGATGCTTTTTCAAAACTATCATATTGTAAATTCAATTTATCGTTAATTATTTCTTGAAATTGTGATTCCGTTAACATAAAACCAACTGTATTTGGTTCATTAACTTTCTTTTTATCTCCCTCTACTTTCAGTTGTAAATTCCCAACACCTTGCAATCTATTAAAAATTAGTTTTACATGTGAAACATCCAAGCTCGAATCAGAACCGTAAGCCTTTCTATCTTTATACATGAACCTAGTGCTATATTTTTCTTCTTCTTTATATTTATTATCCTTATGTCTATCTTTTATGTTCGTAATATCACTTGTTATTTTTTGATTGGTTTCTCCATATAATAAATTTTCTTTCAAATTAAATATACCTTCAGAAGTTTGATATAGCGTATTATGAATTCTGTCATCACCATTTTTTTCTGTGGTAAAGTCAATAACCCGTTCTTTCACATACGCATATCCATCATCACTCGCAGACATAACCGTCTTCATATCACCTTCATCCAATGCCTTTACTAATCTCTCATACTCTATCTTCGTCTCCCCAAAACCACATCCACTTAATAAACTTGATACTATTGACAGAACTATCATCATCTTAGCTTTCTTCTTTAACTTCATACTGACACCCCGTTGATTTCTCTAGGCATTTTTAAGTTCATTATGTTCTTTTTTGGAAAGTAATACATTTCACCTTTACTTACTGGTATTTTTTCACTTATATGAATTATATTAAAGATACTTTAATTTTTAATACCATCGATATATATACAATCCTTAATTGTTTATATAATATGTTCGAATTTTCAGAAATCAAAACTTATTTTATTTCTTTCGCTTTCTTTTCCTCTCTCTCTTTATAACGCTTTAAGAATTCCTGGCGTTCCCTATCATGTTCCTCCCATGAAATATAAAATGATGGAAATTTAAATCTGCAATAGGCTAATAATTGGAACTCTGCTGCACCTATTGCTACTGCGTACATTACAAGGGTTCCTGCCATATACCCCACTAAAACCCCTGTTTCATAATTATTATGAAAATAAATTAAAATAAGAAGGGTTAGTACATATATCGTAACACCAATCATTGCATTGCCTTTTGTTTTACTAAAAAATGAAGTTGCTCTTTCATCCATACTAAATGCTCCACTCTCTGCTTGTTTAAAGGTATCAATCGTTGTCACCAGATGAACAAAAACTGCCCCTAGAAACAATAAACCCACATACAATAATGTAATTTGATCAATTGAATAATTCGAAATTGCTGGAAGTATAAATAATGTGAATCCTATAGTTCCTAGCTGAAATGCAAATAATAATATCACAAATGCTTGCAACTTTTGATATTTGAAACGAGCTTTTGGAATTAGATATAGAATGAAAAAGATTACTTGCAAACCATATAACACTAATTCAATACTAACAATTATTTTGTCAAAGAGAGTTGGATAGTAACCCCAGCCAATCTTAATTAATGCTACCAAAATAAAAAGCATGAATAATGAACTATAAACTATTCCTCCAAACATAAACACCATAGAATCTTCTGGGCTTAAGCGATTTCTACATGTAATTTTAAATTCATCTAAATCTTTTTCTTTTATATTCCACATATAATTACACCATCTTTTCTAAAATCATGTAATAACTCTATTTTTGTAGACAAACTGAGAGTAAATAAATGTTTTTGGTATTTCATATTAAACTAGCCTTTTTTACTTTGTTTAACAAACACAAAATACATCAACATACAACTTAACCTCAGCTTGTACAACTATCTTTTCAAAAGGAGTTAGAGAAATCTTGTCACCGTTCAACAAAAAATCTAAAAACATAATAAGCATGGGTATAGAAGTATATGCAAAAACTCCCCCATAAAAGATTCTTATATAATCCGGACTTAATCGGTTTCTATTTTCAATTGCAAAAAGGCCGAAATCTTCTTCCTTTATTTTCATCATTTATCCTTCTTTCTCATTTCTTATTAAACTCTTAGAAATCCTTTCTATATTCCAAATCCAGGCTTATCACGTTCTAGACATTTCAAATATTTTTCATACTCCTAAATACGATCTCTATTATTTACTTTTCGTTTTAGATTGTTTATTTTACTTTTGAAGTCTTCCCCATTTAGTTGTTCCACCTTTTTTTAAAAATCACATTTTATTTAATAACTCTTAGAAATTCCCTTAACCCTTTTACCCAGTTCCACCCCCTTACTTAAAGTGCCTCTCCTAATTATTCATTCTTCTTATACTTTACTTTGTAATCTATATATTCTTTTTTTGCATCTTGATTATTACCTTGTTGACTATCAAAAGATGTGTGTATTTGTGATATGTATTCTACTAACTTGCCTTCTTCATTTCTCTTCTTATAATTCATTACAATACTTACTTCCAATATCTGCTCTGAACCATTTGTAAACTCAATATGCAGTGCGATCGATCCACCACCATATTCATCATATTGTATTTTCAACTTATCATTAATAATACTCTGAAACTCTGATTCAGTTAGTTTATATCCAACAGTACTAGGTTGATCAAACTTTTTTATATCATCTCCTGGCTTCATCTTTAGTTTCCCTATCCCTTTTAAACGATCTACAATTAAGTTCACGTATGAAACATCCAGACTTGAATCCGCACTTTGTACCTGTCCATTCTCATAACTAATATTTGTACTATAATTAACTTCTTCTTTATAATTTTTATTATCTACTTCCGAGGTAATTTCTTGTGTTGTATTTCCATATAAACTTTTATCTTTCGTATTATATATACCTTTCGAAGTTTGATAGATTGTTTTACTGTGCTCTCCATCTTCCTTTTGCTCATATGTACTATATATACCTCTTTGTTTCACATACGCATATCCATCATCACTAGCGGACATAACCTTTTTCATGTCACCTTCATCCAAAGCTTTGACAAATGGCTCATACTCTATCTTTTTTTCAAAAAAACTACATGCTTGTAGTAGGCTGATTACTATTATGATAGTAATCATTTTAGACACCCTTTTTTTGTTCATTTCATCATCACACTACTCTCTCTACATTTTCAATTAGATAATCTTTTAATCACCTTACATAATTAAAATTTCTTTTGGTAGTTCAAATACTCTCCTTTAAATCATTACTTTTTTTACCATCAAAACTTACAATACACACTTTCTTTATGCCTTACGTTTCGATTTACTTTTTTTATTTTTCTTTTGATATCTTGGAGTTTCTCTTTTATGTTGCTCCCACGAAATGTTAAATGATGGAAATTCAAATCTACAATAAGCTAATAATTGAAATTCTGCTGCACCGATGGCTATCGTATACATTAAAAAGCTCCCTACTACATACATAAATAAATCATCAAACCCATAATCGTTATGAAAATATATCAAAATAAGAATAGTTATTGCGTATAGTGTAGCCCACTTCATCATATTCCCTTTTGTTTTACTAAAGAAAGAAGCAGACCTTTCATCCATACTAAACGCACCTTCACTCGCTTGTTTAAACGTATCAATTGTTGTCACAATATGAAAAATTACTGCTCCCAAAAGCAATAAACCCGCATACATTATTGTAATCCAGTCAATTGAATTATTAGCCATTTTAGTAACAGTCAAAGCAGTAGGTGCTATTGTTGCCATTTGGAATGCATATAATAATACAACAAGGGTTTGTAGTTTTTGAAATTTAAATTGAGCTTTCGGAAATGAATAAATAATTAAAAGAATTATTTGTAGGATATATAAGAACACTTCTAACTTAACAATTCCTATATTAAAGAGAAGCATACAGTAATCCCACCCAGCTGATAAAACAATAGAAAAAATGGTTATTGAACTAAATAGTATTCCTCCAAACATAAATCCTGTAGCACCTTCAGGGCTTAAACGATCTTTACATGTCATCCTAAACTTATCTAAATCTTCTTCTTTTATGTTCCACATTCAGTTTTTCACCTTCTATACGTTTCAATTATTTTTCGAACACTAAAATTCTATTAATATATTATTTATTTTTCGTTTTGAATTTCTTATTTTGTTTTCGAAATCTCCCACGCATTCTCTCATTCTCTTCCCATGTCATATTAAATGACTTGAATTTGAATCTACAGTACACCAATAGCTGGAATTCTGCTGAACCAACGGCTACTGTATACAGTAAAACAGTACCTATTACATATCCAATCAAAGTATCAATCTCATAATTATTATGAAAATAAATCAAAATAAGTAGCAATAATACGTATATTAAAGCCCCTTTCATCATAGTTTCTTTTGTTTTACTAAAAAAGGAAGCTGATCTTTCATCTATACTAAATGCCCCTTCACTTGCCTGTTTAAACGTATCAATCGTTGTAACAATATGAACAACCACTGCTCCTATAAATAAGAAGCCTACATATACTAATGTAATTCCGTCGATTGTATAATCAGACATTCCAGGAAGAATTAAAGCCGTGAATAATATCGTACCTAATTGAAATGCATATAATAACACAACAATCGTTTGAAACTTTTGAAATTTAAATCGAGCTTTTGGAAATGAATATAGAATTAAGAAAATTATTTGCAAGCTATATAACACAAGTTCAATTTTAACAATTGTTTTTTCGAATAAAGTAGTATAGTAGTCCCAACCAAAGGTTACTAAAGTACCAATAAGGAAAAACATCATAACTGAAACGTACACTATTGTTCCTATCATAAAACCTAAAGCACCCTCAGGGCTTAATCGACGTTTACATGTCACCCTAAATTGATCTAAATCTTCTTCTTTTATTTTCCACATTCAAGTGCCCCACCTTTAACCACATTCACTTAAATCATATAGATTAAAAATAAAAACCTTCTCATTTTAACGAAAAGAGAAGGTTTTCTTGCTGTTATACATTCATGCCATATTCAAAACTTTCCCTCTTCAAATAACGTATTATAGTTGTTAATCTTTGAAATTTTATTTTCGCTATTAATTTAGGCATTTTTACTTTTCTTAAAAAATACCAAATATGCAAATAATGACGAGATTAAGAGGAATACACCCGCCCCTATACCCTCATATATTTTAAAATAAACAGCAGCAATTATCACAAATATTGACATTATCATTATTAGAATCATTGTATATTTCATTATAAATTCTAACGCTTTATAGATAGATACTATTGTCCTTTCAAAAAAACTTTTCTCTGTTTCCGAAACATTCCGATCCTTATTCAAAATAACTCCTTCCCCTCTTTACAAATTGACTTTCGAATAAATTTTCCCTTTCAAAATAAGAACAAAGCGAACTGTAGAACGTAACTACTACCAATACAGATTAATCCAATTGAAAAATCTCATATCGAATTGTTCAATCAATTACATAGAGATTTTAGAATAAAAAACCTCCTCATTCTAAAGAGAAGAGAAGGTTTTATTTATGTCACATCCCCATATACTATACAAAACTATCTCTTTTGCAACGCTTCATTATGTTCCTTTATCTTATCGCTCAATGCTTTAAACTCTAACATCCACTCTGATATTTTTTCAATTTCCTGATCAGTGGATTTTTTCCTATATATAAAACCAATCACTTTAATATCGGAAAACGTTGAATCTCTTACCTCTTCATCTACTGATTCAAATTGAATAATTGCTTTCGTCGTGTTTGATACTTCGACAAGAATCTCATATACGTCAAAGTAAAAAATCATGCGAAATAAACTTACATTACTTACGGATAAAACTTTTGAAATTTCTCTCAAAAGTTTAGGGTATCGGGAATCTTCCATTCCTTCTTTCACAGATCCAGAACGTAAAGTATCATTAATCATTTCAACAGTACTTTCAGCAGATATTATTTCATCAAGCATTTCACCAGTTATTATACATTCAGATGCTGAAGCTTTACTCAATATTTTTTGTTTAACTATCTCGGCATTTCTCTCTTTACAATCTTGCTGAAAGTACACTTTTCTTTCTCTAGAAAATAAACCCATACATCCCCCTCACTTTTCAAAGCAAAAATAACACTCGGATTTTATAGAATAAAACTATCCACATATTATTATTTCTATGAAACTTTCTTTTCCCTATAGATCACAAGCTTAAAATATTATTCTTCATTAAATACAGCAATCTTCACTTCAACATACTGTAAAGACTCATCACCGCTAAACACATGATAAATTGGCGAGGCTAAATTCAGATTATTATCCTCCATATACTGAAGCATTTCACCATATACTTGCTCTGTTAATTTTTCATAATCTCCCGTATATCGTTTCATGAGCATCTCATCAACATAATAATAGCTCCTAAATTGAAGTGTTTCTGATGCTGGAATTTTATCTTCATTTACCGGCATAAATAATTCAACGTACATATTTTCATCAGATGGTATATTTTTCAAAGCATAAAACATCGGACCTTTTATTGTTAAATTCGCTGTTGCAATTTCTGACATAAAATGTTCAATTGCTTCTTCCATATCTTCGTAATGAAAATAGTACTCTTTCGAAACAACATTTGTATATGCAATACTTTGTCCTTCAATTATCATTTTATTGTTTCACCTACTTCTATAATAGGAGCATAAATATCTAGCCACATGTCACCGTATACGTCTAAACATACGTGATAAAAACCATTATCTAACTTGATATGATGCTGTTCTGCAAACTCATGTATTAAATTATAAGCATCCTCAATATCACCATCTTCATCAGTAAATCGAACACTTAATGCCTCTTCAATAATTAATCCATCAACGTATTCATATGCAGAATTCTCCCCTAATTTAACACGTTCATTTACTGGAACAGAATACGTATATTCGCCGTACTCTGGTTCATTGTCCAATGGCTGATATTTAAAAAGAACAGGACCTACAGCATATATTCCATTATGAACAACTTGATTTCTCAGTGCGATAGCAGGTAATAACCAATCTTCTTTTTTTACAATTTGAGTAATACTAATTAAATTTAACAGTGATAACGCTTTATATTGAATTTTCATAATACTTACCCCTTTTACTATTCTTTCTCTTGGCTATATTTTTTATGTTTCTTCAAATGTCACTTACACTCTCCTTCACATACCTTCCACATTATGGTAAGTGACGAACATTTAAACCTACTAGACTCATTTCCTTTACGCCTTACGTTTCGATTTCCCTTTTTTATTTTTCTTTTGATATCTTGGAGTCTCTCTTTTATGTTGCTCCCATGATATGTTAAATGACGGAAATTTAAATCTACAATAAGCTAATAATTGAAATTCCGCTGCACCAATAGCCACTGCATACATTAAAATATTCCCTACTACACCCCCCATTATAAAATCGTCTAAGGCAAAATCATTACGAAAATAACTCAAAATAAGTAGAATTAGTACGTATATTGTGGCCACCTTCATCATAGTTCCTTTTGTATTACTAAAAAATGAAGTGGATCTCTCATCCGTACTAAATGCACCTTTACTCGCTTGTTTAAATGTATCGATTGTTGCCATAATATGGACAATAACTGCTCCTATAAATAATAACCCTGCATATATTAATGCAATCTGGTCAATTGAAGAATTAGCTATTTCAAAAACAATAAAAACAGTGAACCCTATAGTCCCTAATTGAAATGCATATAATAATACGACAAATGTTTGTAACTTTTGAAATTTAAATTGAGCTTTTGGAAATAAATATAGAATAAAAAAGATTATTTGCAGAGCATATAACAACACTTCTAGCTTAACAATTTCAATATCATTGAAAAGAGCTATGCAGTAATCCCAACCAGCTGATAAAACAATAGAAAAAATAGCTATTGAACTATACAGTATTCCTCCAAACATAAACACCGTTGCACCCTCAGGACTTAAACGATCTTTACATGTCATCCTAAACTTATCTAAATCTTCTTCTTTTATATTCCACATCATCTATAAGCACCTTTCGTGTAGTCTAATTACCAAAATACAGATTTTAGTTTTTCTCCTATTTTTAATTTTTCATTTATCTTTTCAGTTACATTTTTCACTCCTTTTTTAACATAATCTATCGCATTATCTTCCCCATTCCATTTTTTATTTAATAGCCATGTACCAACTACCGCCGTACCAGCTCCTACCACAGTACCAAGCGGTGGAAGGAAAAACGACCCCGCTACAGCACCAGCTGCCATCGCTCCAGCATTTGCTCCAATATCTACAGCTGAATCTGTTGCTACATCAACTACATCTTTTAACTGCCAACCACCTTCTTTAGCATCAACAACATTACCTCCAACTGACACAACCGCTCCAAAAATACCTGCTCCTTTCAATATTCCTCCTGCTTTACCTAGGCCTTTAAACGCTTCTTTCCATTTCATAGGATTAATATCCTTTAAGCCGTCTGCCCAAGCAGCTTTAAATGAACTCAGTCCTTTTTTCCCAATCGCGGTAGGCACTCCTTTGTTCTCCCGATCCATCCGAAAATCTGCGTAATTTTGAAACTCTGGTAATTTATAAATATTTCTGCGTGCCTTTTTTATTTGTTCCTTTGTTGTTTTCAAACCCTCGAATTTAAATTCTAATTTATCCTGTAAATATTTGAATAAAACGTCATCTTTATTATCCATTTTAAGTATTCTTTCTGCTAAAACCATATCTTCTTTCTTAGAAGTCGATAATGTATATGCCCCTTTACCTTTTCGGCCTTTAGGATCAAAAAGGGCATCAAAACCCAATTTCTTTGTAACATAATGCATGCGTATGTAGGCATTTAAAGTAGCCTTAGCTCCCTTATTCCCAATATCAAACTTAGTCATGGCATCTGCCAATCCCTTAATGATATTTCCAATTGATGTGTCAGCTAATAGCTTCCCAATTGAAGCGCTAGACAAATTCCCATTATTCACTTTTATTTGTTGCATTCCCTCATCTATCTTACGCATTAATTCATCAAATTCTTGCAGGTCACTTTGCTTACTATTATAAGTCTCTAATTTTTCTAATGTATCACTGATTTCTTTTTGGCTTTTTACAGCGCCTTCAGTGATGCTTGATGATGATGGATATTGAATTGCGACGATGTCACTAATCGTACCTACTGTTTTTTTTGCCTCTTCATTAGAGTGGCTGAATCCCTCACTATATCCATTAACTTTTTTCTTTACATCATCCAAATAACTTCCATGAATTTTCGCATCTGCATCACTGTCAACCTCACTGTTAAATTCCTCTATTGCTTTTTGAAATTGACTTTTTAACATTTCCGTTGTAACTGTAAATCCAGTGATAACAGCTCCATGAACTGTAGATAAATGATTCTTAATAGTATCAGCAACTTTCCCTTGAAAAGAGTTAATTTGTGTAAAGTCCTCTATTTTTTGCTGCAATGTTTCCAAATGTTGATTTAACTCTTCAGCACTTGAATTAAAGCGGTCTTGCAGTTCTTTTACTTCTTGTAACTCTATGATTTTGCTCATATTTTCTCCCTCCTATCCCTTTACATAGCACGGTGAGCTGAACTGTCTTTCAAATCTTTTCCAAGCTTTTCATCTTGCTGAACCATTTCTTGTCCTGTTTGCTGAATTCTACTAATATCCTTTTGTAGTATTTGTTCATATTGCTGCACTTTTTTCGATAACTTTTCAATCGCTTCACAATATTTTTTCAGTTTACTTAAATTCGTACGATGTAACTGCATACCATTAAATTTAGTCTTACCTAAATCACTAGCACCACTTTTCAAATCACTTACTTTCGCATCAAATACCCCTTTATTTAATTTAATTTCCCCCATTTATCATTTCCCCGCCTTCTGTACTTCTACTTGAATACTAGCGTCAACCATTGAAACACTTCTACTTAGAGAAAGAATACTAGACTCACATGCAGCGATTTCTCTTTCAAGCCGTCGTATGGCTTGATCGATGTCTTCTTGCACTCTCCCTAGTTCTCCAATAAATCTCCCTAAATTAGAAATGACTTGTTGTTCATACGTTTCTTTAAAAGTAGTTGCTCTTTGCCCCTTCCAACTACTCTCGTTTATTTCTAAAGACTTAAACTGCTCTTGATTTTGTTTAATTGCTTCAAGATTATTTACAAATTTCCCTTTAGCAGTTATTAGCCTTCGTAGTTTCATTTGTAATTCAGCCAATTGCCCTTGTTGATGACTTATACTACTTAATAAACCAGATTTTTGACTATTTAATTCCTCTATCCCCATGCAAATCCCCCCTTAAATAGTTGGCACTTTAATTCTAGTAGCAAAACGATTTTCAACAAAATACCCTTCAAATGGATTTAATTTTGTACTACTTAAATCTTTATTAGATACATCGAAGACCATCTGGCCTGATGATTTTCTAAGTAAAATAACATGAGATTGCGTTTTTATTGTTTTTGAAACTAAGTCGTATCGACTGTCAATTGAATCAACATCACAGCCAATTACGAAGTGGATGCCCATAAATGCACCATTTGTTATTAATTCCGCCAAACTATATATATCGCTATCTTCTAAATTACTTAAAATATCATTTACATCTGCGATTACGATTACAATCGGCTTAAATTTCTTAATAAATTCTGCCGGGTTCACTGTTTCACTTGATGCTTCCTGCTCCTCTTTAAACGCCGCTTCTCTCGATTTATAAGCATTTGTAACTTGTTTAATCGTTTTCTCAATTCCTGTTTTTTCAGCTACATATAAAGCAGAGCTCTCTCTATAGTTTGAGAAATTGCGTGTTCTTGTATCAATTAAACCTAGGTCAAAGTGACCACTGTCTGCTAACTGTTGAAGGAATTGATGAACTACATTTTCAACTTCATCTTTCTTAATTCCCCCTACAACAATATTAGACGCTTCCGTTAAATCTAATTCGAGAGGTGTAACGCTTTCTGTTTCTACACCAAATGTTAGTTTGCCTGCTTCAATAATTTTCCTTGTTTCTGGCCATGCAATAAATTCTTTGTATTCCAGAACTTCAGGTACCATAGGAATTGCTTTCGGTCTTTCTCCATTCCAGAAGGAATCCATCTCTTTTCCTTCAGCTTGTATATTTTCAATTCGAGTAAGTACATCTTCTCCCTTTGTCGGTAAAGCTGTTTGGAAGATTGTTGGTTCGTCAATTTTAACTAAACCACGTCCTGCTAATTCTTCAATTTTCAACTCTGTTCTTCCTACAATAGCTCTAGATTCTGCCTCATCTATCATATATAGCGCTATTTGTAGTTTAATATTTGTATTTACTTGTACTCTCAATGCATTTTGACGTGTAGCCGTAAGCATTAAATGAATTCCTACCGCTGCCCCTTCACGTACAATTTGTGCAATAATGCGTTCAAAGTCTTCGACAAATCCAGCTTCTCTAACAGCATCATAGTTATCTAACGTAATTAATATTGTTGGTAATACTTCTTTACTAGCTCTCTCATACATTTCAAGACTTGCAACGCCATATTTACTTAGCAATTGCTTTCTATCTTTTAATAAGTCTTCTATGCGACGAAGAAATTTCTCGCATTTTTCAACTTGGTCTAATGTAATGATGTCTGCCACATGTGGTAAAGATTTTAATGGCATTAAGCCATTTGTTCCGAAGTCTAATAAATACACATGCAAATGCTCTGGACTATGCTGACGAGCTACATCCATAATGACTGATTGTAAGAATGTTGATTTTCCGTAGCCTGGACTTGAGAAGACCGCTACGTGTCCGTCTTTACTAATATCTAGTGTTAATGGTGTTTGTGATTGTAATTCAGGCTGATCTAGTAGACCAACTGTTGCTTTTAATGGTTTCTTTTCTTTCGTCCATGCTTCTTTGAACTGAATAGCATGTAAGTCTTGTAAATATACGCTTTCTGGAAGTGGTGGTAACCACGGTCTAGCTAACGCTTCAATTTCATTTATTTCTGCGTAATCGTGAATGTAGTCAATAACAGCATCCAGTTCAGATGGTACGCTTATTACTTCTTTACTGCTACCAAGTCCACTTAAGTCTTCACTTAATATTTCATATTGTCCTAAATCATTTATTGCATAGATCGTTGCGTCTAAATGTTCTTTATCCTCTTTATTTTCTACATAGTCTGCTCCGCTCCAAGCTGATTGGAATAGTTCATAAATTTCATTGTTCCCAACTTGTAAGTACGCACGTCCTGGTAATGTAATTTCAGCAGCATCTGGTGTTTTTAAAATTTCATTACTATCTGACGTATTTTGAACTTTTAATGCTAGTTTGAATTTCGAGTTACTCCAAATTTGATCATCTACAACACCACTCGGTTTTTGCGTAGCTAATATTAAATGGATTCCGAGTGAACGACCGATACGCGCTGTTGAAACTAACTCTTTCATAAATTCTGGTTGTTCTGACTTCAGTTCCGCGAATTCATCACTAATTAAAAATAGATGTGGCATCGGTTCACTTACTAAGCCTTCTTTATACAATTTTTGATACTGGTTTATATGATTTACCTCATTTTCCCCAAATAATCGTTGCCTTTTTTGTAATTCGGCTTTAATTGATGCGAGCGCTCTCATACTTTGTGCTCCATCTAAGTTTGTAATTGTTCCTAATAAATGCGGTAAGTTTTTAAATAAATTCGCCATACCGCCGCCTTTATAGTCAATTAGTAAAAAGGCAACTTCGTAAGGATGGAAATTGACTGCTAGAGATAAAATATACGATTGTATAATTTCCGACTTACCTGAACCGGTTGTACCTGCTATTAAGCCGTGTGGCCCGTGAGCTTTTTCATGTAAGTTTAAGTTTACGATATCTTCTTTACCACGTAATCCAAGTGGTACAGCTAAAGATTTATGTGCTGCATTTTTCTCCCAACGACTTGTGATATTCAGTTCTTTTATTTTTTCAACACCGTACATTTCTAGGAATGTTACGCTTTCTGGAATACTATTTTTTAAGTTTTGCAAATGGTTTAACGGTGCCAATGCACGTGAGACATCTTCTAAATTGAACCCTTTCGGTACATGATTCAATTTAAATTGACGGTTAACAAGCTCTCCTTGCTCTAAGATGATGTTCCCTTGTTTTGCATCTCTTATATCAATTACCGTTTTCACGTGCTCCGGTAAACTTTGCATAACATCTTGTACAAATACAAGTGATACACCTAATTGACTCGGATCATCATTAAAGAATTCCATAACAACATGGTCTAGTATTAGTTTTTCATCTGTAATGAGAACGACATAGTGCGGTGCAAAGTACATTTTTTCATTAGTTGAACTTTTTTCATCTAGTTTTAATTTTCGTTCTTTCAATATTTGATACAAACTATTTAACACTTGATCACGACTACGATCATGGTATACAAATCCACGTACATTTATATCTCGAACACTTCCATGAGGTAGCCAGCGCATCCAATCCCATTTTTCTTTTTCTTCTTCAGGAAAAATAGTAATAAACTGCAAGTCATAATAACTATGGAATAACGCGGTTTGCACAACTAATAATTGTAATTGTTCTAACACTAAAGAGCGTTGTCCAATATAGCCAACCGGTCCATTTATCAAATCTGTTACAACAGGTACATCTTCCAAAGAAAGATAACGCTGTCTTAGTTCACGTGCTATATCAATTAATTCATCTTTCGTTTGACTAAATTCTTCTTCATTAAATTGGATTTCAAAACTCGTATTAGCTTGTCCTGTCCCAACGCTAAATGTTAAGAAATCATGATGTAGCATTGTTTTTTCATATATACGTGGATTTACTTGCACAGCCATATTACGTATTACTTCAACATTTGGATTATGAAATTGTAATGCATGACGCTGCTTTTCACTTTCTGCATGTAAATCTTTCGTTTTTTGTTTTATATACGCTCTATAACTTTTATCACGTTCAACAATGTCAATTTTATATTGCTTTAAATTTTTTATATAAGATGTGACAGAAACAATAATCGTTACTAATGTCATCGCTATCGATGCAATAATAAACATTCCATATTTCATAAAGATAGCGAGTAATACCGTTACGACAATCATGACAAGAGATGGTGCAATAATTCTCGCCAAATGCTCAGTCGGTTTTGACGGCATACTTGAAGGTTTTGCAATTGTCATTTTCTCTTCTGGTTCACGGTAAATAATACGTGGTGAACGATGATAGTCTGGATAACCACTTTGATAATTCGTTTCGGATTCTACTAAAATAGGTAACGTAGATTTAACGTTCTCTTCTGAAGACAATACTTGAATATCTTCACTGCCTATCTCTACTAAAACACCATCAAAATATAATTGATCTCCTGCTTCTAACATAGCGCTATCTTTTAGCTTCGTATAATTATGAAATACATCCCCTTCATATACGTTTACTCTAAAAGAATCGTACAACGTTTCACGAGATAGCATTAAATCCACATTTGTCCCGATAATAGAAATATCATCATAACTGTTTTGACTAATTGTAAGAGAATGTTTCGTTCCGATATCAAACACTTTAGTTGTACCAATAATAGATATAAAGATTTTCAAGCTCACATCTTTAGTTTTTCCAATCTCAAATTCCTTATTGAACTCTATTAATTGATTTTGTACCATCCAAGCGTTCACTTCATTATTCCACTTTAATTCTACTTCTTGTTCTAAACTTGGATTCGTAATATCATTTGTCCACTCTTTTCCAATCGACACTATTGATTGCTCATTTGGATGTAATGTGCACTTATATATTTTGTCTCCATAAGTCAATACTAATAGTTGCTCCATCCGTGTTCACTGCTCCTTTTCAACTGTCTCATCAAGTCCTTGCTTACTCTTTTTTCTCTGTGGCCGACAAGTCTTTATCGCTTGATGAATTACCATATTTCTTTTTATACTCATCTAATTGTTGCTCATATGTTTTTAACTTTTGATCACGCTCTTCTCCTGACAAGTCCGGATTATTTTTCAGCGATTCAATTTGTTTAACAAGGCCGTACATAATAAGCTGCGGATCATCAAGTGTCTTAGCTAAATCTAATGATTTATCAAAATCACCTTTTCCGTTATACATCCAATAAAGTAAATACTTTTCATCACTTTTCAAACTAATATTTTTCATAATTGCTTTCTTTTGATTTTCACCTAGTTTTTCAGCTGTAATGTATGCAAATGCTAACTCATATTTAGACGCAACCGGTAATGATTCAAATTCCTCTTCATTTAATTGAGTAATTACTTTGTCATAATCAGTTGCTATGAAACTCGCATTTGCTTCTAATAATTTATTTTGATAAGGAAATTTTATAAAAGTGAAATATATTAAAGGAGCAGCTAAAATCACAGTCGCCGCTATGAAGGAAAAAGCTAAGTATTTAAACGATTTATAGCTTTTTTTAGGTACTAACTGCATATTTTTTTCTGTTTTTGTTTGTTCCTTCTCAAAGCTGTCATCAAGAAATTGCAGTAATGCATCTAAGCTTTCCATTTGAGCAACCGTCTGTTCAAATGTTGTTTCTTTTGCATCTTTTAGTAACCCAGCATACAAATCATCAAAATTGTGCTTTTGGGAGAATAAAGCGATAATTAGACACTTATATTGTGTTAAAAATTGCTCTTCTAACAACGGGGTTGGTGGAACAATATCTCGAATTCCTCTATGTATAATACTTGGCATTAAATTAGCATTAAAAACTATATTGTCCGGATGTAAAAAGAACGTGATTCGTTTATTTAAATATTTACGAAACTGCGCAACATTTCGAAGCAGTCTTAATTTCTCATTTCTTCCAAAACGGCTAAGATCATCCCACTTATATAATTTTTTATCCACTTGAAATATAAAGGTAAACATATCATCCGTTTCCTCTATCGTTAATGGTACAAATTCAGATGATGCGCCCGTAATTACATCAAATTGACGGAAGTCTTTTATACGTGTTTGAGATTTTGTCATCTCCAATTTCCAATTTTCCTTTTCTATTTGAAATTGATAGTTCATTGCATCAATTTGAATTGTTTTTTCCGTCATTTTTATCCTCTTCTCCTTTTCTTTATAACCCGTAATAACTTATTTTCAAATAACTAAAAGTAAACATATTCTTTATAAAACTTGTAAAATATCTCCATCTGTTATTTGGTGATCGATTAAACGATCATTATCTGTTAAAACAATTGACTTATTCTTTACTTTAATTACAAAATGTGAACCTTCATGATTATCAATCTTTAGCGTATCTAATAAATTTTTCAACAAATATTTAATAGATTGATGATTCGGAATACGTAAATCATATGTATTTTCATTCCATTTACTAAAATCTACCGTTACATTAATATGTGTTTGTATTGCCATTACTTTACCTCCAACTTTTGCGAAGAACTGTATAAATACCGATGCAAATAAGTACAATGCCACCGCCAAATAATAATATTATTGTTGTACTAATTGGCTTTTCATTCATTGTTTCATTATTCGCTACTTCATCTGCACTTTTTCTGACAACGTATTCACTGCTAAACAAACTATTTTTCGTATCTTTAACACTATTTATTTCTTTTTGTTTTATAAAAAGAGAATCTCGTAAAACTTCCATATCTTTTTGTTCTTTCTTTTTCTTTTTCTGAATTTCTTCTTCTATTTCTTTATTAAATAACTCAATCGATGCTTTATCTAATTCCGTTTCCTTGTGTTCCTTTTTATTTTTTTCTTGGTCGTTTTCTTCAACACGGTCTACTTTAAACTTAATCTTCCCATCATCACCAAGATAACTGTCAGCCGCGCTCCTTATCGGTAGCGCGACAAACAGTAAAAGGATAGAGAGAAATGATAACTTAGCCACTATGCTCCATTGTTTGATCATTTACTTCTTTTTCCTCCCATTTCTTATGCCATACAAATAGATTACTAACCAATCCGATAATGGCAATTACAAACAACACGATGAAAATAACTTTTCCAGTATCTTTACCGCTAATAAAATCATTTAGAAAACTTTCTATATACTGAAGTGGTGAGAACTGACGTACCTTTCCAACAGACGACATTTGATCTACTTTACTTCCAACTGCTTCAGTTAAAAATAGGTACATACTTAAAAATACTAATAGTATAAACATCCCTACCATTTTTATTTGTCGTAATAAGTATGTTGAGACCAATACAAACGCCATCATAATGATTGTGATAAACGCAATCCATAGTAAACTTTGATCTTGACCGAACTGTAAAAGACGTCCAGAAATGATACCTATACTAATTCCTTCCACAATTGATATACCGAATGCCACTACTGTAGTTGGTACATTCATATCAATTAATGAGAATTTCTCTTCAAAATGATCTGATTGCGTTCGTTTCTTTTCCTGATTCGCAATTGCGTATGCTGTAAATAACGCAACAATAAAACAAGTTAATACAATTAAATATGGTGTAAAAGCATTACCAGCTACAATGACTCCATCATTTTGTTTCTGAACTGGACTAGATAAAAATTGATATAACATTTCATTTTGGCGATCACCAATTCGGCTATTAGCCAAAATTTTAGTAAAGTTTTTGGAGAATGATTTATCATCGTCCATTTTCTTTGTAAAGTCATTTAATAATGAATCAGCCTTTGAAACAATTGTCGTTCCGCTTTCTTGAATTTCTTTTGCTTGTCCATTAATTTGATCAAATGTTTTATATACATCGTCTGATGTTGTTAAACTATGCTTCGAACTCTCGACCAATGACTGACTTTGCATCATTAATGATTTAATACCAGAATCTAACGATAAAACAGCTGTTTGCTCACCAGTATTATTTGTTGTTAGCACTTGCTGTTCTTCAACTAGCTTTAAGCTACTCTCACGCCATTTCGCTAAACCTTTTAAATACTCTCCTAAATTTTCATTCATACTAGTTGCTTGCTGCGTCGTTACATTTAATTTCTCCGCTAGTAGCATTGAATTTTGATCCGCACTAGTAATGAATTGTTGATAAGAGTCTATTTTTTGTTTTAAACCTGTCATATCTTGCTTTACTTCTGTCGTAATACTTGATGAAACAAGATTTGAAATTAAATCAATTAAGCTTTGTTTATTTAATACGTAGTACAAAGATTGTTCAGTTGCAATTGCATCTAAACTTCCCTCTTCTAGCTTAGGACCTACATCTTTCGTTCTTAAATCAATCCCATAATACATTTCGTACAGACTAATTAAACCTTGATAACTTTCAACTGTATCTACTGCTTCTTTTATTAATACACTAGATATATTTTTTGTTAATTCTTCTGATTTTTGATGTACAACTTGATTCGTCGTACTTTCAATAGTCGTTGAGTTACCACCTTGATTTTGGTTTCCTCCGTTACCTGTTCCAGGGTCTGGGTTTCCTCCATTACCTGTTCCAGGATCTGGATTTCCTTCATTACCTGTTCCAGGGTCTGGATTTCCTTCATTACCTGTTCCAGGATCTGGATTTCCTCCATTACCTGTTCCAGGATCTGGATTTCCTTCATTACCTGTTCCGGGGTTTGGGTTTCCTCCATTACCTGTTCCAGGGTCTGGGTTTCCTCCATTACCTGTTCCAGGGTCTGGGTTTCCTCCATTACCTGTTCCAGGGTCTGGGTTTCCTCCATTACCTGTTCCAGGGTTTGGGTTTCCTCCATTACCTGTTCCAGGGTTTGGGTTTCCTCCATTACCTGTTCCAGGGTTTGGGTTTCCTCCGTTACCTGTCCCAGTTCCACCTTCTTGGTTTCCTCCGTTACCTATTCCAGATCCACCTTCTTGGCTTCCTCCGTTATTCCCTGTTGTATTTTCCATTTTTTTGATAATAGGTTTTTTAGCATTGTGTACTAACGGCATTATGCCATACTGTGATTTATGAACCACATTTTCCACCTTGCTGTTTTCAGTTTGTGTTCCTTTATCTTCTTTATTAGGTTCTTCTTTTTCAGAACTAGTTTCTTTTTTATGATTCCCACTCAATTTCCAGTCCCACATTACAGGAGAGAAAACATCTATATTGATGTTTGTATTTTTTAACTTCACATGCAGATTAATCTTTATATCCCCTTCATTACGAGGAGGTATTGTAATTTCTCCTGCTTCGCTTTGAAGAAAGTCACTTGTACGATCCACATCATCAATATGTAAAGCCCCTGTATTTCCATATAGTTCAAATTCTTCTGGAATATTTATCTTCAAGGTTTGTGAAGATTCCATTTTAATTACGTTCGCCGTATCACTAAATGTAATTCCCTCTTTATAAAGTCTATCCTTTACTTCTTTAATGGCATTTCCTAAAGATATTTTATTTACAGGGTCATAATAAAAATTATTTTCTTTATTATATTTATTTGTAAATTGGATTACATTTTGCAGTTGTAATTTCGTTGCATCTGGCAATTCACTTTGAACGATTTCTTCCATGTTTAAACTAGGTAATTTTGCAATTAAACTTTCGATTTGTTTCTTTATTCGAACATCTGGTTGTTTCATTAATGTATTTATAAAGATCTCTTGCTTTCCATCGTTCGACATAGATTGCTTTAACTTTTTAATTATCGTCCCTTGAATATCACTTTCTAACTTTCCTGCAAGTTCTGTATCATATTCTGACACTTGTTTTTTTACATCTGTTAAATATTTTTGAATTGCTGAAGCATCAGCTAAAATATTTGGTTCTTTCTCTGAAAGCGTAAATTGATTTGTAATAACTTTATTAGCAGATTCTAATGCGCTTAACTGCTTTAAAACATCGCCTGTATTCATATCACTCATGTATTGATTAAATTGATTCGTGAAATTATTCGCTAACAGATTATTATCAGTTTGCATTTTTTGAAAGTTATTAAAACCATCTAAATACGTATTGTTAGATTTATTCCCTTCATCTAACGCTAAACCGAAACCTTTTAAAACATCCTGAAATCCTTTGAAACTAGTAACAGAAACCCCAGTATAATCTTGCACTGTTTTAAATTGATTTGTATAATTTGCCAAAGGACTATGTACATCTTTTTTGTACATAGTTGTTTGAACGTTTCCTTTTTCAATTATTTTGCCTATATTATCTTGTGCACCTTGCAACTTACCGATAATACTTGCAAAATAAACGTCGATGATTTGCTTATTGAAATCCTCTAAAATTGTAGACGCCGTATTTTCAGCCTCAGCTTTCAAATCTTTATTCCCAGTTGCATTTACTTTGTAGTTTAACGTTAATTTCTCTGGTAGTTCTGAATCAATCGCAACAGCTTTCCTAGAAAAATCATTAGGTATTACAATCATCATATTGTAATTATTATTTTTCAAACCATTTTCTGCTACTCCACGACTAACTACGTACCATTCTTGTTTCGTATTTTTATTTACATTTTTAACAAATTGATCTCCAAACGCTATTTTATTCCCTTCAAATACAGTTCCTTGATCTTCATTTACTAATGCAACTGTCATTTTTGGCGTGCTATTCTCATTAGCTTTCTTAACATTTTGATTTAATGCTAAATAGGAGACTCCTGTTGATAGCACAAGAGCTAAAATAATAAACAACAAGATGCTCCACTTAAACTTTTTCACTACTTATCACTCCTGCGGCTGCGAGTCTATTAAGTTAAGGACTCCTTATCTTACTCTAGTTTTAAAGCAATTTAGCCATACAACAAAAGTTGCATGGCTAAATTATATATTTCTTTTGCCCGTTTTTATTGTAGACCGAAATTACGAGAAAGATCTTCGTCGTGTCTAGCAACAGCCTCTGCAGTTTTATTAAGCTGCATATTAATTTCTTGTAATAGCTCTGCGAAGTTTTGTACTTTTGGTTTTAATTGATTGAACTGTTGATCAAAACCTTCGAAAGCACGACCTTCCCATTCTCCTCTTAATTCATTTTGTAAGTTTTGTAACTGACGTAAAATGTCCTCAATTTGATTTGCACCTTGTCCATATCGAGTCGCTTTTGATTTAAGCTCCTCTGGTGACATACGAATTTGTCCTGCCATTATTAAATCCCCCTTAAAATTTTAAAATAGTAAAATTAACCCAAAATCAATTCTACAAATTGATTATATCAATAATTTAAAAATTTCTAAACAAAAAAATGATATTTTTCCAAAATTTCTCTTTTAACATAATAACATTATATTATATAATATAAATTTATTGTTTTTTTAAAAGGACTGCTAAGCGTTTCTACCTCTATTTAATAATAAAAAGAAAACTTTTTTTACCCAAAATTCAGAATATAAACTTTACAAATTACATACTCATTTTCTTTTTCTTGTTTCTTCGCCCACTTAAAATCGTTTTCTCACTTCAACGTCATGATTACTTGTCTTTCAACGAAGCCAAAATCTTCGTACATTTCTTTTGCAAAGTTCCCTGTAAATACATTCAAGCGAATTTCTGAATACTTTTCTTGTAGTTCCTTGATCCCAGCTTTCATTAGTTTTCGTGATAATCCTCTCCCGCGATACTCTGAAAAAACATACAATTCATAAATAAAACCGAGTTTTTCACGAGAGAAATAGTCCACATTTTCTCCTATTAGTATCCATCCCACTACTTTATTTTCTTCCTTTGTAACTATATAATATGCCCCTTTTTCTACTAAAGGTTTTGTAATTTCAATCGCTTTTTCCGTACTTAGTTGACAATTCCCTCTCGTTCCTTCGAAAAGTGATTGAGCTGCATAATGTAATATTTGTTTCGTTTCTTCCTCATCTGCTTTTGTAATCATTCCTTTCTCCCTCCTGCCCTCTAATCATCATTGAAATACCATTTTCAAGACCGTCTGACTCAATTACAATTGCCATCAATCCTTTTTCCGTACTCGTTTCATGTAACTCTCCCTTCGCCCAAAACGCAGCTTGTCCAGCTCCTATCTTCACTTTTTCTTTATCTGATCCGCAAACAAATCCTTCTCCTTGTACAACTAGAAGCAGTTGAGATACAACTGCTTCATGATATCCAATAACTCCATTCGGTTGTAGATGCATAGAACCGATATGTATATTCCCTTGATGTTTTAATATTTTTGACATTATAAAGTTAGATTGAAATGCTGATATATGCTCTCCCACTTTTTCACTGAAATCAAAAATTTTCATTTCTGATCCTCCTTATATGTATAAAACCATTCTCACTGTTTGCAGCATATGCCCTTCGAAATCTTCTTCAAATTGCTCTAAAGCCGCAAAACCTTTTGCTTCATAAAATCGTTTTCCTTTTTCATTTTCCGCTTCTACATGAATGTACATTTTTCGAATCCCTTTTAACGTCGTGATCCCTTTTTGTAACAAAGCTGTCCCTATCCCTTTCCCTTGCTGATCTGGCAACAAATAAATCGCACCTAATTCTGCTTCGTTTTGCAGTCTAATTGGTGAAAAATTTGCAAAGCCAATTACTTCTCCCTCTTCTTCCGCAACAAATAAATGTGTATTTTCAAGGCGATATTTCATTTTTTCATCGGAATACGCTTCATTTAAAAAGTTGTCTTGAATCTCTCCCGGAATAATTCCTTCGTAAGTATCATGCCAAGCTATTTTCGCTACGTTTTGTACAGCATGAATATCTTCTTGCTTCATTTCTCTAATTACATATGTCATCTCGATGTCTCCATTCTCTTTAAATTACACTCTGCTAAAATACTAGAAGAAATGGCAAAACCATCTTCATAATTTACCTTAATTAATTTTAACTTCTCAATCGAAGCTAGTGTAACATCAAACTTTTCATATATATATTCCATTACACTTAAAAATTGATTTGAATTCAACCCATTAGCAATCGTGCAATGCGGAACCCATTTTCCTGGTACGTAATATGACTGTAGATTATCATGAAAAACTTTGAAATAATCATGATAAGAATGATGAAGTCTTAATAACTCATCAGTAATGGTTGGTGCTAGAAAGATCGTTCTATTAGTAGGAAAAGTTCCAACAGAAGGAAAAGTTACAGCAGCAATGTTCTCTTGAAAAACTACAAACTCCTCTAACTTCTCAGTATATAAATTAACATCTAACTCATTATAATCAGCCAATGTAATATGTGGTTCTACTCCGGCTAGTGGATTTGTTCCAATTATATTTGTTAATTCATTTTGCAATTCTCTAATTTTATTAGTGAACACACAATCAAATGTAGCAATGATAGCGTACATGCTTCCTCACCCCTTCGTTACACATAGCACTTCCCATTCGAATAGAATCATAGTATGTCCCGTTATAATATCGGCATTTTCGCATTCTTCCTTCTAAGCTCATTCCTATTTTCTCTGCTACTTTCATCATTCTTTCATTGCCAGACCAAGTTGTAAGCCCTACTCTACCAATCTCCATATTTTCAAATAGTAAGTCCCTATATAATGTTAATGCTTCTGTACCATATCCACCATTCCAGTATGCTGGGTCATAAATTACGATTCCCATTTCTAACCAACGCGTCGGTTTATGCTCCCAATAAAATCCGACTGTCCCTATAATTTGACCGTCATTTTCGACAATTAAATTCGATAGCGGCTCTTCTATTAAACGTTTTTGTGAGTTTTCTTTATATCGCGTATATTCTTGCATTGTTATTGGAAAGTATGGTGCATCCCATTTTTTCCACTCTGGATTTTCTTCTTTATATATGAAGCTCCATAATGTTTTGATATCTGATTCTTCTATTGTACGAATTGTAACTTTGTTCCCCTTTAATATAACGTTTTGCATAATTTCCTCCTACATTCCTCTTTATTTCATATACAATTATAATATTTTTTCAGAAAAATCAAAACAAAACTCCACTCTATTTTATATAATTTTGTTATATGATACGAATTATTTATATAAATTAGCCAATTTTTTCGAGTTTAATTTAGAAACTGAACTTCGGAAAAAATTGGATGAAGTACGAGCTCGTAGCATAGTTAATAAAAAACAGGAGGTTATATCCCTCCCATTTTAGCTAAATATTACATTTCCCTTCTTTTCTACCTCAAGTAGAATTCCTTTCTCTATCCAGCCTTCTACACCATCTTTTTTAATTAAATCATATCCCATGCAGCTACCATCAATTAAAGAAACTGTATCCCCTTTTCTAATACTGATTTGCGCACAAGAAATATCCGTTTTCACTGTATACTCACCTGATTCAAGTTGCTTTATATACTCGTTTTTCACATGAAGTAATTCATTTGTTCCTAGTTGTTTACATACGGTAAAACCTTTCATTCTCTCCACAGGTTCTATGTAATAATGTGGATATGTAACCCCACCCTGCATTACTGAATTCGCATTAAAATCGGCCAATACTTCATACTGCGGAAAATGATCTACATATGTATAAGAAAACGTATCACCTGAAGTTGTCCTCTGAATAATAAATGCGTTTAATTGCCCTGCTTCTTTAATCGCATTACCACCATCAATCGCAATAATTTTTTTCTCCTTATCAATAACTGGATTGTTAGACGGCGCCTCTTCGGAATAGTTCACAACAGGCCAATGTCCAACAATTACGTACTTATCTGCTCTATGTGATTTATTAAAAAACTCTGGCATTGCAATTGCATTTTTCCTGTCTGTTTGTCTCCAATTCTCTCTATCTTCAAGGCCAGCATGTACAAAGATATAATCATCAGTTTCAATAGCAGTTGGCAATTCTGTTAGCCACTTTATTTCTTTTGAAAAACGGCCCATCAATATGTTTTTCACTTCACAAATATCACTTTCTTCATTAACGGTAACGTTCAATTTCGCTAGCCATTCATTAAAAATTGTATTCTTTCTCGTACATAAATAATTTATTAGCGCAGGATTTTCATTTACAAGCGCTTCAACTACAGCTTCACAATTCCCTTCAATTACATAAACATTTTGCTTGCTAACTACTAGATCCATCACATAGTTTACGACGCCAATGCTATTTCTTCCTTTCTCACAAAGATCACCATTAATAATTAAATAATCTTCATCTTTAAAATTAACTTTATGTAATAATTCCTTTAAAAGATTTAATTCGCCATGAATATCAGATATTACGATAACTCTTACACCTTTTGGGATTAATAGTTTCTGAATTTTTTCCAAGTATGAACTCCCCTAACCTTCTTTACATTCAATATTATCGTCTCAATTATAAAGAAACTATTCGACAAAATAAGCAATTAACCCTCTTCATCTTAAACTTCTAAATAAAAGTAGGTTCTATATGTTACCTCACATAGAACCTACTTAATATTATAACTCTTTATAAAAAGAATAACTTACCTTATCATAGCCTTCTCTTTCATAAAAACGATGGGCATCAACTCTTGGAAACGCTGATGTAAGAACGATAGAATTGCACCCTTTTTCTCTCCCCCATTTTTCTACATATGACAGAAGAACTTTACCATATCCTTTCGATCTGTGAGCTTCCGCAGTTACAAGGTCATATACGAAAACATGTTTCTCATTATAAAAGTTCGCACAAATTGCTACACCAGCAAGACAAACAACTTCATCATCTTCATTCTGTAACGAAAGTAGTTTATAATTTTCTTTTTTCATTTTTTGAAATAAAGAACTTGCTTCTTCTCTTGAAAGTTTCGTTCGTAATTGCTGTAATACGGGGAATACATCATGTAAATCAGCTTCTGTTACTACTTCTCTAATATTCATTATCATTCTCCCCTTACTATTTATAAAATTTTCTAAATGTTATATCATTATTATAAAAAGTAACTGCCCCTAACTTAAGTGACAGTTCGATTATTTTTTATATGGCCAGTTTTTAAAGGAGAATTCATAAAATGGATCTTACTATCCCATTGCAATTAGAAAGTAAAACACCAATTTATTTACAAATTTACGAATATATGAAACGAGAAATCTCTCAGGGATCACTACCTGCCGGTACACGCCTTCCTTCTCACAGAAATTTAGCGGTACAACTTAATGTTAGCCGTATTACTGTTGAATCTGCTTATCAACAATTACTAGCTGAAGGTTATGTAGAAAGTAAACCGAAACGTGGGATTTTTGTTGCAGAAGTTGATATTGATGTCATTCAAAATAAACAACAAGTTGTGTCAAACAGCGCTAACAATATAAAAAAAGAACAATATGACTATGATTGTAGCCAAGGACTTATTGATCAAAAAGCTTTTCCAATTACAAACTGGAAAAGAGCTTTACAAGAAACTTTATTCCAATATGAAAATGAATTATTTGCTAAAGAAGATCCTCAAGGTGAGTTCGTTCTACGAGAGCATATTTCAAAATATTTATATCATGCCCGCGGGGTACATTCTACACCTGATCAAATTATTATCGGATCCGGTACGCAGCCTCTTCTTTGGTTACTGCTTCAACTGCTTGGTTCAAAAAAAGAATACGGAATCGAAAACCCTGGATTTCACCGTATAACTGCTATGATTCAAAGTGCTGATCTTCCTATTCACCCTATCCCTTTAGATGATAAAGGGATTCATATTTCAGCTTTACGTGAATCAGGTGCTAATGTAGCATACGTCACTCCATCACACCAATTTCCTCTTGGAATGATTATGCCATTATCTAGAAGGCTCGAATTATTAAGATGGGCCAATGATTGCGGAGGATATATTATTGAAGATGATTATGACGGAGAATTTCGTTATGTAGGAAAACCTATTCCCTCTTTACAAGGACTAGATTCAAATGAACGCGTTATTTATATGGGAACTTTCTCGAAATCCTTCTTACCTTCTTTGCGAATGGGGTATATCGTTTTACCAACTCATCTATTAAAAATCTATACAGAGCTTGAAGGTAAGTTTAAACAAACTGTTTCCACAATACAGCAACTCGCTTTTGCAACCTTTATTCACAATGGTGATTGGGAGCGCCATTTGAACCGTAGTCGTACGTTATATAAAAGAAAGCACACATTACTAGTTAAATCTATCAAAAATGAAATGGGATCTCGTGTTCAAATACTTGGCGAACAGTCTGGACTGCATATCGTACTTCATGTTCATAATGGTATGAACGAACAAGAACTGATTCATACTGCTGCAAAACAACAAATCAAATTATACCCACTCTCTACATATGATTCTGTACATAATTTAAGCGAGGCGTCATATGTACTACTCGGTTTCGGCAGCATTCCCGAAGATAGTATCGAAATTGTAGTCAAATTACTAAAGGAAGCCTGGTTCCCTAAGTAAAATAACTCCACATAAGTTATACTTATGTGGAGTTATTTTACACACTATTTTTCTGATACGTCTCCTGATCGAGCAGTCCTTCCTGGACGCTTAACACCAGTTGTTTCTGTTGAATAGGAAGCTTCAATTATAGCGGTTGGATCTACAGAGAGAACGAGATCTTTCATTTTTGGATAAATGAAACGGTTTGTAATACAATAAATAATTTTCTTGTGCTCTCCTAAAAAACCACCTTCTCCATGTAGATACGTAACGGATAATTGCAATTCTTTCATAAGCAAATCGCCTATTTCTTTATTTTCCCCAGAAATAATCATAACGCTCTTTCCTTGATTAATACCATCTAATATGAAATCAATCATTTTCGTAACAATATAGAAAATTGCTAATGAGAACATCGCTTGCTCAATTGAAAATAAAATAGCAACAAATACAAAAATAACCGCATTTACAGCAAGTAAAAATGTGCTAATTGGTACTTTAAAATGTTTGTTCATCCAAACAGCTAACATTTCTGATCCATCAATTGCCCCGCCCATTTTTACAACGATCCCAACACCAACTCCAAATAGAACTCCTCCGTAAAGTACAATTAATAATTCCGAAGTTGTAATTGCTGGAAATGGCTTTAAATAAATCAATCCAAGTGTTGTAACAACATTTGCATAAGACGTACGGATAAAGAACTTCTTACCCATTACTTTTGCAGTAAATAGTAAAATTGGGATATTAAGTCCTAAAAATACTCCATAAAGCGGTAATCCAGCAACTTTATTTGCCATAATAGCAATCGCAGTTACCCCACCGTCTACTAGGCCATTAGGCGCTAAAATAAGTTCTAGTGAGCCCGCTACAATAATGGATCCAATTGTTAATAATACGTATTCGAATAATTTTTTCATTCATTACCCCCAAAACTTATATATTTTCTTAGTATTATTTTAACGTAATTTTACTACTAATTCAAAGATATCAGTTTATATACACAAAAGTTTCACCTTTATAGTGATTTTTTATGTAATTTATTTATAAAAACACACTTACGTATTTCAGTAAGTGTGCTCCAAACATTTATTTAAGTTTTAAGTATGAATTCACTTTCATTTTAAATATTTCATCAACTGCTCTATTATACCCACCAGCATTTCGAAGTGACTCTCCAACTTTACGACTATTTTCCTTAAACGTTACATCATACATTACTTTCTTTACAGACTCACCTAACAATTCAGAAGTTAATTCTTTACGATTAAGCCTTATTCCAGCTCCTACTTCACTCACTCGTTTCGCAACTAAAGGCTGATCTCCTGTTACCGGAATTACAACTAACGGGACACCGTAATATAGTGCTTCACTCGAACTATTCATACCACCGTGTGTCACGAATACATCAGCGTACTGTAATACTTCTAATTGCGGCACATAATTATACAACTTAAAGTTATTCGGAATGTTTTCAAATTGACTTATATTTATCTTCTTACCAACAACTAATACGACTGTCGCTTCTACATCTTTAAACGCTTCAAAACATTTTTCATATAACTCAGGTTGTTCATTAAAAACTGTTCCCATAGAAATGAAAATCAATTGTTTATCTTTTAAATCTTCCATAGGAAAGCTATCTACTTCTTTTCGAGTAGCAATTGATGGACCGACAAACTTATACGATTCATCGAATACATCTGAACGCGGCTGATATTCCTTTGAAGTATATACAATAGTAATATCACCAGGATGATTCATAATATCATACATATTAATACATTTCATTCCATACTGCCTATTCCATTTTTCCATTCCCGCTAAACAAGATTGATATAATGGATTAGTTTCATCTACTTGTCTCGATTCTTGTTCATCATTAAAAGTAATGTACTGATTAAAAGCAAACGTTGTACAAGAAGAAACGCTAGGTAATTTTAAAACATTCGCTATAATACGTCCTACTGGAAAATGATTATCGTATATCAAGTAATCGTACTTTTCCCCTTTTGCTTCTTCTACAATTTGAGTAACAATACGCTCTGATGCTTCAATCATATGAGATAGCATCGTCAAAGGACTCCCACCTTCATTTACTCGTTCCATAATATTAATTTGAGAGAGGAAATTCTCAAACACTCGGAATTCTGCACCTGTTGCTTCAATCTTCTTTCTATAATCTTCAATACAATACGAAACAACTGTTTCCCCTCGCCGAATTAACTCACTTACAATAGCTAAAGTCGGATTTATATGACCTTCTCCAGGGAAATTTATTACGAGTACATTTGCCATAATATTCTCTCCTATCTAATATAATTAATTTAAAACTATTAAGTAATCTATTCTACTTCTTCATATTTTTCTCTTCATTTTATTATTGAGAAATATTTTTCATAACCTACATTATAACTCTTATAAAAGTAGGCTTAACCTTTCATTTATTGAAAAATACGGGATTTACATTCAGGTATTTTTACAGATTTATCATCAGAAACATTATTTTGATAATTCATACAAAACTAGAAAAATATAATTTTCACACTGATTTCTCACCATAAATTTATTTAAGTTCTATGTTGTCCCCATCATTATCCACTTGGTACATATTCTGTTATATAATGAATTTATAGAATTTACAGAAAAAGGAGCTCTTTCATGCTACAACAACTATTCATTTCACCTATTATATCTGTTCAAGCACTACATCCGGGCTATGAAGACCATGCAAGCGACGTGTTTCTTGTTAAAACAGCAGCTGAAGAAGTTATTGTTCGCTCTTCAAAAATGACTGAAGAGCCCAACAATGATTTTTGGTGGGGATGTAAAAACCTTTTTGGAATTGATCCAAGGCATGTACATCATTTAGAAACAATACACGCATTATTGAAAAAGCATACTACCTTACCCATCCCGACTATTTTGCAAAAACATGTTTTAAATGAGCGAGAGTATGTAATCGTCGAAAAACTAACCGGAAATACGCTGCAATCCTTTCTCGGACAACCTGATTCAATTTTATTCAGCCTTGGAAAAGGACTAGCAGAAATTCATTCGTTTCAAGCAGAGTTTATAGGAAACCCATCAAGCACTTTCCACATTCCACTAGAAGAATTTAAATCTCACATATTAAAAGTCAGTAAAGAACTTGTAAATAGGTTCCATTCCGATAACGCGAGCATCCATAACGCATTTCATACTTTTGAATCACAGCTATCTTCCTTGCCTGCACCAAAGGAATCTACACTCGTTTTAATTGATATGGATCCTACTCAGTTTTTATCAGATGGTCAATCTATTACTGGTTTAGTAGATACAGAAGCTTATGTAATTGCTCCACGAGAGTTTGATTTTATTGGATTAGAATATGTACTTACAGAAAAAGAGGCTCATGCTTTTAAACAAGGTTACGAAACCATTATGCCCATTCCTCGTCTTGAAGAATGTAGACATCCCTATCGATATTTGTACCGGTTATTATCTGTTCAGGGCAGTGTAGAGTTAGACAAGTGGCTAAGTCATCCATCCTATTTTTAAATACGAATGAGAGGGATTATGAAATGAATATTGAACAAAAGAAATCTTTAACAGCAAACGAAATTCAGCAAATGAAAGATTTATCTCATATTTGCGGACAACACGATCAAATTGATTACTCGTCAGATTTACATATAAACTTTTTAACTGCCCGTAATATAGAAGTGGTAAATGATTTTCTATTTTATGATGATACTCAATTAATCGGTGCATTAAGTATGTATGACTTTGAGAGACCGACAAAACTGGAGTTAATAGGGTTTGTTCATCCGAACTATAGGAAACAACATATAGGCACTACTCTTTTACAAACCGCAATGAAAGAAATACAAAAAAGAGAGGCAGATGAAGCCCTTCTTATAATTAATGGTGACTCTATTTCAGGGAAATCATTTGCAAAACAAATGAACTTTCCTTATTTATACAGTGAATACGGTATGGAGTTCAAAACAAACGAAGCACAAAAAACAATGAAAAATAATATTAATCTTACCGTTGCATCTTCTGAATTACTTCCTGATCTTATAGAAATCGCTAGTGAAGCTTTTGGAGATTCGGCAGCAAATACATCCACCTGGTTACAAAAGATGATGAATTCATCTTCCCATCAAGTTTACAGTGCTCTTATCGATGAAAAAGTGATAGGAACGATTACAGTTACTGAGCAAGAGCAATCTACTACACTATCAGGATTTGCAGTTCATCCTTCTTATCAAGGTAAAGGATATGGTAAAGGTATTCTTAGTTATATGGTACATACACTTATTACAGAAGGAGTTTCAACAATTGAACTAGACGTCGCAACGAAAAATAACAATGCTTTAAAACTATATACACAATGTGGTTTTGAAATTAAAAAGAAGCATGACTATTATAATTTAATGAATTTTGAGCAGAATACATATGTCTAAAAAACTAATTTATTCTGATTATGATATTTTTGCAGACATTTATAATAAACATTGGGGACATTTTGCAGAACACTCCTATCCAGCCTATCATAAATTCGTTTTACAAGATGCCGCTTCCCACTCCCGTATATTAGACCTTTGCTGCGGGACTGGTCATCTTACTAGGAAACTAATTGATAATAATTTTATAGTAACTGGTATAGATGGTTCTGCTCAAATGATCGAACACGCACGTCAAAATGCGCCAGATGCAACCTTCATCGTCGATGATGCTCGCTATTTCAATATAAATGAGCAATTCCACTACGTCATCTCAGCCGGTGATAGCTTAAATCACATTATGAAATTAAACGAGCTAAAAGACGCTTTTCATCATGTTTATTCGGCATTATATGATGGAGGTACATTCGCATTTGATATAAATACAGAAAAAGGATTTCTTGAAAACTGGAGTGCTTCGTTTCATATTTCAGAACGAGAATATGTTTGTACCATTGATTCCACGTATGATAGTGAAAGTAACAGAGCAGAAATGAACTTCATACTATTTAAACATGACATAGATGATAGTTGGAAAAGAAGTGACTTTTCTTTTGAGGAAGCCTGTTACTCCAATGAAGAAATAATTTCTTCGTTGGAATCTGTAGGATTTAAAAACATTCAACTACATGGTGCAAATAGAACATTTTTCATTTGTCAAAAATAAAAAAACTGAATCATATCGATTCAGTTTTTTCTTATTTTTTTCTTAATATATTTACAACCGCAGTCGTTTCATCATTTTTTTTATAAACACGTGGAATTCTTCTATCCAACATGCATGTAACTTCATAATTAATTGTACCTAACATATCTGCTATTTCTTCCACCGCAATCTCTTCTTCATCTTGTTTGCCGTAGAATACAACTTCGTCTCCTACTTGTACTGGCATTGCATTTGTAACATCTAGCATAAGCTGATCCATACAAACACGGCCAATTACAGGTACTCGTACTCCGTTTATTAGTGCATGCCCTTTATTAGATAGCTGACGATTATAACCATCAGCATAACCAATCGGTACAGTTGCAATCCATTCTTCGCCCGTTGTTACATAAGTATTCCCATAGCTAACACCACGATTTTTCTTCGCATGTTTAACATGAGCTACTTTTGATTTTAAAGACAACGCTGGCTGTAAGGAAGCAACTGTATGATCCACTTCTCTTGAAGGATACATACCGTAAATTCCAATACCGACACGAACCATATTTTGAAATGTGTTACTAAGTTCCATTGATCCTGCACTGTTTGAACTATGAATATATGGAAAATGAATTCCTAATTCTTCCGCTGTATTTACAGCTTTCTCAAACAAACTTGTTTGCATATTTGTATAAGTTTTATCTATTTCATCAGCGGTAGAGTAATGTGTAAACATCCCTACTACTTCTACATATCGCATACGTTTTAACTCTTCAAAAAACGGTTTAACTTCTTCTTCCTGTAAACCAATACGGCTCATTCCTGTATCAATTTTCACATGAATTCGCACTTTCTTTTGAAGATGGTTTGCAACTTCATCTATACCTTGTAAATCTTCTACTCTATAAACAGTCATCATAACGTCATATTGAATTACATCTTCTACAGCTGCTACTGGTGTATATCCTAAAATTAAAATAGGTACAGTGATTCCAGCTTCTCTTAATTCAATTGCTTCATCTACAAATGCAACTGCAAGTTGGTTTATTCCTGCTTCAATAGCCGATTTCGCAACTTCAACTGCCCCATGACCATACCCATTCGCTTTTACAGCAGCCATCATTGCAATATTTTCATCATTCACACGTTTTTTAAATTCTTTTACATTATGTTTTACCGCATTTAAGTCAACTTCAACAATTGTATCTCTTCCATATTTCAAGCTCATTGGTCTAACTCCTAACTCAATAATTACATTCCATTCTATTTCACGTTTCATATGACCTTTTACAATATAATACTTTTCACTATGCTAGTCAAACTACTAGAATTTTCGGAATTTTTAGTATGATATAATACCCTTAAGAAACTATTATATACGGAGGTGAGAATAATTACAATGTTTGTTCCATCTGCATTGAATCAAGTTAAAATTGCTATCGATACTTCCATTCAAATACTGAACCAATATACTGAAAGTGATTTGAAAATAAAGCCGATTGAATCAAAGCGGTCATTATTTGAAATGTGCACACATCTTTCCCTTATTTTCCATGCTGATTTACTCATATTAAATGGTATTACGGAAAAAGACTTACATACCTTTTATATAGAACAAACACCAGAAACAATTACTCAAATACAGCAAACGATGATACAAGGGTACGATTTACTTTCTAAAACTTTTTTATCCTATTCCAACGAAGAGTTAGCGGAAATTATGACTGCTTATTGGGGTATTTCTTACTCTCGATTCGAATGGTTGCTTGAAATCGTTGCACATTTTTATCATCATCGCGGACAAATTCATATTTTATTATGTGAGCATATTAAAGACCCTTACATTCCTTTATTCGAATAAAAAGAGCGAAAACAAAACCAATAAAGAGTATCAATCCTAATAAAATAAACGTCTGAGCATAGTCCCCTATTTTCATAAGATAAATAGAAATAATAGGTCCTATACTAGTTCCTAAAAATAAAACGAAAGTATAAATAGAAACTGCTATTCCCCTTGATTTTCCTCCTAATTGGCCGACAAGAGAAACTAAAGACGGAACGGATATAGCAATACCTATTACAAAAAAGACGCTCATCATTACAAGTAGCGGCAGGTTCGAAATAAAGCCCATTGAACTTAAACTAAAAATAGCGACCAACAATCCGCCCTGAAGAACTTGCCTTACTCCGAATCTCTTTGTTAAACGACCCGCAAGTGGTGACAGCAACATACCAAATAGCCCCGCTAAGCGAAAATAAAGAATTTGTTCTGGAGTTAAATTGTAAGTAGGACTGCTCAAATAATTCCCTAAAACAGTATACATGTTAACAAAAGCCATTAATAAAACAAATGCAATCATATAGCTCAATACTAAGCTTTTATGTGTAAAAACTTTACCCATCTGTTTAATTGGTCCCAAAATATCAGTATTGGATTGAGACGTTTCCCCTTTCGGAAGAGAATAATGAACCAATACAGCAGTAATGATATAGACAATACTAAGAAGAAAGAACACCATATGCCATCCAAAATGCTGACTAACAGCTGTACTTATTACTTGTCCTGCAATTCCAGCTACTAAAAAACCGGTACTAACAAACCCTATTGTTGTAACCTTTTTTTCTAACGGAAACATTTCTACAACGTAAGCTAACGCTACTGGAGAAAATGTAGCTGCTGCTATCCCCTGTAGCCCTCGAAGAATAACAAGCCAAAATAAACTATCCACAATCCCTAAGAAAAAAGAAACAATCGACAGTGCAAGCAGTCCAATAAAGATCACTTTTTTTCTCCCATATTTATCAGAGATTGCCCCAAATAACAAACAACCTATAGCAAAGCCAACAGAAAATATACTGCCTGTAGCCGCAGATTGTGCTAATGAAACCTTAAAAAGGTCTGAAAATAGAGCGGTTAAAGGAATCGTCACATATAGGCTGGACATAACTACCATGCCCGCCCAACATAACACCGCTGTCATTATTGTGTAATTCCTTTCACTATTTACTTCTTTTGATATTTCCATCATAAAATCTCCCCCTTACAATGATTTTCCCCATCGGTTTAAAACATCTAAAGTAAACTACTCAAAACGCCATTCCTTTAACACGTACTTAATTTGTTTACGTTAAAAGACATATCACCACCCTTCATCAAATTAGCTAGACATATAATAAGGTAACCTAATTATTTGTCTAAATAAAAAAGTTGACTCACACAATCAACTGCTTTATCTGCCTTCTCCTAATTTCTTCTGCATAGTTACTTGCATTTTATTTAAGAGATTCTCTAAAGTTTGACGCTCTTCTTGACTAAAGTCATCAACTAACGACGCGCAAGATAACCAAAAAGTCGGTAAAGAATGCGCAACTAGTTCTTTTCCTTTCGGAGTAATTTTCACCTTTAATCTTCTTCGATCTTCAGAATGATTGAATCTTACGATTAACTCTCGTTTCTCCATCCAATCTAATAAGCCAGTGACAGAAGCACGTGTAATCCCTAATCGGCTCGCAATATCCGAAGGGCTCATGTTCACTTCTCCCCCATTCGATTCCATTTCACGCAAAATAAACAACAGTAAAAAATCTAATTTACTTTCTGAAATACCAAGCGGAGCTAAATCTACGTCAACTGCATCTAGAACATTATCAGACGTCCATAACATTAACAAACCAAGTTTTGCTGCGATTGGATCCGTATCCGCTGATGCTGTCTTTTTTATTAACTCTGCATAAGGCTCAATCCCTAAAGGAAGAGCATCTTTTTTTGAATCCATTCATTTTCACTCTCCTTCCTTTTATTTAATTAGCTTACCTAACTACTTTTCATTATACTCATTTTCTTCCTTCTATTGCAAGAATATTGTTAGACAAAAAAATCCTGTTTTTAAAACAGGATTTTCCACACTGACTAACTAATATTTCTAAATAATCCCAAACTCTTTTAAAGCAACAGAAATGCCACCTTCACTTGATTTCTTTGTAACGAAATCTGCTCTTGTTCTTAACTCTTCTCCGCCATTCCCCATCGCAATTCCTAGTCCTACATACTGTAACATCTCAACATCATTTCCACCGTCACCAAAAGCAATTGCTTCTGATTTACAAATTTCCAGATGTTCCAATACCTTTTGAATTGCAGTTAGCTTCGATACTTTACTATCTTCCAACACATTCATAACGTAACCATGAAAACGTTCAAACGTAAGTGCTGGATATCTTTCAAAGAATTTTTGAGCTTCTGTTTCATCAGCATACAGACATACACAATAAATCTCTTCTGATAAGTTTCTAACTTTGTCAGGATACCGCTCTAAATTTAACGTTTCATTTAATGCTCGTATTACACGTTCGTCTTTTGAGGCAATACCATTCATTACAAATTCCTCTGTAAAATAAGAAACACTGTGACCATGTAATTCAGCGAAATTTGAAATATCATGAACAATTCCACTTGAAAGTACCGATTTATGTATAACTTCATCAGCACATTTTATATGTGCACCATTTGCAGAAATAAACGTATTTATGCCCAGCTCTTTAAATTGTGAGCATAAACTATATGGTCTCCCTGTTGTAACAACTACGTGAATTTCTTTATCTATTAACCTTTGTATCGCTTCTTTTGTGCTTTCATGCATACTTCTATCAATCTCACTTAAAAGAGTACCATCCACATCAAAAAATACAACTTTGTACATATCCTCTTACATTCCCTCTAAATGATTTGTATCATTTATAAAATGAATAGTTTTCTGTTTATCCGTAAGTTCAATCAAACTAATTCCCGTATCTCCCATTTTAAAATAATAGTCCATGCTAATTGGCATTTGGAAAAACGCTCGTAAAATACTATTTATTACACCACCGTGTGCAACAATTGCAATTCGGTCATATGTATTCTCTGTCACGATTTTAGAAAAAATCCCTTCTATTCTCATTCTAAATTCAATAAATGATTCCCCGTTTTCAAAACGATCATGAAGAAATTTTGGCTCTGGATATTTTTTCGCTTCTTCAAATGATAACCCTGCTTGTACCCCATTATTAAACTCCATTAATTCTTCTTCTAGTTGAATTGGGCACCCAATTCCTTCTGCTAATGTTTCACCAGTTTCGCGAGCACGTTTTAATGTGCTTGCCCAAATGAAATCTGGCGGGAAATCTGCTTTCACTTTCTGTACAAGTCTTTGTACTTGCTGTCTTCCCTTTTCTGTTAATTCAAAGTCAGCTCGACCTTCATGTACATTTAAAATATCTGCTTCTGATTCACCGTGGCGTATTAGTAGTATTTGCATGTTTCTTCCGCTCCCTTGTTTTATATTCACAAAACTCCATTATATCACATTCTTAACTTTATATAACAAAAAAGGAACGGTTTCCCGCCCCTCATCCATTCACTTTCTCTGCATCATTCCAATAATACTTACTAAACGCTTCCGTTAACACATCAATAGTATTATATAGTTCGTCTAGCGTATTATCCACACCACCAACTTCAATTAACATCGCATTTTTAGATAAATCTTGATTATAAACGCCATTTCCATCTTTTTTATACTTTGGAAAGATCCCTCTGCTTAACCCGTAATAGTTTTCATCTAAATAACTATTGATTGCTCTTGCAATTTTTTCATTTTCAGCACGCCCTTCATTTTCCATCCCAATTATAAAATATAATCTTGCATACGATTTCCCGTTAATTACTTTTGTTGTTACCTTCTTCCGCTGATCATCACGGTGTATATCAATCGGAAACGCAATTTTATTATTTTGTGCTAATGTTTCTTTTACATATTCATGAGACGCTTTATATGATTGCGGCCATTTCCATTTTTTACTCGCTAATAAATCCCCCATATTCGTTTTATCATGAACTACCGGAATTCCTTGTCCTTCAAGTTGTTCTTTCATACGTTTCCCTAGTAAGGACACATTTACATCTGGACTTGATGGATCGGTAGCCCCTGGTAATAACGGAAAGAAAGATTCCCAGCTATGTGTATGATAAATATATACTGCACTTTCACCTTTTTTCGCTCCGTTCTTTTTCTGAACCGGATTATTCTTTTCAGCTTCTGTAACTTTATCTTTTGCTACTTCTCGCTCTTTCGTTACTTCTTCAATCGGTACACTAGATTCATTTGGGATATTCGTAAAGTTTGTCCCTTCCCCAGCTACGATAATGTTAGAGTAATACTTTGACATACCAGGCACTTCTTTACCGACAAACGTTCTTAAATCTTTAATTTTCAAATCCGTCGCAATCGAGAACATTAAATTTCCAAATGACTCCCTTTTATTCTGCTTAAAATAATCAAATCCGTAATAGCGATTCTCACTTTCTATCATTTGAACAAAACCTTGCATCGATACTTTTCCAAACCATTGATTCACGTAATTCGATTTCATTGTATGTAAAAGCGACGTCAAAATCGACGCAATAATAATTATGACTAGTGCATATAGAAAGAGTAACGAGATTAGTTTCTTCCCATGTATACGGGTTGCATACTTCTTCACTGTATCACCTTCTTTATACATGGATATGTACAAGCTTTTCGTAATATACGCAAAAAAAAAAGAGAAATGGCATCCCATTTCTCTTTCTCACTCTTATTATTCTTTTTCTGTATCTGACGAAGGTAATTTCTTCGCTTGTTTTTCTTTGAAGATTTCCCCAATTGCACCAAGAGTACCAAGTGTTTCAATTGCATTAGACGGAATAAAGACTTTATTCGCTGGTCCTTTTGCAACCTCAATTAATGATTCAAACGATTTATAAGCAAGTACGCGTTCATCTAAATCTGCTGCGCGAAGTAATTCAATTCGGTTTTGTTCTGCTTTTGCGATTTCCTCAATCGCTCTTGCTTCCCCTTGCGCTTCTAATTCTTTTGCTTCTTTTAAACCTTCAGCTTCTCGAATACGCGCTTCTTTATCCCCTTCAGCCATTAAAATTTTACTTTGTTTTTCCCCTTCAGCCCGAAGGACTTTATCTTGTTTCGCTGCTTCAGCTTCTAAAATGATCGCACGTTTATTACGTTCTGCTTTCATTTGTTTTTCCATTGATACTTGCACATCTTTTGGTGGATTAATATCGACTATTTCGACACGCTCAATACGAACGCCCCATTTTTCTGTCGCTTCATCAAGTGCTAAACGAATTTCTGTTGAAATTTTTTCACGACCTGATAATGTTTCATCAAGCTCCATTTTACCAATAATTTGACGCATTGTTGCAGATGTAATATTACGAACACCATATTCATAGTTTGAAATACCATATGTCGCAAGCTCTGGTTCAACAATTTGATAGAAAATAATTGTATCAATTTCTACTTGTACATTATCTTTCGTTATTACCTTTTGTGGTGGTACATTCGTTTGTTGAATACGCAAATCGTGATATACACGAACGCGGTCTACAATTGGGATTAGAATATTTAATCCTGGGTGCATAATCCGTTGAAATTTACCAAACCTTTCAACGACCCCAACTTTTTGCTGAGAAATAATTTTAATTGTCAATGCAATAAATACAACGACAATCAATGCGAAAATAATCGTTAACGTTAATGCTACTGCCATATTTATTCACTCTCCTTTTTCACTTGTAAAATAGTACTATGCCTCTGTATAACAACGACTTTTTCTCCAGCATCAATAGGAGTATCCGAAATAGCTGTCCAAGTATCTCCATCCACTTTCACAATACCGTTCACTTCGCTTGTAATCGTTTGCATAACAATTCCCTTTTTACCAACAAGTTTATCTACTGTATCAGTAAAACCTTTTGCTTCTCGAAAGTTTTTAGAAATTCTTTTCGTAAAGAAAGTCAATGTTAAACTTACAATTGCCCCAACAACAACTTGTAAAAATAGTGCATCAGGAGCAAACAAAGCAATAAGACCTCCGACAACAGCTCCAATTCCAAGCCAAAGCATGTAAAACGTAATCGACAACATTTCTGCAATAAATAAAATACCCGCTATTATAAACCAAATCACCCATCCAGCCATATGCAACCCTCACTTTCTTTCTCATTTTCTATATGTATATGAAGAAAAGAATGGTTTATCCGCCCTTTCTCATAGAGGGGGCGTTTGCTACAAGCTATTATATGTATTCACTGTTACAACAAGCATTAATATAATGCTATATTAATATATTCTTCATTATACACGAAAACCCCTTTCAAAAAATGACAAAAAATTTAATTCTTTCAAAAATATATTTTTCTGATTATAATTTGAAAAATATTATTGATTTGAAGATGGGCTTCTTATTGCCGAAACGTTCACTAGCTTACTATTTAGGCTCCAAAATGTGTATTATCCTCGCTGACATTGTATACAACTAAATCAGCTACAATTACCGATATTTTCGATGTTCGTACTATTTATATTATCGCTTCTTTTCTTATTTTATGTTCTACTTGTTTGTCTTTTCGTTAATTAAAGCATCAGAGATTGCCAAAGAAAGAGATTTCTATTTAACATATTGTATCTAAGTGATTTATTTCTTATATAAGACTTCCAACTAAATAGTCCAATGAATTTATATCAACGATTTTTCAATTATATATATTACAACTTACAATATATCAACGATTCGATATGAGATATCGATTCCTCAAAAGAAATCGACAATACTTTTAGCTATTAATAAGAGCAGGCTGGCCTCCATAAATCCATTTCAGGCAACCTTCTCTCGTTTCTATTTACGATAAGTTTGGCATTTTTCTATGTTTTGTCGCTTGTTCAAAAGCATATGCTAGTTTAATTAATGCCCCTTCACTAAAAGCAGCACTTGCAAGAGTAATTCCAAAAGGCCTCCCATTATCCATATATCCCGCAGGCATTGCTATAGACGGATAACCTGCTTTCGCACATATAGTAGATCCTATATAAGAAGGGAACAGTATCGCATCCAGATTATATTTTTCCAACGCAAAATCAATACCTTGTTTTTGCGAAAAATATATATCTTCTAATCTTGCGTTTAAATATTCTGGATTTCTTAACGTATTAGGATAATCTTTTCTTCTTTCTAATTTAGTTTGTCCATATTTCAAAGCTCTTTCTGCTATGTTTTTATTAAACTCCATTAACTCCGAAATAGAATGTACTGGAATAGTAGAAGGTAATTTAGAAAGATAGTTATCCAAGCTGTGCTTCAGCTCATAAAGTGGAACTCCCCAACTCCATTCCCTATGAAAAGACGGAATATCAATATCTTCTACTACTGTCGCTCCCTCACTACGTAATACTTGGATCGTTTCCTCAAACAATTTTTCATCGTACTCACCATTTTCGGAATAATCTTTTGGCGCATTGCTATAAACACCAATCTTCGCTCCCTTTAAACCATTAGCATCAAGATAAGATGTATAATCTTGATATGCCATGCCTTCACTTTTATGAGTAGCTACATCTTTTTCATCCACCCCAGTTAGACTCCCTAGTAAAATAGCAGCATCTGTTACCGTTCTAGCAAACGGACCGGCTGTATCTTGAGAATATGTGAACGGAATAATTCCACTACGGCTAATTAAACCAACTGTCGGTTTAATACCTACTACAGAGTTTTGAACAGCTGGACTTAAAATAGAAGCATCTGTCTCTGTTCCAACGGATAATACAGTAAAGTTAGCAGCAACTGCAACGGCAGATCCTGTACTCGATCCACCAACAAACATATCATCCTTTCCTGTACCGTAAGGATTAATCGTTTGACCGCCTCTAGCGCTATATCCAGCCCACATTTCAAAAGACATTCCGTTTGCTAACTCTGTCATATTTGCTTTCCCTAGTATAATCGCACCTGCTTCTCGGAGCTTTTTAACAAGAAATGCATCTTCACTACTTATATTTTGTTCTAGAGCAATCGTACCAGCACTTGTATGCATCGAGTCATTCGTTTCAATATTATCCTTAAGTAAAACAGGTATACCATGTAATGGACCTCTTACACCTTTTGTCTTTCTTTCATAATCTAACGCTTCTGCAATAAAGATAGCATCTGGATTGATTTCTAAAATAGAATTGATTTTCGGTCCATCTTGGTCATACTTTGCGATTCTATGAAGATAATACATGACTAGTTCTTTTGAAGTTAACTTCCCAGCTTCCATTTCCTTTTGAATATCATGAATTGTTAATTCTTTTTGCAATAATGTATTAAACTGAATTTCCATTTTCATTCTCCTTTTATAAGCCCTTATATATATGACGTGTATCTATTACTTTTTCATTTTCTCCGCTCCTCGTATTAACAACTACTATCCCTATACAGGAATTCAACTCACCAGTTTAAAAACCTTTAATTTCCAGAGAAATAAAAAGAGTCTGAAACGAATACAATATCGCCTCAGACTCTTTTTATTATTTTACATATACCTCTTCTAACAAATGTAAAAACTCGCCTTGTTTACCTGCTAATTCAGGGCATTTGTTAATATCAATCCATTCATAACAAAATACTAAACCTTTGTCTTCCTCACCAGCACTTACTATATGTTCCCACGTATCTTTCACATCTGTTAATAATGAAATGTGGAAAAAATGACGTTTTTGATATTCCTTTTTTTCTTTCATATAAATAATGTAATCAGAAAGGAAGCGCTCGATACAAAAATGGCGTAGTCCTGACTCTTCTTGTACTTCACGTAAAATTGCTGCCTCTAACGTTTCGCCTTCATCTACCGTCCCGCCTGGAACTTGGATACCAGCCTCTCGTATATCACGATGTTTAAAAACGAGTAGTTGCATAGCCCCTTCTTTTTCTCTCGTAATATATGCATGTACCTTTTTCTTATATAACATCGTCATCTTAGCCCTCTCCCCTCAATTCATTACTGCGTTACTTCTTCAATCGTCAGTTGGTTTTCATATAAATATGTAGCTTGCGGATTCCCAACATACCGTACATGCCACGGTTCATAACGATAACCGGTAATCCCTTCTTTCTCTTTCGTATATCGAATAACAAAACCAAACTTATGGGCATTTTCAGAAAGCCACTTTCCTTCTTTCGTCTCCCCAAAAACAGTTTCTAGCTGAAATTTAGCAGATTGAGATGTAATATCCATAGCTAGTCCTGTTTGATGTTCACTCGTACCAGGGACTGCACTAGACATCGCTGTCTTTGCTTCTCCATCTTGTCTTTTATACATTGTATTTAATGCTTTTTGTCGATCAAAAGATCTAAATCCAGAGACTGCAAAAAGGAAAATCCGCTCATTATTGGCTTGCTGAAACATTTCCTCAAGTGCCACCGCTGCCTCTTTCCTCATCTTTTTCTTCTCTTGATCACCTTCACTAGAGTAACGTACTTTCGGAACAACTAAATCTGGCGGTCTATACCCATCTGGTAAACGCCTATTTTTATTCACAAGTACAAGCATCGAACTTGGATTACTAATGACTGCGATATCCCCATCCATATTAGCAATCGTTTCTTTAGCTTTCGGAAATATATTGTTTACATTTACTTCCTTCGCCTCTTGCTCCTTGTACATCTTATAATTTATTCCTGCTACTCCAATGATCAGTATCATTGCTACGATACCAAGTAGTGCCCATCTTTTTTTCATATAACGACCTCTTATTTTAATAATTTGGCCATTTCATACTCATCGATACCTTTTCCATCGATGATAAGAGCAGATTTTTTGACACCTTCTTGTTCAAATCCAATTTTGCTATATAGTGCCTGAGCTCTTGTATTGTGGGCCATTACCGTTAATTCTAAACGCCATACATCATGTAATCTTGCCCACTTCTCCACTTCTTTAAACAAACTCGTTCCAATACCTCGGCCACTATACTCTTGCAAAATACCAATTACAATGCCTGCCACATGTCTCTTTCTTTGAATATTATTTCCATTAACTAAAATAAACCCTACTATTCTCTCTTCTTCAACTGCTACAAATATTGTCGCATATTCATTTTCAATAAAACGGTGGACCATCTTTTCTTGTTGCTCTACTGTAGTTTTTCTTTCTCCTAGTTCGTATAACATAAATTTCGTTTCTTCGTCCAATTGCTTATTTAATTGCAAAAACGATGTTGCATCTTCTACTCGAATCTCTCGTATCACCTTGATCCCCTACCCATTCTGTTAGTTAAAAATTTTCCTTGTAAAAAGATTTTCTCTATTTTTGCGAAAATCCCTTTCTAATTCTCCTATTATAAATAGACAAATTTCGATATTACTATAGCAATTACAAATTATGTCTATAATGTGACATCTTATCATCCTCATTTCATGACAAACAAAAAACGTAAGCTGTACACTTACGTTTTCCCCCAATTGATGTAGGCTGATAACCATCGGCAATGCCTACCACTAATTCAAATTTCACTTTATCCATTCACTTTTTCTGCTTGCCAAAAATATTCACCAAATGCTTTAGCAAGTGCATCAATTGATCGATTTAATTCTTCCTCTGTATTATCTACCCCGCCAACTTCAATTAATATCGCTTGTCCTGATAGGTCTTGATTGTAGACTCCATTTCCTGTTTGGAATCCTTTTTGAATTACACCACGGCTCATTCCCGGATATTTCTTACTAATCGTCTCATGTAACGCAGTTGCTAATTGTAAGTTTTTTTCATAGTTTTTGTTACCTTTCCCAATTACAAAAGCAAGCTTAGCATATGATTTATCTCCAATTGTTTTTGTTGTTACATTTTTCCGTGCACTATCACGGTGTAAATCGAAGAAGTATTGTAATTCTTTATTACCAGCCATCGCTTCTTGTACAATTTCCCGTGACATTTTATAAGAACTAGTATCATTCAATCCTTTACTTATTAACTTTTGACCGACATTAGTCTTATCGTTAGTAGCACCTATCCCTTCACTTGCCAGTTGTTCACGAAAGCGATCTCCAACTATTGAAATATTCGTTACAGAACTCGTTGCTTTATTTGGATTAGGATCATTTGTTAAGTTAAGTAACGGCAAATAAGATTCCCAGCTATGTGAATGATATATAAATGCAACTTGTCTTTTTCCAGTCGTTTGAGCTGGTTGTTTTTTCTCTTTATTCGTATCAGGCTTTGGCGCTTGTCCACCTTCTCCAGTCCGTTCTTTCACTACTTCTTCAAGAGGAACACTCGACTCTATCGGTAAGTTAGAATAATTTGTTCCCTCACCTGCGATAACGATTTCTGTATCGTACTTACCAAAGCCAGGAAGCTCTTTCCCGACAAAACTACGTACATCATCAAAACGAATATTCGTAGCCATCGAAAAGAGGAATGAAGAAATAGAAAAGTCTTGATTCAAATTCCGGTACTCCTGTGTAAAATAATGATTCTCCTTCCCAATAACGTACATGTAACCATTCATTGATAACTCATTTAACCAATTATATAAATACGTTGACTTTGTCTCTTTCATGGAAGTTACCATTACACTAATAAGAAAGAAAGTCGCTAATACCGTAGTAATAATAAATATAATTAACTTGCGTACACTTGTTAATTTCACGTAAAAAAAGCCTCGATTCATACTATCACCCTCTCTATTTCAAGTTATGTACAAGCTCTAGAGAATAGACCGCTTAAATTCCGGCTATATTGTTAATGAGGTGAAATGAATTGAAGCTACTAATAGGAACATTACCAATCGTCTTATCATTTATTTTTTATTTGTTTGCTTTACATCCTAAAATTCGTATTGTGCTACATATTTCCGCATACTTAGCACTGTATGTACTCGGGACAATTATTTCTATTAATATATATGATGTTTTAATACAAAATTTAGTTTTCATGACAAGCATTCATGGAATTTTACTGAATCCATTTTTCCTTATTGCAGGAGCGTATATAGGAACATACACTTTATACTTACTTTTGTCTTACATTATTACAAATATAAAAAATGGAGCGTAATAAAATGCAACCACCGTTCATCTGTCATAAATGTAAAAAAAGAATAACGAGAAGGAAAGATCTTATTACCTCTACATGGCATTTCCGCTTTTATTTGTTTCACAACACTTGTTTCAAAAATCAGCAATTATTTGTCTCACGTTTTATTCCTATAAATACACTCTTTGGTTTCTTTCTTATTACATATGGGCTTATTGCTGGCAGCATTCTAATGTTCACGGAGCCCTCTATCAATTGGCTTATTTTTTGCTTCCTATTTTATATCGGTTTCTTTCCTATTATTACGTTGAACGTTTTTTCTGTAAATAACTAGTAGATTGACCTCTAGGAATGCTTAAACACTCCCATTCATTTTCTTTTAACATTTTACCAATGTAAATGATTTGTCCAATATGTAAAGCATAATGAGAAATTTGCCTTTCGATCGCTTGCATGACAGTGTGTTCTTCTCCGCGAATGTATACTTTCTGCAAAATCTGCTCTGCTGTTAAAGTATCCATCGTTTTAAAGACATACTCCCACCCTTCTTGCCACGCAGCAAGCGCTTCTTGTTTTGAATTGTACCCACCTTCAAATTCACCATCTCGGTTACGATCTATTTTTTCGCCATCAGACGTTAAAAATTCCGTCCATCTTGAACGCATATTACCATGTAAATGTTTAATAATAATCGCGATACTATTTGTCTCTTCATAAGCAGACCACATTATCTGTTCATAAGATAATTGAGAAAGTACACGTTCTCCTTGTTTTTGTGTTGCCTTGAAATTCGAAATGGCACATTGTAAATATTCTCGTCCGATATCCATGTTTACCCCTACCTTCACACTAACTAATTTTCGTTCCATTTGGCAATTCCATATTAGGCTGAAGCAACACAACATCACCAGCTTCAGGAACTCCACCTAATACAAGCACTTCCGATTTAAATCCAGCTACACGCTTTGGCGGAAAACTTACAACAGCAACAATTTGCTGACCGATTAAGTCTTCTGGATTATATCTCTTCGTAATTTGAGCACTTGACTGCTTGACCCCAAGCTCCCCAAAATCAATTTCTAGTTTAATCGCTGGCACTCTCGCTTCTTTAAATTCCTCTGCATGTGTTACAGTTCCAATTCGTAAATCCAAAGTCAAAAAATCTTCAAAACTAGCCATTTTATCAATCCTCCCAATTATTACTTAGACAAAACATAAAAATCCCCTTCAAAAAAGAAAGGCGCCTAGGCACCTTTCTTTTGTAACTCACTTGATTCATTTGATTTATAGAAGAAGAAACCGAGAACCCCGCCAATACATGCTGGGATTAACCATCCTATTCCTTCTTTATATAATGGTAACATTTGTAGTACATTTGAAACCCCGTCAATTTTTATGTTCGCACTTTCTAAGCCATTAAATAAACTAATTGACAATGCACCTAATATTGCACCAATATAAATTGTATTTCGCTTTCCAATCCATTTATGGAAATATGAAAGTACGATTAATACGATTGCAACTGGATAAATAATCATTAACACTGGTAAAGTGACTGCGATTAATTGTGTTAAACCTAAGTTAGATACAATTAAACTAAACACACATACCATTGTTACAATCGTTTTATGCGAAAGTTTTGGGAATACGTTTGTAAAGAAGCCCGCACAAGCAGATGTTAATCCAACAGAAGTTGTTAAACAAGCGAGTATAATAACAAGTCCTAATAAAATTTTACCACTTGTTCCATATAACTCATTTACAACATTCGTTAAAATAAGTCCACCATTCTCTGAGATCCCAAGTGATGTACTTGTTGAACCAAGATAAGCAAGTGATAAATAGATTAACGTTAAACCAAGTACAGCAATAATACCTGATACAATTGTTATTTTTGCAACTTGACTACTCTCTTTTATCCCTTTAGAGCGGATAACTTGTACAACGACAATTCCAAATACGAGCGCGCTAATTGCATCCATCGTTAAATATCCTTGAATAAATCCACCAAAGAAAGCATTTTCTTTGTATGCCGCTAGCGGTGCAGCTGGTTCTCCAATCGGATCAATAATTGCCTTTCCGACAATAACAGCAACAATCAATACTAACAATGGTGTAAGAAATTTCCCGAACCAATCCACTAATTTAGATGGATTTAATGATAAATACCACGTTATTCCGAAGAAAACTATAGTGAAAAGAAATAGCATGTACCACTCAGAAACCATTGTCTCTGATAGAAATGGCTTCATACCCATTTCAAATGAAACAGCTCCAGTACGCGGAATCGCGAAAAATGGTCCAATCGCTAAATAACTAATCAATGGGAAAATAAACGCAAATATAGGGTGAACTCTAGAAGACAGCGCTTTCAAGTCCCCCTCTACAAACGCGACAGCTGTTACAGCTAATAGGGGTAATCCGACTCCCGTTACAAGGAATCCAATTGTAGCAACCCAAACATTCTCTCCAGCTTGTTGACCTAAAACTGGTGGGAAAATTAAATTTCCTGCTCCTAAAAATAGTGCAAATAACATTAAACCAATCGCTACCGTATCACCTGGCCTTAAACGTCCCTTCATGCTTTTCATTTGCATAGCACTTTTTCATTGTTTATCTCTCTTTTCACAATATGCTATGCATCCTCCTCTCTGCTCAAGATGATAAAATATGCCCCTTACAAAGCAATGTCTTTCTCCATAATTTCTCCATTCCCCTTATTCTTACTCTAATTATTAATTTTTGATTTTTTTGAATATTCAAGTCATTAGAGTGTTATAACGTGGAGTTTAGTTGTCAGACCTCTTTGTTTTTATCACACATATAGTAACATATTTGGCTGAAAAATAAAAACATATTTTTAAATAGAATTTTTTGAAAATCAAAATTATCCACACATACCTCCTTTATTTATTTTATTACACAAATTTTTTTAGAAATTTACGATTTTTACATTTTATTATATTTGAATATTTTTATACGAAAGAAAGTAAAAGCCATCAAAAAATAAGATGGCTTTTACTTGTTAGTCTATCGTTTCAACTTCACGTGGATTATTCATCTCTTCAACATACACAACTCTAAATCCATGATCTTCTAAATCCTTTAGCAATGTTTCTAATTCACTATCTTCAAACTCTTCTCCCAATGTAAACATTATTCTACGTACTAATAAAGCATCATTATCAAAAGTCATTAAGCTTTGAATACCAGTGTATTTCTTTAGCACTGTCGATAATTTTTGAATGGCCCCATTATAATCTTGTGTTCCAATCATGACAGAATATTTACTAGAATGGACTCCCCATGCATCTTCTAATAACTCAAAAACTTTTTTATGCGTTAAAATCCCCAGGAAAACTCCTTTTTCATCAACTACTGATAAATAAGGTAATTTTTTTATTGTAAAAAATACTTTAAAGAACGAAGAATCTTCTCTCACATATCCTTCTTTATCATTTAATATTTGTACTACACTCTCTTCAAGTGAACCTTTATATTCTAAAATATCTACTTTATATATATTCCCTAAGTATTTCTCTTTTTTTTCATCTAAAACTGGTACACAACGATACCCAGTTTTATTTAAATGCTCCAGTGCTTCCCCTATCGTAATTGAACTTGAGCAAAATAACACTTCCCTTTTCGGCACATAATTTCCTTTAATCCTCATAAACAGCCTCCTTATGTTAAAATACTTTCTGTGCCATAACTATATTATATTTTCAGAAAAAAATAAATATATTATTTTATTTTTCTGAAAATTATTCATTTTTCCGTCATAATTTATTCATGAATCATTCACTTGTACTCTCTTCAGCATCAAAAATCCCTTCTGAATTCTGGATCACTTTACTGCATCATTGTACGGACCTAATTGCTTTTTAGAAAAACAATGATTTGTCTCCTTACTTTTCATTAACATATTTCCTTTTATAATTAAAAAATAGGTTGCTACTAGAAAATAGATCAGCCCTAATATCCAATCCAAATTTGTAGCTAGATTGTGTAAAAGAACATATCTCATATATGCATAACCAATCGGAACATGTAGTAATACAACCGCACCTAATCCCGGATTGTATATTGTTTTAGCTTTTATATTTGCAAAAATACCATGCCATATGAATTGAAAAAACCCCATTAAAATAGGTGCCATCCCAAGCCATATTATATTTTGAAAGAAAACCGGAAGTAAATAAAAAACATACGCAATCAAAATATTTATTACCATAGCAGATTGCGTATTTAATGGATAGCGATCTGGTATATCACTTTTAAATATAACTACATTAAACAGACCAGCGAAATAACCTGGCCAACGATACTCTTCAAATTGATGCACTAAAATGGCTACAAAACTTAACGCTAACAGTACATTTATTTCACTTATTTCTCCCAAATTCGCGACTAAACAAACAACGACAACAATAGCCACAACTAACCCTATATCATACCAATGCTTTCTAAAGAAACTAACCATCTCTATCACCCACTATCTCAATTTTTATAAAAATAGCGTTCAAATAGGAAATCAATCTGTTTTTCTATAGGCAGTACTCTTATATCTGCTCCTGATTCAAGAATTGGCATCATTAATGCTGGAAGAAAAATGGATCCAAATATTTGCACTGTCATCATCATTAAAATTTCCTGATCCGCTTCATTTGTTATTTCGCTCAAAATATTCTTCACTTTACTAAAACCTAGCCTCTTCAAAAAATCTCCATATTCGTATTGAGATGTAAATACCGTAGTTCCCATTGCAATAATCTTCCTGACTAACTCAGGATATTGCCGAATTACTAGTACATAATCAAATAAAAATATTTTTAATCTTTCTTTCGCTGGTACTGTAATATCATCTAAAATAGAAAAAGTGCCTTGGAAGCTAATTAACAAAACTTTAATCGCCTCACTAATCAACTTTTCTTTTGAACCAAAATGGTAATTTACAAGCGCAATATTTACATCTGACAATGATGCAATTTTCCTTATCGTTACCCTTTCAAAACCTTCGTTTTTAATTAACTCCAAGGTTGTATTTAAAATCTTTTCTTTCGTTGATATGTTTTCATTTCCCCCCAACTTATCTCCCCCTCTAGAATTTATCGATTAAACAATGATTTAAACACCGTTTAACTTTATGGTATCACTTTCCAATTTGAAAAATCAATTTAATCCTTTCGACATTTACCTACATTTCTTTTCATTCATCCCATACATAAAATAAATTTCTAAAAATAATTTAAAACTATCCATATACCAATAGGTAAAGAAAAATATATTGTAACTTCCCCTGAAAAAAGCTAAAATAAGAATAATAATTTTCTGAATATTCTAAGAGTAGGTGATTGTATGTCCTTATTGCGCTCACATATATGTAAATTTATAGCCGGTGTTTTGATTATTTTTGTCATAAGTCCCCTTCCAGCATTATTCATTACACATAATTACTCCTACTTAACTGGATTTGTAAGCATTTTTCATAATTTAGCACAGCCTTCTTCCATTTCAATTCCAACAATTGATTGGATGCATGAGCCTATCCTTTTCTCAGCAAATCAGCTTGTACATACACAAAATATACTACATATCTCTAACCATTCGTCACCACTGTTCCCCTACATATGGGAAATATATTTTTTATCAATCGTTCGTTTCACATTCACTCTTGTAATCGGTTTCTTTATAAGTCTAGGAATTGGCCATCTATTTTTAAAAGCACCAAACTCATTAAAAAAGTGTAGTTCTTTATTTCGCTGGATACCGTATTCTTTTGGCACTGTGATATTACAATGTTCAGTCCTATTATCACTTCTCTACATATCTAAATTCATAAAGTTTCCTTTCTTCTCTTCTTTTATCATCGTATGTAGCACTTCTATGATAATCGTTATGCAAGCAATTAAAAAATGGCTACCGTTCTTAAATACTACTAATGAATACGAAATAAAAAATTCATCTTTCCTTGTTGATACGTTATTTATTGCGCTTACTTCCAATCATAAATCTATTTTGAGTTCCATTATTCTTTCATTCGTTTTTATGGAATGTATTTTTCATACAAACGGACTATTACAATTTATCGTCCAATTTGGTAGAAATGCACCTATAGTTGTCACAATTGGTTTATTACTACTTTATATTCCATATAGCATCTTATCGTTTCTCCAAGCTTTATGGACAACAAACCACTCTAAACAAAACACGTATACTTTAACTAGAAGTATTTCGAAACCATAACATAGAATAACCGTCTACTTAAATTAAAAGTAGACGGTTATTCCTATTATATAGAGGACAAAATAACAGCAAATTAAAAAACTACTATAGAAACCTACCATTATTTACCCATTTTCTTTGACTAATCTTTTCATTTGGATTTATTATAAAAGTATAACATAATTACAGGAGGTGACATCTTTATTCCAAATTAGGAATAAAGAACACACTTGGACATATTAAATATTTTTCTCATCTTTATACTTATCCTTATTTCTGGTTTTTTCGTTGCTTCAGAATTCGCTGTCGTAAAAGTACGAAAAAGTCGAATTGACCAGCTTGCTAATGAAGGTAATAAACAAGCATTAGCTGCAAGAAGCGTTTTATCTAACTTAGACGTTTATTTATCCGCTTGTCAGCTTGGCATTACTATCACCTCTTTAGGACTTGGTTGGCTTGGTGAACCAACTGTGGAACATTTACTGCGACCACTATTTGAAAAAATCAATATTACTGGAACAATGGCTAACACGTTATCCTTTATTATTGCTTTTAGTGTGATTACTTTTTTCCATGTTGTATTAGGCGAGTTAGTTCCTAAGTCTTTCGCAATCCAAAAAGCTGAAGCAATCACATTAAAATTTGCAAAACCACTTATTTTATTTGATAAAATTATGTATCCGTTCATTTGGCTTCTCAATAGTGCAGCTATATTTTTCACAAAATTACTCGGTTTAGAGCCTGCGAAAGAAAATGAACTTGCCCATTCCGAAGAAGAACTACGACTCATTTTAGGTGAAAGCTATAAAAGCGGCGAAATTAATCAAACCGAATATAAATATGTAAATAATATTTTTGAATTTGATGATCGTGTTGCTAAAGAAATTATGGTACCTAGAACTGAAATGGTTTGTTTATCTACTGAAAATACGTTAGAAGAAAATATGAAAATCGTTGCAACTGAAAAGTATACACGTTATCCTATTATTGAAAAGGATAAAGATGATATTATCGGAATGATAAATACGAAAGAGATTTTTCATAATCAAACAAAAGGCATTTACAAACCACTTGATGCCTACATACATCCTGTTTTAACTGTATTTGAAACAGTTCCCATTCGTAAAACGTTAATACACCTCCAAAAGAACCGCGTACAAATGGCGATTGTTATGGATGAATACGGCGGAACTGCTGGCCTTTTAACGATGGAGGATATTCTTGAAGAAATTATCGGAGAAATTCAAGATGAATTTGACGCAGACGAATCACCAATGATTGAAAAGCGTACTCCTAGGCTTACTGTTTTAGATGGGAAAGTACTCATTTCTGAAGTAAATGATATGTTTGGCCTACATATCGATGAAAGTGATTTAGATACAATTGGTGGTTGGCTTCTCTCTCAATCAATTGATTTAAATATTGAGGCTGGCTATTCAGTTGAATATGATGGTTTTCAATTTAAAGCATTAGAACTTGATGGGCATCAAATTAAAAAGATTGCTGTACATAAATTAGATACTACAAAGGAGCTATAAAGTGACTGTTTTACTAACAATTTGTATCATTGCTTGTTTCATTGTTTCATTTCTTGCCTTTATATACCCCATTATCCCTGGCATCCTTGCCGTATGGGCTGGCTATTTCATTTATCATTTTGGAATAAACGGCGGAGAGTTAACGACATCTTTTTGGATTATTCAAGTCATTTTTACACTCTTCATTTTCGTTGCTGACTTTATTGCAAATGGATACTTCCTAAAAAAATACGGAAGTACAAAATCGGGCGAACGTGTTGGTATGGTTTCTATCATTGTCGGATCGTTCTTCTTCCCACCATTCGGGCTTATTATCATACCGTTCTTATCTGTATTTATTACGGAACTAATGCATAAAAAGGCGCCAAAAGACGCCCTTTTAGTCGGAATTGCAACTGTTGTCGGTTTTTTAAGTAGTACAGTAGCCAAGGCCATTCTCCAAATCATTATGATTATCATCTTTGTATGCTATATCATTTTTTAGCCATCCCTATTTTGGGATGGTTTTTTAATATGAAATACCTACTCGGCTTTTCTCGTATAAGCTTTTATTACGTAAACTCCATGTAAACTGAGCTGTATCACCAACTGTGATTTTCGATCCATCTGTTGGCAACATATCTTGTTCAGTTCGATATACACCGGTTACATCACCATCTATTAAATGCGTCGGACAAACAACAGTCCAACATAGTTTACTATTATTCAGCGCTTCATAAGCAGCTAAATGATCTTCCGCAGCTGTTGTCATTTTTCTTTTCGATTCTTTTGATTGGAAACGATATATACTTGGGTTTGTTCGTGCTTGTAAAATACCAGCAGTTCCTATTGTAACAATTTTCTTTATGCCCTCTTCTTCCATTTGCTTTATAATAATCGGTACACTCTTCTCTAACGTCCCATTCCGATCAGTTCCAAGAGCACTAATTACAATATCACATCCTTTAATCGCTTCCTTTATATCATCTCCGCTTAATACATTTCCCTTAATAACTTGCAACCTTTCATGCTCTGTTTCCACTCTACTCAAATCACGAACTAATACCGTTACTTCATATGAATCTTGTAATGCCAATTTCATAATGTGTGATCCTACTCTACCTGTCGCTCCTAATATGCATACTTTCATATATTATCCCCTCTTCCATTCTTTCTCTCTATTTTTCCGCAAAACTTACAAATATACAACAAAAAAGCTCCCTCGTATATGTGAGGAAGCTCTGTTATCCATTTATCCCGCATTAACGGGCAGTAAATTCGGCGAATGCGAGGAAATTAGGTGGGAGATAACTGCCCGTAAATGCCCGATTGGTGTGGGCTAATAATCAGTGGGGATGGACAAAATCCCCACTGATTAAAGTTTCACTTTATTTCTTTTCTTTCGAATCAGAAGATTTTTCTGTTCCACTTGTTTCTTTATCTTTCTTTTCATCTTGCTGCGAAGTTGTGTCATCCTCTTTCTTTTTATCCTCATCTTTACTACAACCTACCATTAATAAAGAACTTGCAAGTGCCATAGCAGTTAATGACTTAACCCATTTGTTCATTTGCGTTTCCTCCCTTTGATAGAATATGTACAATCCCATATTACTCTTTTTTTTTAAAGGAAAGATTTAAAAACAGTAAAGATATTGTAAACTTTTGTAAATACTCTGATAACACAACTGGTTTTTCTCAATTCTTCTAATTGAGCCTTTCATTAGACATAAAAAAACTAAGACGCCTTTCATTCCGTCTTAGTTTTTCACGCAAACTTCTCACTTTCATTTTCATATAAATGTTTAATTTTATATTCCTTCTTCACAACATATTGCCAAACACTATAAGCATAACGATTCATTTTTACAAAACAATTTTCCAAGAAAGAACGAAACTCTGGGTTCGCAACTTCCACTGCAACTTGAGCAAACTTTAATGCTAATCGTTTCAAATGTGAAATATAACAAATAGCAATCCCAATATCCCCTGTATACTCATTATCTGTTTCCCTATCCATTTCAGTAAATTCCGGCCACATTTGTTTACAAGTTATATGTTGTATATTTTCTCCTTCTTGAAAATTCACTTGTTCATTATATGCTTGTAACATATACGGCAAATGATGCTGTAATATATCCTTTAATTCTTCATCTCGAACCTTGCTCGTGTATTCCCCAACTTTATATATAAGTGTGTAACTATATGTCATCAATTCTTTCATACAATCCATTAAAGCGCCTCCCTTCCTATTTCATCTCTATACTATAAATATGATGCGATAACATTTGATATTCTTGCTAGAAACCAATCCCATCTACTAATTTTCTCAAAATCTTCTTCAGAAAATCGTTTTGATTTATGAAAGTCTTCTTTTAATCGACTCCATACGTCAGCAACGACTGTCTTATCATATATGAAACAGTTAGATTCGTTATTTAAGTAAAAACTTCTATTATCAAAATTTGCTGTACCAATATCAACCATTTCCTCATCGATGATTGTTACTTTCCCATGAAAAAATCCATTTCGATATTGATAAATCTCCGCTCCAGCATCTAACATGTCTTTCAAATAAGGATAGGCAGCCTGTTTTAGCAATACTGCATCACTTTTAAATGGGACGAGGATTTTTACATGTACACCACGATTTAATGCATCTTTCAGCCCCTTCACCATTTCTTTACTCGGTACAAAATATGGTGTAGCGATAATTAAAGAATGTTTTGCCTTCTTTAAAAACGCTCCATACTCCTTCCATAAACCTTTTCCATTCGAAAATACGTATTGATATTTTACATTTCCTTGTACAGGTAACTCATGGTGTATAGGAAACTTTTCTCCCGTATCTTCTTGCCAATCTTCCGCAAACTTCCGTTCCATATCAGTAGCTCCATTCCCTTCGATGCGTACATGATAATCACGCCACGGACCAAATTTAGGATCCTGTCCAAGATATTCCTTTCCAATATTGAGGCCACCAATGTACGAAACTTTCCCATCTATAGTAACAATGCGTCTATGATTACGTTGATGCAAAGAATAAAATAAGTTTTTTAATTTAGGTTTTTTACTAAATGTAAACTTCACGCCTTTTTCTTTTAATTGATTAATTATCTTTTTCTTAAGCTTATATCCGCCAATGCGGTCTACTGACAATTTCACATCTACTCCGCTAGATGCTTTTTTCTCTAATAACTGTAAAAACTTTTGGCTTACTTCATCTTTTCCTACAATATAAAAATGAATATACACATTCTTTTCTGCACGATTTATATCCTCAAATAAACTTTTATATAACTCATCACCGTTCGTATATACTTGAAAATCCCCTGATCGGATTTTTTCTAATTCATATCCACTAGCCATTTTCTTCCCCATTTCCACATCAACGTTCATCCATATGAATACACCTATAAAACAAATTATTACAATTAAAAAGCGCTTCATGGATACGTTCCTTTCTCTAACTACTGTTATTCCTATATCTTTCCTTTTTTAAAACATTATCATACAAAAAATATGTCATTGCATGATATACGTCCATATCAAACAGGAGCTCATCTGCATATTGTATGTTGTATCTTAAAATAAAAGGAGGAAATAACAATGGGCTTCGCACATGGTAATGGATTTGCGCTACTAGTCGTATTATTTATCCTCTTAATTATCGTCGGTGCTGCTTGCTTCTGCTAAGCAGTTATTGTAGTACGATATGGGGATGAAAAAACTATAAAAGCGGACACCTATTTTTAGGTGTCCGCTTTTCATTTCAAAAATCTCCTAACCTATTACAAAATAGTACCACTAGGAAAATATTTTACATCAAAAAGTTAGCAGTGTAGCTACCTTCTTACTCTCTGCCTTACGAATATGGCGCTGTTCTGCACGTAACACAGCAATTCGATGCAATTCTTTCTCCTCTTCTGTCTCAGGGATAACACGCGGTACAGGAACTGGATTATTCTCCTTACTAAGCGCAACAAAAGTAACGAATGAAGTTGCTGCTACACGTTTTTTACCTGAAATTAAATCTTCTGCTACTACTTTCACAAATATCTCCATAGAAGTTCTTCCCGTCCAAATTACGAAAGATTCATAACTAACACAATCTGAAGAACGTACTGGATGTAAGAAATCTACCCAATCCATAGACGCTGTGACACATTCCATTCTCGAGTGTCTCGTTGCTGAAATTGAAGCAACCATATCCATCTCCGCCAATATCTTTCCACCAAATAGCGTGTTATGATCATTTAAATCCGTTGGAAATACTCGACTCGTTTTAAACACCCTTGATTCATTAGCTGTTTTACCCTTTACTTCAGTCATTGTTATCACCCCTTTAATTATTTATCCCTAATATCCCAATATACACTACACCTCATGAACTACACGTTTAATATTAACAATTTTTAGAACTTTTAGTCCATAAAAAAGAACCGATTTTATCAATCGGCTCCTCTAAATACATATTGTTCTTTCGGCTGTTCAACTTTATTCCATTTCGTTACTTCTAACACTGGAATATTCGCATGAAACGGCTGATAAAATTCAGTTGAAATTTCTCCCTCTATCTGAATCCAATCATCATTTTTCCACTCTACACCTTCTGGTTTTTTAACTAACATACCATATACACCCGAATCGGCAACACAATGTATAATGCCGAAACGGAATAAGAAATATTGTTCCTTTTTAGAAGAATCATCTCGGAAAACAAATCCTTTATAAGACAGGGTTTTACCAGTAAATTCACCAGGATAATTATAAATTGTCTCCATACCCTTTAAGAAATCTTCATCTTTTAAAGTGATATTGTCTTTCGTTACAAACTCTTTCTTCCCTTTTTCCATTACACCACGGTATCCTTCTTTCCCGTAATAAATGCTCGTGTCAGGTCTTAGAAATTGCCTTGTCATAAATGGATCTTTACTTTCTGCTTGCGCTACTGGAAAATGGAATCCCTTCGCCTTAACAATATCGGAATCTAATGTTGCAATTGGGAAAAACAATCCTGTAATGATTGGAAAACAGAATAACGTGTAAGAAAACACTTTTTTCCACCATGTATTCTCATCTTTCGAATGATCATGCCCACAATGACTATGATCACAACTACAATCATGTTTCTCTTTTTCTTTTTGATGTTCTTTTTGGAAAACGATAATAATTTGTACAATCGTTAAGAAACCTAAAATAATAGCTGCAGTTTTTGATAAATAGGCGTACTTCATATTTATATACTTCGTAATATTACCGGAAATATGAAGCTGTCCAATTAAAATTGTAAAGCCTAATAATATATATGCTCGAAACATAACCTACCACCCCATCGCATAAATGAGTAGTGAGCTTGCATAAACAACAAGTGTAACTGTAACCGTCACAACAATTACAAATTTTGTTTTAAATGTCGCAAGCATCATAAACATATTTTTAATATCCACCATCGGTCCATATACGAGGAACGCGACAAGTGACGCTGTTGAAAATGTACTTTGGAATGACGAAGCAATAAACGCATCCGCTTCTGAACAAAGTGATAATATGTAAGCAAGCCCCATCATAACAGCTGGTGAAGAGAACGGCCCTTGTCCTATAGCAAGAAGTGTTGAAGTTTGTACGAACGTTTGAACTGCCGCTGCAATTAACGCACCTAATACTAAATATTTTCCCATCGAGAAAAATTCCTCAACAGCATGCGTACATACATCCCACATTTTTTTACGTAATGGACGCTTATGATTCACTTCTGGGAAGTGATCATCTCGTAATTGATGTTCTTTAAACATAAATGATAATATAATTCCAACGATAATTGCTACGATAATCGCTACAATAGAACGATACCATACCATGTGCATACTACTTCCAAAGGCAACGTATGTTGCAAATAATACGACTGGATTAATGATTGGTCCAGTTAACATAAATGCAATCCCGGCATAGGGCGGAACCCCTTTTCCGATTAATCGCCTTACAATCGGAACGATTCCACATTCACAGCCCGGAAACATCATCCCTAAAAAAGTAGCCATTAAAACAGACAGAAATCGATTTTTCGGCATCCATTTTGCTACCATATCTTCTGTTACAAACATTTGAATGAATCCTGAAATAAATACACCAATGAGCACAAAAGGAAGTGCTTCGATCAATATGGAGATAAAAATTGTATTCATTTGCAGGAATGCTTTCGGTAATTGAAACAATTCCATGATGTATTTCCTCCAACTTTTCATTAACAATATGTAATTTTAACCTCATTTTATGAATTGGACAAGACTTATACGGAATTCACCCCTTTCATATACATTACATTTTATAAGTTATATTCTATTCAAAATTTAGGATTTCATAGCAAAAAAGCTGCTCTAGCGCAGTTACACAACTATGCTAGAGCAGCTTTCTTCTCGTTAAAAGTAACGTTTCTTCCAAAAAACAAACGCTAATGTGAAAGATAGTGTTACACATATTATGAGTACAATTACAAAACCATGTGCTTCCCCTTCAAACGGAACCTTTACGTTCATTCCAAAGAAACTAGAAACCATCGTTGGTAACGATAAAATGATTGTAATAGACGTTAACAGTTTCATAACACTATTTAAATTATTTGATATAACAGAGCTAAAAGTATTCATCATTCCACTTAAAATGTGACTATATATTTCCGCCATTTCAATAGCCTGCTTATTTTCAATTAATACATCTTCTAGTAAATCTTGATCGTCTTCATACATTTTTAAAAATGTACTGTTACGCATTAATTTTTGAATTACAATTTTATTCGCCTTTAATGATGTTGTAAAGTAAACTAAACTTTTTTCAAGGCCTAGCAATGTAAAAATTTCTTTATTTTTCATCGACTTATTTAATTGGTGCTCTAAATCGATTGTTTTTCTGTTAATTTGCTTTAAGTATCTTAAATAATAAGTAGAAATCGTATATAAGAGCTGAAGTGCAAAGCGCGTCTTTTTAAACGTATAAAATTCTTTAATACGTTGATTAATAAAGCGTTCAAAAATTGGATTTTCTTCTAAACAAATTGTCACAAAGCAATCTGGCATTACAATCATACCTATTGGAATCGTGTCATAAATCGAATTTCCTTCTTCATCATGTCTAACTGTTGGAATATCCACGATAATTAAAGTATTATTGTCTTCCTTTTCAATACGAGAGCGTTCTTCATCATCTAAAGGGTCTTTAATGAAATCTAAGTCTACATTTAACGTTTGTACTAGATATTGAATTTCTTCTTCCGTTGGATGAAGTACATTAATCCAGCAACCCTTTTGCATTTCCTCAACCTCTTGTAGTTTTCCGTTTCGGTCTGTTAAATAAATATTTAACATACTATCACCCCGATTCTTTTTACATGTAGGAATCTACCTCTCTTACATAACAGTTTTTGAACCGCCATTCTCAGCATATGAAACATACGTTTAAATTTCAATAGAAAAATTATTTTGAAAACGTTTTTATAAGAAAAATATTCTAAACAAAGAAAAAGACAGAGTGCTCTCTGCCTTAAAAAGCTTATGTTGCCTTTATAACATATTTAGAAAGCATCCACAAGTTAAAGCCAACTGAAATCGTATAACCAGCGTATGTTGAAATAATAAAACTTACATAATCGAAATACGGAAGCAATACGATATTTAAAACTATCTTCACAATAATACCAATTACTAATCCTAGCACTGTTTTCTGTTGTTGATTAATTCCTTGTAACATCGCAGCTGTTACTGTAAAAAGCGAAAATAGTATACAGGCAGGAGCATAATACTGTAAAATAACTCTCCCCATCTCCGGATCATTTCCGGCACCAAATAAAAGAGTATATACTGGTTTTGCTAACAACATCATTCCAATCGCCGCTGGTACCGTAATACCTACTACTAATACATTCGTCCTCGTAAAATGTTTGTACAGTAACTTCACATTCCCTGCTGTATAGGCTTTTGTCATCTCAGGTACGAGAGACATACTAAAAGCAGTCGCAACGGAAACCGGGATAAGTACAACCATCTGGACAAGACCAATTATCGCATTAATCTTCTCCGCTTCTCCTTGCATATACCCTATTTGTATAAGTAGTTTATTAATTGTAAATGTATCAATCGTCTGATATAACGGAATCGCTAATCCAACTACAACGAAAGGAATAGAATATGTAAACAGTTCTCTATACAACGAAAAAAAAGTTTTCGTCGTTTGTGGTATACTGGCAATCTCTTTTTTCTTTAAATGTTTTCTCCTTCTTATATAATACGCACTTAAAACACTTAATCCACCTAGTGCTCCCATAAATGCTCCAAACGTTGAAATACCAACTGCCAACGAAACAGAAGCTTTTATAACATATAAAACGACAAAGCTTCCTATCAAAATAGTTAAGACCCGAAAAAATTGCTCTACAACTACACTGAGCGCAGAAGGTCCCATAGATTGAAAACCTTGAAAGAAACCACGTAACAAGCTCATTACAGGAACGAGTATTAACGCAAAACTTACAATTTGAATATTGTGCGTGACAGCTACCACACTATTCCCCGACTGATCATTTCCATCAATCACAAGTTTAGCTAAATGTGGTGCTAACATATATAATGCTAAACAAGAAATAACGCCCATAATGACCATAAAAACGATACCACTCTTTAGCACTCTCTTAACAGTGTGATAATCATTGAGTTGATCATATTTTGAAACCATTTTTGAAACGGCAAGTGGTAATCCCATCGTTGCAATACTAAGCATAATTGTATAAGGACGGTATGCATACGTATATAATACGTACCCACTCGTACCCACCATTGCTGTAAATGGTATAACATATATAAACCCTAACATTTTAGATATCATCGTTGCCATCGTTAAAAATATCGTTCCACGTAAAAACGGTGATCCTTTCATCACATTCCCCCGCTACGCTTTATTATTACACATTATGGACAACTCCTTTTTTTTAGAACTGAAACAATAAAAAAAGCCAATGAAAAATCATTGACTTTAACGCGCTGCTTTTTTCTTTTTTAAATACTTTAAACCGAAGTATAGAGCAACAAAGAGAACAGCCCCTATAATTATGTAATGTGTGTAATCAGATGCATACTCTTTAATGTGTCGCCAATTTCCACCAAGCTTTTCACCTAAGTATATAAATAGTATTGACCATGGAATAATCGCAACTACTGTATATAGTGTAAATAGTTTTAACGGCATTTTAGCTAATCCTGCTGGAATAGAGATTGCATGACGTACTACTGGGATAAAGCGTGCAGAAAAGATTACTCCTGCTCCGTAACGCTTAAACCAACCTTCCGCTATGTCTAAATGGTGTTTATTAATAAGTAGATATTTCCCATATTTCTCTACAACCGGACGCCCTCCGTAATATCCAAGCCAGTATAAAAAGATTTGGGCTAAAGTACCACCAATAGTTCCGGCGATAACTGCACCGACAAAACTAATTTTACCATCCGCTACTAAAAATCCAGCATACGAAAGTACAATTTCACTCGGGATAATTTCAATCATTAAAGCTAGCGCTACTCCAAAGTAACCTAGGCTTGCAAAAAATTGCAATAACTGATCTATTATGCTTGCTAACATTTTATTTTCTATCTCCTTTTTTCTTCACATACCATCCCATTATTACATAAAGGTCGCATTCTGCCAATATCTTCATTTCAACAATATCATCGGCATAAGCATTATTAATCTATTAATGTTTCTTTTTGAGGTTCTTTCATGTAGGCAAACATTTCTTTAATTTGCTCTTCTGTATTTCTAGCAATCGATAAATTAGGCAATTCATTCTCACCAAAAAACTCCACATCTTCTGTTTCAATACTAGTTTTCTTTTCGCCACCAATAATCTTACAGCCAATAAAAATTTTATATACATGTGTTGCTGAAGGCGATGGTTGATGTTTTTCTTTATCAAATATAGCGAGTAGCTTAAAATCATCTACTTCATAGCCCGTCTCCTCTAAAACTTCTTTTGCTGCTACTTCTGTTGGCGTATAACCAACATCAGCCCATCCACCTGGCAATGCCCATTTCCTATCACTTTTTTCTTTCACAAATAATAGTTTTTCATTTTGAAAAATAACTGCCCGTATATCAACTTTAGGTGTTTGATAGCCTGTCCCACTTGCAAATAAATTCTCTACTACTTCCCAATCTGTCTTTGTGTAATGTGACATCATTGAAACTGAAATGTCCCGTAATTGTTGGAAACGCTCTATATCATATACATCCTTAGAATACGTTAAACCCGCTTGAGTTATAGATTGTATTTGTTTTACCCAATCAATCCACTTGACCGTCATGTTTCCACATCTCCATTCTTTATTAAGTAAATATTACGTCAATTCAATCGATACATCTTTATTATACAAAAAAAGAGATTGATAATGTTCCAATCTCTTTCAAAATTAATCCAATTCATGTAAGTGGTCTTGTATATACTTCCTTCTTTTATTTATATATTCATCAATCATATCAGCTTCTTGATCAAATGTTTCTAATTTTTCTTTCATATATGGATCTTGTAGTAAATATGGACGAATCGATTCACACAAACCTTCTACTTTCGGCATCATAAACGAAACGGTAAATTGTTCTTCTAATATTTCTTCTAAAATACTTCGGTATTGTTTTCTAAATACAGGTATATCTAACAATCTTGCACTTAACGTATTATAACCTTGAATACGAATATATTCATGATTAAGTGGTCTCCCTTGTACATCTCGCCCCCAAGTCGCATCATAATCCCACGGTATCACTTCAAATAAATTTGTCTCATCGTTATGATATAGTGCATAGTTATGAACGAAACCATCAAAGTTTTGCGTAAAAATAACTCCAGCTAACCATCGTAAATATTTATCTACATGTAGAAACTTCCCGATTTCTTTTTCATAATCTTCCCTCGACAAAGTATTCGCTTGAAATACAAATTCACTCAGTTGTTCTTCACTATTTTTATTCGAATATTTAAATTCATAACCCGCAAAGAGCTCTGTCTTAACATCTTTATCTCGCTCACTCATTAACGAAAAATTCGCATCATCATCTATCGCATAATAAATAGAACCACTCGGTAACCCTCTATTTTTCAAAAAGTTTTCATCAACTGATTCTAACTGTAAATACACACCTTGAATTTGACCATTAATTTTTATAAATACATGTTGTGATTTTGGCGAAAGTACACCAATATCATGAAAAAAATCTAAAGATAATTTATTTCGTATGAGAGACGGATCCATAAACTCAGAATTCAAATGAAACTCTTTCGCGCCTTGAAATTTTTTCGGTTTATAAAACATAACATGATAAGACTTTTTCTCAAATTCGCGAATATGAGCCCCTCGGTATACGATATCAATGTCATACTTCTTTTTTCCATAAGTTAATTTTGCTGGCACTGGACTATCTGACCAAATGTCCTTTTTCAATTCCACTAAGTACATTGGATGAACAAAAAAATCATATGAAGGCAGCATGTTTTCTCATCCCTTCTCAGTTCTCTTCATTCAATGTATGCGCCTTGTCTTGTCCATACATCCGCTATCATCTATTTATATAAAATTACACTCTTGTCCTGTTCAGAAAGAAGTCGAATCTCATATCATGTTAAGGAAAAAGAATACCTTTTCAATTTAACACTCGATAAGGAGGATTTCTATGAAACGTGATATTAGAAAAGCTGTTGAAGAAATCAAAAGTGCTGGTATGGAGGATTTCTTACACCAAGATCCAAGTACTTTTGAGTGCGATGATGATAAATTCTCTCATCATAAATGTACAACAGGGTGTAAATGTACAACAGGGCGTAAATGTACAACAGGGCGTAAATGTCCAAGAACAAGATGTACTCGCGTAAAACATTGTACTTTCGTTACAAAATGTACTCATGTTAAAAAATGGACGTTTGTTACGAAATGCACTCGTGTGCGCGTTCAAAAATGGACGTTCGTTACAAAAGTTACTCGTAGAAAAGAATGCGTTTTAGTTACAAAACGTACTCGCAGAAAACATTGTACGTTCGTTACAAAATGCATACGCTTTGAAAAGAAATTTTTCTGGACAAAACGAAGTTTCTGTAAAAAATGCGAATTCTTCCCTCACGGACACGGTAGCTCTTGCGATGATGATTGTGATCATGGTAAAGACTGTCACGATGACGGGCACAAATGGAATGATTGCAGAGACGGACATAAGTTCCCATCTTGCAAAAACAAGAAATTCGATCACTTCTGGTATAAAAAACGTAATTGCTAGTTTTTTATGTCCACCAAAAAAGGCCGCATTGCGGCCTTTTTTACGTTTACTGAAAATGACTTATATCTGCAAATTGTTTTACTTTACCACGGTTTTCATCAAATTCAATCACACTAAGACTCGCGCTATGCATAAATGGCTCTTCCCATACATGTTCAATTTCAAAACCTGCAAAATGCCCTACGAGTAATTTCGCTGCTGCAGCATGAGTAACTATTAAAATATTTTCTCCTTTATGCTTTTCTAAAAGAAAGTGTATCCCTTCAATTACTCTTTTATGAACGGCCGCAAAGTTTTCCCCTGATGTTGACTGAAAAAGATGTGGTTCATTCCAAAATAAATGTACTTCTTCTGGATATTGCATTTCCAAGTCAGCAATTGTTTGCCCTTCCCATATCCCCATGTTTATTTCATAGAAACGTTCATCTTCTATAATTGGAAGATCGCGTTCCCCTTTAATCAATTCAGCAGTATGAAGCGTTCTTTCGCTTGGACTACTATATATGGCATGGAGTGGTAAATCCTTCATACGCTCCCCTAATTGTTTCGCTTGTATCATACCATTCTCTGTTAATGCTGAATTTTTCCGTCCTTGCATCCGCCCTGCTACATTCCATTCTGTTTCACCGTGCCTTGTTACATATACCGTTGTCTTCATTTCACATGCCCCCTTACCATTTTGGCCGCGATTCCCACGGCTCTACTCTCCCTACAATCCATTCTGTGCATTTACTTTCAATTCCTTTTATAACTCCGTCAGCAATCTCTTCATGAGTAAGCCATCTTGCATATGTATCTTCTAAAATAAACCCTAATATAATTCTATAATAACTACATAATGTCCCACCTATTTTTTGTGACTTCGTACGCGATGCACTACTACCTAATATATGAAATAAACTATACTTTTCCGATGACAATTCAACTTCATTACAAATGAGTCGTAATGCATGCTTAGCACTCGAATGTACCCATGCAACTACTAATGTAATTGGACCATTCTGTTCAATTGTATTTGTAATAGATCGCTTTAGACCATCGTCATTTTGATAATCTAAAGGAAGACATGTAATATTTTCTGGTGCCGAACTAGCTTGCTTAACATTTTCTAATTTCACTTCATCTCGTCCAATAACAGACACACGAAATCCTTGATCACAAAGCCACATAGAAACTTTCTTTAACATTCCTGTTCCACCAATTACAAGCGCATGCAACTTCTTCCCCCCTTAGTAAAATGTCATATGAGGTTTTTCTTCCCTATAATAATTTAGACGGTCTTGCAGTGTCCCTGAATGAAACTCGAACTTGTGACCGTCAGGATCAACAAAATATATAGACCTACAATCTCTCACATTACGTTCTCTTCCTTGTAAAATATGAACATTATTTTCTTCTAACCGATGTAACAGGCGTTCAAAATCTTTTTGTTCAACAGAAAATGCGAGGTGCGTATAAGATTGATGAATCTCCTTTCTTGGAATATGTGCCTCTTCGTTCAGTGCTATCCATACTCCACATATATTGAAATATGCAAGTTTTCTCCCTTTAACTAATAGTTCTCCTTCTAGCACTCTTTCATAAAACATAATAGCGTTTTCTAAATTTGATACTGAAAAACAAAGATGATTGATTCCTTTCAACACTCCACGTTCCTCCCTAAACAAATAAAAGATGAGCGAAAATTCACTCATCTTTTATTATACTATTTCTTTGTAATATATGCCCATTTATAACTAAAGTCGCCACCGAACGTATGGTTAGCAATACCATTTACATACGTCTTCTCTAAGTAAGCTGTACTTTGTTGGTACGTAGGAGAGATTGCAGCATCTTGACCAATTAAGATTTTTTCAGCTTCTGCAAGTGCTTTCCAGCGTGCTGCGTCATCTTTTAGTAGTTCTCCTTTTGATTTTGCTACTAAATCATCGTACTTCGGATTTGAATAATCCATTTCATTAAATGAGCTTCCAGTAACGAACATATCAATATATGTCATTGGGTCTGGATAATCTGGACTCCATGCAGATAATGAGAATTCATATTCAAATTTCTTTTCTAAATCTAACTTCTGCTTATATGGTTGTTGCTTCAAATTCACTTTAATACCAGGTAAGTTTTTCTCTAATTCTTCTTTAATAAAGTCGCCCACTTTTTTACGACTACCGTTATCATCATTTAGTAATTCTACTGTAATTGTATCTTGACCAAGTTCTTTCTTCGCTTCTTCCCACAGTTTTTTTGCTTTCGCAGCATTATCTTTACTGTCACGGAAATTTTTATTTACAGTACGGAAGTCTTTTCCATCTGGTCCTGTCGTAAACTTTTCAGGTACTAAGAAATACGCTGGCAATGATCCATCATTCAAAATTACATCCGCAATTCCTTTTTTATCGTACGCTAAATCAATCGCCTCACGAACCTTTTGATTTTTAAACGTTGCATTTTTTTGATTAAAACGTAGGAAATACATACGTGGGTCTAGCTTCGTTTTAAATTCATCTGGTTTATTCTTTTTATATTTGTCTACAAACTCAGAACTTAAAATGACACGGTCTGCTTGATCACTATCATATAAATTTACCCCAGTACTTGTCTCTTTTACTATACCCACATTAATTTCTTGTAATTTTACAGCATCTTTATCCCAATAATTTGGGTTTTTCTTTAACTGGTAACTTTGTTCATGTTTCCATTCACTCATTGTAAATGGTCCATTGTACAATAATTTATCTGCTTCTAATCCGTATTTATCCCCTTGTCCTTTTACATACTTTTCATTTAATGGGAAGAATGTAGGGAACGAAGTAAGCTCAAGGAAATAAGGTGCTGGTTGCTCTAATTCTACTACCAACGTTTTATCATCCTTCGCTTTAACACCTAATTGATCCGACGGTACTTCTCCTTTATTTACTTTCTGTGCATTTTTCACATCAAATAAAATAAATGCATATTCTGCTGCTATTGCTTTATCTAATGTACGTTGCCATGCATATACAAAATCTTGTGCTCGAACTGGATCACCATTTGACCATTTTGCATCACGTAATTCAAATGTATATGTCTTTTTATCTTCACTAATCTTCACGTCTTTGGCCATACCTGGAGTTGGTTTATTATCTTTATCTAGACGATATAATCCTTCCATTGCATTTACAAATACACGGAAAGATACAGAATCTGTTGATTTAGATGTATCCATTGAAGGAATTTCAGCTGTTTCTAGCAAATTTAAAACTTGTTTATCTGCCATTCCCTTACTTGATTCTTTCTTCGTTGTCGAAGCCTTCTCCCCATTCCCACATCCCGCAACCAGTACACTAGCCGATAATGCAACTGCAGCAATCGTTGTTACCTTTCTCTTCATTCTTCCTTCCCCCAATCTATATGTATAAGTTAAAACTTGTATAATATATTTTATTATACAAAAAATTCTGATTATTTTAAATATTTATTTTCATAAAAAGAAAAAAAGCGGTCAGAAATTGCTTTCCCTCCGCTTTGTTGAATAGCATTTACTTGTAAGCCATCCTCTATATCAAATGGATTTTGAACTTTAAATATTTCCTCCATTATCTTCAAAAACTCTTCTTCATTTTTAGATTCACCGTTAATCGTAAGTGAATATGGTTCCACTTCTCCCAATTTATAATCAACAATAAATTGAATTGTCACCTTTTTCCTTGGCATCTCAGGACTCTCCCCCTGAAATTCTACTAATTCTAATCCTTCCGTTCCCCGATAGTATATCCATCCTGAATTTTGAAAATAATTTTCGAACGATTCACCAATTGAAAAGACTGGATATTCATAAAGCGAGCTTGTACGAACTTTTTGAATAATATCCCGATCAGTTGGGAAAAAGAAATGACTAAACAAAATACTAGCAACTGCTAAAATAGTAACGATTGTTGCTCCCATTTTACTCGTTCCACCACTATCACGGATGAGATAATTTTCAACCGATTCATCTTTAATTCCCCGTGCTTTTATTCGATATATACGCCTTTCTGCAAATTGATAATATAATCCATTTGCAAAAATCCCCATCCCAAATAGAATGAAAATGAGTAATAAAAACGTAAGAGGCACCATATTAATGATTGGCAACGCTACGTTGAACCCCATATAATAAGAAAATGCATCACATGCTACTAATAACAGTATAAATAAAGCAGCAGGTAAATAATACTTACGATATCCAAGCCAACCTACATTGAAAATAGCAGCCAAACCATTCCAGCTCCACCTAGCAATTCGCTTATTCTCAAGCTCCCATTTTCTTTTGTAATATGGATATTGTCTCCCTACATATACTTCTAATTCTTTGTCTATTAGCGAGCTTTCTTCACCTTGTTTATTATGCAAGTTCCGTTGACAATTTGCACAATTCAACTGATCATTAATACAAGGTCGCCCACAATTTATACATTTCAAAACAATCCCTCTTTCCATCCATACTTCATTGTGAACTACCCACCACTTAGTATCTCTTACGAGCTTACCCCGAAGTGGGGGCTTCTCGGTTCATCGTTACTTTTGATAGCTAACGCATTTGTCTTAGGAAATCCGAGCTAACTCCCTCGTTCCAAAGGTTGTTTCTTACGATTTATTTAAAATACCTTCATGTTTCAATAACCACTCTTTCCTCCATAAACCACCCGCATACCCAACAAGTTTTCCACTCTTTCCTATTACACGATGGCATGGAACGATAATTGAAATTGGATTTCGGCTATTTGCCCCTCCTATCGCTCGTACAGCTTTCGTATTCCCAACCTTCTCCGCAATATCTAAATATGAAGCACTTACGCCATACGGAACAGTGTAAAGTGCATCCCATACATTCTTTTGGAATGGTGTTCCTTCAGCAGACAATGGAACTGTAAACTCTTTTCTTTTTCCTTCAAAGTATTCATCTAATTCATTTATACATTGTTCAACAAATTCATTTTTATGTTCTTCTTTTCTTTCTTCAACAAATATAACAGACGTAATTCCTTCTTCGTTCGCTGTAATTTCTAACAAACCTAATTCACTATCATAATAAGCCTGGTACATATGTCATCCTCCAATTCATTACATATTATTTATTGTAACACGAATAGACGAAATTTTTCGTATAAGCGTTTTATTAGGGAAACAAAAAAGAGGATGATACAATGTAAGAAAATTCAATCAAGGGGGGATATTTGATGGAGTTTCAACTCTTTTCACCTTATACAATTAAGGACGTTACGCTAAAAAACCGTATCATTATGTCACCTATGTGCATGTATTCATCAGAAAATGAGGATGGCCAAGTAACTAATTTTCATCTCGTCCATTATGGAACCAGGGCTGCTGGCCAAGTAGGTTTAGTTATGATTGAAGCAACAGCTGTGTTACCTGAAGGACGAATTTCTAACAAAGACTTAGGCATTTGGGATGATAATCTAATTGAAGGCTTACATAAAACGACAACATTTATACATAATAACGGTGCAAAAGCAGCCATTCAACTCGCTCACGCCGGAAGAAAGGCTGAATTAGAAACAGATGCTTTCGCTCCCTCAGCAATTCCGTTTAACGATAGAATGAAAATACCAGTAGAAATGAATAAACAGCAGATTAAAGAAACTGTTTCTGCTTTTCAAAAAGCAGCTTTACGCTCTAAACGAGCGGGGGTTGACGTTATTGAATTACATGGTGCTCACGGTTATCTTATTAATGAATTTCTTTCTCCGCTTTCCAATAAGCGGACTGATGAATACGGGGGCTCACCTGAAAATCGCTATCGTTTCTTACGCGAAATCATCGATGCTGTAAATGAAGTTTGGAACGGACCGTTATTTGTTCGTATTTCAGCAAATGATTATCATCCTGACGGGTTAACGGTTCAAGATTATGTGCAGTATACAGGATGGATGAAAGAACAAGGGGTAGATTTAATCGATTGTAGTTCTGGTGCTGTTGTACCCGCACATATTGATGTGTATCCTGGTTACCAAGTACAATATGCTAAACATATTAAGGAGCATGTTGACATCGCGACTGGTGCGGTAGGATTAATTACAACCGGATCACAAGCAGAGCAAATTTTAAATAATAACGAAGCAGATTTAATTTTTATCGGACGCGAGTTACTTCGTAATCCATACTTCCCAAGAATAGCTGCCAATGAACTTGGCTTTGAATTAAAAGAACCATATCAATACGGGCGAGCACCCGGGAAAATTAAAACTAATAAATAAAACCGAGAAATTATTCTTCTCGGTTTTACTTATTTTATTTCTATAATATCGTTTGAACTATAAATATGAATACCAGATTCTTCACGTAGCGCTGTTATATACATTCCTTTCGCCACATCTTTAGCTGAAATTGGTTTATACTTTTTAAAAGCCCCTTTAAATATAAACGGAAGAATACGAGATAATTTCTCAGCCATTCTTTCCCCAAAACGATATTCTTGTCGATTTCCAACTAATAATGACGGCCTGAAAATATGTATGCCACCAATAACTAGCTTTTTCAGCTCCTCTTCCATTTTCCCCTTCACTTGCGAGTAAAAGAAAAATGATTTAGGTTTTGCTCCCATTGATGAAATAACAAGAAAATTTTGCACGCCTTGTTTTTCAGCTAAGCAGGCAGCTCGTAATGTATATTCATAATCTACTTTTTTAAAATTCGACTTCGACTTCGCTTTTTTTATCGTTGTTCCTAAGCAACTAAAAACATCATCTACTGCAAAAAATTCTTTGTATTCCTCTAATACTGAAAAATCCACCTGTTTCTGTTGCAATTTCTCATGCTGTAATTGTAATGGTTCCCTTACAAAAATAGTAACCGAATCGTAGTAATCTGAGTCAAGTAATAGTCGCGTTATTTCTTGTCCAACTAACCCACTTGCGCCAAGTACTAACGCTGTTCGCTTATTCATATATGTGTATACCTCTTTATTTACTATTCTCTCCTATAGCTAATCGTCGCTAACAGGAGTTTCCGTTCTCCCATTTTACCATAAGTAAAGCACTATGCGTATGCATAGTGCTTTACTTACTCTTTTTTCTCTTCTTTTTCTTCTGCTGGCAATTTTGTAATTGTTGTAGCATCCCCTAAATTACTTATTAGTCTTCTTAAAAAAATTAAAACAAAAGATAATGGCAAAACAACCGCAAGTATTAATAAGATAGCTTCCATGAAGTAACCCAAGCGCTCATCCCCTTTTTTCTGCTCCCTCCCAATATATGAAAGTAACATTGTCACATATGCACCAATCATAAAAATTAATACCTTTCTTTTTGACAGATTTATTACAAAATCAAATCGTAATGATTATTATTTATTGCAACTTTCATAAAGATGTATTATACTAGGTTCGCAAACTAAAACGTAATTATTCCGTTTTGTATTAAAACGATATTTTCTTCTTATATTTGGAGAAAATATAATTGTAAAAAAGAAAAGAGGAGAATTATATGCCTAAAAAATTAGCTCTATTTTCATTTATACTTATTTTCACACTCATCTTTGCTGGATGTTCTAACAACAAAGAAGGTGCAGCGAAAAAAGATGGGAAACTTTCTGTTTATACAACCATTTTCCCACTCGCTGACTTTGCAAAAAAAATCGGTGGTGATTATGTAAATGTAGAAACAATTTACCCACCTGGTGCGGATTCTCATACATTTGAACCAAGTCAAAAGCAGACTGTACAAGTGGCGAAAGCCGATTTATTTGTTTATAACGGCGCAGAATTAGAACCATTTGCCGAAAAAATGGAAAAATCATTAAAAAAAGAAAACGTAAAAATTGTAAATGCATCTAAAGATATCGAACTTCGTGCTTCATCTGAAGAAGAGCAGCACGATCATGGAGACGGTCATAAAGAAGATGAACATCATCACGATAAAGACCCACACGTTTGGATAGATCCTACTCTTGCGATGAAACAAGCAGAAAAAATTAAAAATGCACTTGTAGAATTACAGCCTGAACATAAAAAAGAGTTCGAAAAAAACTTTGCAGCACTACAAACAAAATTCACTGATTTAGATGATCAATTTAAAGCAGTTGTTGCAAATGCAAAAACGAAAGAAATATTAGTTTCACACGCAGCTTACGGCTACTGGGAACAACGATACGGTTTGAAACAAATTCCAATCGCTGGAATTTCAGCATCTGATGAACCATCTCAAAAACAGCTTGCTGACATTACAAAAACAGTAAAAGAGCACGGTCTACAATATATTTTATTTGAAACATTCTCTACTCCAAAAGTAGCATCAGTTATTCAAAAAGAAACAGGTACAAAAATTTTACGCTTAAATCACCTTGCTACTATTTCTGAGGATGATGCAAAGAACAATAAAGATTACTTCACATTAATGGAAGAAAACGTAAATACTTTAAAAGAAGCAACAAACTAATCAACTATATTTTCTAGGCAGCTGAATATGTCATTCAGCTGCCTTTTTATGTATTTATCCTTGACTTGATCGAAATAACAAGTAGAATTATCCATATTAGCTTGTAAGCTATACTAATTTAGAAGGTGAGTTGGAACTATGAATCTTCACATTTGTGAAGTAACAGCAAATAATTGGCGTTCAGTTGCTGCTTTAGACGTAGCAAAAGACCAGCAGCAGTTTATTGAAAGCAATGCGTTTTCTTTAGCGGAATCATTATATGAAGAAAACGGAACGTCAGTAGGCTTATATGACAAAGAAACACTCGTTGGATACGCAATGTACGGTTGGTATTCCCAAAAACATGAAAGTGTATGGTTAGATCGTTTTATGATTGACCAACAATTTCAAGGAAAAGGATACGCAAAACGTTTCCTTCGCTTACTAATTCAATTCTTGCAACAAAAATTCGAATGTAAAATAATTTATTTAAGTTTACATCCTGACAACAAACACGCAATGGGACTATATGAGTCATTTGGCTTCCGTTTAAATGGGGATATTGATGACGAAGGTCCAGTTGTAGGTGTTGTAATGGAATTACTTATAGATGAAAATACAAGTCTGTGAAAACAGGCTTTTTATTATGCATTTATCAATGTTATGTTTTCTATTTTTAGTTTCGTTCCCTTATTACTTCATTTTTGTAATCTAGTATTATCTCATTAAAATGCTCATAAAAAATAAGCCTGCGATTTACGCAGACTTATTTCACACATTCTTCAAAATGTTCTTGGAACCATTCTTTATTAATATCTCTTCCGATGAAAACTACTTCACTTACTCGCTCTTCGCCCTCTTGCCACTCTCTATCATACGAAGCAGCAAATAACGTATGCACACCTTGGAAAACAATACGTTTATCTACCCCATCAATAGATAAAATTCCTTTGTAGCGATATAAATGCTCCCCTAGTTCCTGAACGACAGCTGACATCCATTCATTCAATTTTTGTAAATCTAACGGACGTTCTTCACGTAGTACAAACGATTTTACACCTTCTAGATGGTTATGTTCTGTATGAGGGTAAATTTGCAGCGTATCTTTCGTTTTAAACGTTTGAATTTGTAATAACGATGGAATATCTACCTCACAGTTAGTCGTCTCGATTAATTTTGCAGTTGGATTAATTCCTTGCAGTTCATGTACGAGACTTTCTTTCTCATTTTCTTCAATTAAATCTAATTTATTTACTAACACAACATCAGCAAAGGCAATTTGTTCTTTTGCTTCTAGTCCCTTTTCAAAATGTTTATGTATATGATAGCTATCTACAACTGTTACAACACCGTTAATTTGGTATGCAGATTGAATAACTGGATCTAAAAAGAAAGTTTGAATAATCGGACCTGGATTTGCAAGACCTGTTGTTTCAATTACTAATCCATCAAAGTCCATTTTCCCTTCTGCTTTCACATCCAGTAATTGTTTTAAAGCAACAAGTAAATCTTCACGCACAGTACAGCATAAACAACCGTTTGTCATTTCCATAATTTCTTCTTCAACGTTCATAATTAATTGATTATCGATACCAATTTGCCCTATTTCATTTACAATCACTGCTAATTTCTTGCCGTGATCCTCTGATAAAATTCGATTTAATAATGTCGTTTTCCCTGATCCAAGAAAACCAGTTAGTATTGTTACTGGAATCATTCCTTACATCTCCTTATAGCTATATGTTTCTACATTATAGCATATAGAGAAAAACGTTTTTGTAGCAAAACATATTTATTGTATGTACAACCGGGTAACTATATAATAATATGTAGCAAGAAAGCCTTTTCAAAAATATTATCATTCATCAAGGGGGGTACTTATAATGGAACGAGTTCAAATGGCCGAAACACTAGAATTTTCTCGTATTATTCAAGGGTTCTGGCGTTTAGCAGAATGGAATATGACAAAGCAAGAGTTACTTTCTTTTATTGAAGACTGTATGGATTTGGGGATTACTACTTTCGATCACGCTGATATTTATGGCGGATATACATGTGAAGGATTGTTTGGAGAAGCGTTACAACTCAAGCCTTCCTTACGCGAAAATATGCAAATCATCACTAAATGTGGAATCGCTCCCCCATCCCCTAAATTTCCAGAGCGATATGTTGCTCACTACAATACGAGTGCTGAACATATAATAAAAAGCGCGGAGGATTCATTACAAAACTTACATACAGATTATATTGATGTATTGCTCATTCATCGTCCTGATCCATTCACGGACCCAAATGAAGTGGCAGAAGCGTTCTCACGCTTAAAGCAAGAAGGAAAGGTTCGTCACTTCGGTGTATCTAACTTTTTACCTTCACAATTTAATATGTTAAGTTCGTATTTAGATTTCCCGCTCATTACAAATCAAATTGAAGTATCTGCGATGCAGCTTGAGCATTTTGAAAAAGGTACGATTGATTTATGCCAAGAAAAACGAATCAATCCAATGATTTGGTCACCTCTTGCTGGTGGTGAAATCTTTACTGGTCAATCAGAACGTGCCATACGTGTACGTGAAACTTTACAAAAAGTTGCTACTGAACTAGGTGTTACTAGCATCGATACTGTTATGTATGCATGGTTACTCGCTCATCCAGCTAACATGATGCCAATCGTTGGATCTGGTAAATTAGATCGTGTGAAAACAGCCGCTCTTGCTACAAAAGTTAACTTAGACCGCCAACAATGGTTTACAATTTTCGAAAGCTCTAATGGACATCCTGTACCATAATAAACAAAAAGAAGAGCTGTTTCTTTACAGCTCTTCTTTTTCATATGTATTTCTCGTCATTGCAAATACACACATATCCCTTAATCCATTTCCATCCACCGCAACACTCGCGCTTTCTAAAGTACCCTCTAATTTAAAGCCTAATTTCTCTGGTATCGCTCTACTCTTCTTATTTAGAGAATCACAACGAATTTCTACGCGGTTTGCTTTCAATTCAGTGAAAGCATAATCTGTTATACCCTTTGCAGCCTCTACCATATAGCCCTTTCCACTAAACCTTGAATCAATCCAATACCCGATTTCAAATTGAGGTATATCCCAATTAATACGATGTAATCCGGCAGATGCAATAAATTCACCTGTTTCGTTCGAAAAAACTAGTAATCTCAAATCCTCACGCTGCAAAAATTGAATATGCGATTTTCTAATACTCTCTTCTATTTCTTCCTCTGTTTGCTCTTTTTGTGCAAAGACCATCCAAGGTTTTAATTCTTGTATTGAAGCTTGAATTGCGTCATATACAACTTTACCATCACCTGGTTTTGGCATTCGAATAAAAAGCCTGTCAGTATAAAATTCAGAAGGAAAATCGAATAATAACGGATTCACTGTAAACACTCCCTATAATTCTTTTATATATAATAATATCCATCTCAAGTTATACAGTAAAGAAATTTCTGAATTTTAAACTTTTTGATCATTCACTTCCATCGCCACACGCACTCCGGATTCAATCGCACCTTGAATCCATCCGTGATACAGCGTTGTATGATCTCCGGCAAAGTATATTCTCCCCTCAGGTTTTACAATGACTGGCTGTAATTCTGATTCTTGACCAGCTTGAAATAGTGCAAACCCTCCAAGCGCATATGGATCTAATGTCCAACTTTTTGATATTCCAGACATGAACTCATCATATACTTGACCGCCTAATATTGTTGCTAAATTTTGTAGTGTGTAATAGATACGATCCCCCTTTGATAACCCATCCCATAGTAATGCATCGTATGACCATGTATAACTCCCTAGCATAATGGCTGGTCCTTTTGAACCGATTCCATGACTTGGATAATACGCATAACGTATAGGAAGATCTGTTATAATTCTCCCACCTAATTGCCCTTGTTCCTCCCAAAAACGACTTTTAAATTGAATCCCTATTTTTGTAGCCGGCATATAATGCAATTCGCGAATTGTTTTCCACTTCGCATGAGATATCGAATCAAATGGATCTACTTCTACAAAGCGCATTGTTGAAAAAGGAATTGTAACAATAACTAAATCGCCAGTTATACTACTATACTCAAAAGTTTCCTCATTTCGGTAATAGGCTGTTACACCATTGGCTTGTTGATGAAGCTTCATTAATTTTTGATTATATATAATATTTTCTTCTAATTGTGGTAAAAAAGACTTTGGTAATCTATCATTCCCACCTATTATTTCACAAAATCCACTTTCCTCTTGCATAATGTATAAAAATCGTAACGTCTCAACAAATGACCTTTCCAAAAAACCTTCTAAATCTAATAGAACACCAATCATCTCAATCGTTACTGGCGAAAAATAAGTATTATATTGATAAGGATGATACTTTAAAAATTGCCCTGTAGAATATTTCCCAAAATCCTTTACTACAATATCCCAATTTTTTTCTGGATTTCTTTTAATAAAATTTATAATTGGCTGTACCGCTAATAATAATAGGGCCTCCGACGTTTTCCCCTCTTCGTTCATTTCCACCGGATACTTTAAAATACTTGGGTCCTTTTCATATTGTTTCAACGTTGTTTTTCGGCCATTAACATATATAATATCAGTCTCATTCCTATTAATAAAAGGGCTCACCTGTAGCCCATACTTTCTTATATATGCCATCGTTAATTTGTGCGAATACGGAATTCTCATCGCTCCAACATCTAAATATAATCCGGTATCTTCCATCCTAACTGTCTCTATGCGGCCACCTACACGGTTGTTCGCTTCAAAAACCTTCACTTCATGCCCTGCTGCTTTTAATAAAGATGCCGAAACTAATCCAGCCATACCAGCCCCTACTACAATGATTTGTTTCGGACGTGTCGTCTTCTTCAATCCCTTATTTATAACTTTTAACGTTTCATCCATCTCATTGTTAAACATTATATCTTTCTGCACAATCCCACCCCTTACTTCATGAAATACGAATTAGTGGTTTAGTGCATTTTATTCATAAATTCACTTAAACATAACACCACCACAATTTGAAAATTCACTAAAAATACATAAGGTGCAGCTCTCCCCCTTCCACATGCTTCATATGATAAACATACAGATAGTAACTGTATGGAAAGGATGGATACACATGAAACGTACTTACGATTATCAGGCTACAAAAAAACATTTAGAATTAAAAAAACAGCAGTTATGTAAAAAACTCACTAGCGTTAAACTAACTGAAGAAGAACGCAAGCAAATACATTTAGAAATTGATAACTACGAATATATATTAAACTTAGTCGAAATGAATCATTATGAACGAGGGTTTTCTCATTAAAAGCGGATAAAAAATTATTCACTTTTCCTTTTGAGCATTTCATTACGCATTTTTCGTAAGTAAATATATAATAGGATGTACATTAAGATTGAGAGGTATATTCTATGATCAAATTAAGTGTATTAGACCAATCACCTATTTCAGATGGTAGCACAGCAGCCCAGGCTATTTCGCATACAGTTACGCTTGCACAAGAAGTTGAGAAACTCGGATTCACACGTTTTTGGGTATCCGAGCACCATAATTCAATTAGCTTAGCTGGTTCAAGTCCAGAAATACTCATTTCACATATTGCCGCGAAAACTGACCGTATTAGAGTTGGTTCTGGTGGTGTTATGCTGCCACATTATAGTCCATATAAAGTTGCCGAGAATTTCCGCGTTTTAGAAGCACTTTATAAGGGCCGCATCGACCTTGGTGTCGGTAGAGCGCCTGGTGGTATGCCGATAGCAACTCGCGCACTTCAAGAAGGTAAAATGGTCTCACTTGATCAATATCCAGAACAAATTGCAGATGTTGCTATGTACTTACATGATCAAGTACCAGAAAACCATCATTATGCAAACTTAAAGGCTACTCCAGTTATCCCAACATCTCCTGAAATGTGGATGCTCGGTTCTAGCGGAGAAAGTGCAATGATTGCCGCAAAGCAAGGCGCTTCTTTTGCATTTGCACAGTTCATTAACGGATACGGTGGCCCTGAAGTAATGAAGGCTTACCAAGAACAATTCCAACCTTCCTATTTAGGTGATAAACCAAAATCAATCGTATCTATTTTTGTTATTTGCGGAGAAACAAATGAAGAAGCGGAGAAGATTGCATCAAGCCTTGATTTATCGATTTTACTATTAGAACAAGGAAAACGGACTACTGGTACTCCTTCTATTGAAACTGCTCAAAATTATTCGTATAGTGCTTATGATCTATTCCGCATAAAAGAAAATCGTCAACGTATGATTGTCGGTGATCCGTCTTCTGTGAAAGAAAAAATATTAAACTTAAGCAAAGCGTATAATACTGACGAATTTATGATTGTCACGATTACTCATCAATTTGAACATAAATTAAACTCTTATCGCCTATTGGCAGATGCTTTTAATTTATAATAACGAAAAAGAGATGCATCACATATGATGCATCTCCTTTTCTTACTACCAATCAATTGTTTTTGCTTCCTATATATTCAATAGCTTCTTTTAATAACTCATCAAAATTATGAGGGTAATCATGATTTAAGTTAGGCACAACTTTATACTTATGTTCTATATTTTTATCCTTTAATAACTTTACAAATTGCTGTGTACCTTCAAAACAATCTTCATCTTGATCCCCACATATTATATATCCTTTTACGCTTTTATCATGCAATATTCCAATCATTTCTTCCCATTCTTCCATTTCCGGGAGCCACGGTGCCACAAAAATAAAACCGTTCACTTCTATTTCACCTTGTAACATGGAATGTAACGCTACTCTTGCCCCAGCAGAAAAGCCACCAATAATAATATTCTCAAATGGTTTATTCACTTTAATCTTATTGTAATGTCCTTTTAACTCTTCTCTTCCTCTTTCGATATTATCCCAAACATATCCATCTGAAAATTGAATTTGGGAAGATTGAGGCAATGCTAGCATAAAACCTTGTTCCATTACAGAGTTCCAATATGGTTCTATTATTTGTATATTTTCTTGATCCCCATGCAGTGTTATTAGTAGATTTTCAGTTTGTTTGCTGTATTTATATTTCACGTCTGCTTGTTCCGATTTCTTTTCTAATTCTTCTCTTTCTTTACATAATTGAACCATTCTATGAAACTCTTCAAATTTATGTAGTGGTTTTAAATCATCATCGGAAATTAAATACTCACTTCCGTACCAAAATCCATTTTCTATAATTGCTTTCTTCATTAAATGCAACGCTTCTTCTTCAAGTCCTGCTGCACTTGCTAATGCATATTTAAAATTATATATTTGTGCTTCATTACCCATTACATCTTTAGCATTATTCATTATATAAGAATACGCTTCAAAACTTCCTTTATTTGCATAACAATGTAACGTTTCATTTAATAACTTAATATAAGTCATATTATTTTCCATATAGGAATTCCCCCGTAACCTTTTATAATAATTGCTTCTCCAATCTTCCTATCATTCTAGGGTCACGGTATAAATAGTTAAATTCTACAATTCAACTTAACAATACCTGATTCTCAGAATGATATTTAATAGTTAATGTATGTATACGCATAATACACCACTCCTTCCTATCCACTAGTTGTAGTATAAAGTTAAATAAACTGAAAAATCAATATTTTAATAAAAAAAAGACAACAATAATATTATTGTTGTTCTCATAACATCTGCCCACTATTCTTTTTTTTCTTATCTGGTTTACTTGAAACTAAATAATGCTTTTCTGAAATATATAAGTTTCTTTTTAATATACGATTTAAATATGGTCCTAGCTTCACTCCGCATATGAGGCGATCTTCGCTATCTTCAACAATTGGGAACATTTCTTTTTCTGTTACATATTGATCTACGGCCTTTTGTACGATATCAATTTCTTTAACTAGGTTTAGATTTTCTTCTGTATGTTCAAATACTTCAAGCGTTTCCTTCGTTATCAGAAAAAAATTTGTTGGAAATGCAGGTAAATAGGGCTTTAGCAAATCATAATTTACTGTGTAATCATCATTTACTAAAACTGTATAAACGATATTAGCATTCGTTTCTAGAAACTTCGCCATCGCTTGTTCTAATTCATCTTTCGTAATTTCCCTATCTTCTTTTCCAGTTCTGAAAAAGCGAAACATTGTATCGCCTCCTTTTTACTATATTATAGCATAAAAGAAAACTGAAAAATTATAAAAAACTCTATTGAAAGAATTTTTCAATAGAGTTTTTCTTTAATCCATTTATGTTTATTTTAAGAATGCACTTAACATCCATACATGTTGTTCTAATGTCGTATGAATTGCTAATAGCATATCAGCCGATGTTTCATCATCAGCTTCATCAGCTACTTCCATACCTTCTTTTAATTCTTGAATAAGTGCAGAAAAATCGTTTACTAAAATTTGCACCATTTCTTCTGCAGACTCTTTGCTTGTCCCTTCGATTACAGTTGAAGTTGCTAAATACTCTTTCATTGTCGCTAACGGTTTTCCTTCTAACGCTAAAATACGCTCTGCTAACTCATCAATGTATGTTCCTGCTTCATTATAAAACTCTTCAAATTTCTCATGTAATGTAAAGAAGTGCGGCCCTGTCACATACCAATGATAATTATGCAGTTTGACATATAATACATTCCAGTTTGCTACCTGCTTGTTTAATACTTCAACAACATTCGTTTTCGTACTCATACAATCCACTCCTCTTATCATGTTACTATCTTTTTAATGACCTAACTTCATTTTACCATACATTCCCTATTCTTTTGAATGAACAGCTTATATGTAACAAAGTTTTAACAACCTTAATATTTCCCTAATATCATATAATTCATGTATCCTTTCAACTACTTCATATGTCTAATTGTCCAAGCTCACACATATGCATAATAGTAAGTCAAGCTCATCATAGAAGAAAGAGGGATAACATGGACAATCAACAATGGCAAGTAGCAAAGAAAGTCGCTGCTACTTATATCGGAACGGTCGTTGGAGCTGGATTTGCTACTGGGCGAGAAATTGTCGAATTTTTTACAGTTAACGGATTGTACGGAACCATTGGCATATGTATAAGTGGATTTTTTTTTATTTGGCTCGGTACAAAAATGATGTTACTTTCATCACAAATCGGGGCATTTTCAGCGCAAGAATTTAATAAATATTTATTTGGGGATGTATTTGGAAATGTCGTAAATACTTTATTATTACTCGTATTATTTGGCGTAACTAGCGTTATGTTATCAGGAGCCGGGGCAGTATTTGAAGAACAACTTCGTCTCCCGAGACAACTTGGTATTTTCATCACAGTCATCGCCTGCCTCATTATTGGGAGCCGGGGATTACAAGGTGTTTTTGAAGTGAATACACTTGTCGTACCTATTATGATGATTTTCATTATCGGACTTGCTATTACAACCTTTATTCATGGTACAACTCCTATTATTGACACCGTTCCTACAGAAAGTTGGAATATGAAATGGATTACTAGCCCTATTACATATGTTGCATTAAATCTTTCTCTCGCCCAAAGTGTTCTCGTCCCATTGGCCAGTGAAGTAAAAGATCGAAAAGCTATTTTATGGGGTGGTATTTTAGGCGGCGCGGGGCTTTGCTTTATTTTATTATGTAGCCATCTAGCAATATTATCCGTTGAACAATTTTATCAATATAACATCCCAATGGCTGAAGTTGTAAGAAGGTTTAATGCAACTTTCCATTTTTTCTTTGTTCTTATCATTTTTGGTGAAGTATTCACCACATTAGTTGGGAATATATTCGGAATGACAAAACAAATGCAATCCATTACCGGATGGAAAAGTAATAACATTATTTACTTCATATTACTAATTAGTTATTGCTTTAGTTTCATTGGATATAGTGAATTACTTCATATTCTATACCCTATTATCGGTTGGGTGAGCATCATTTTACTACCGATTATTGCCTTTAAACAACTTCAAAAAACATAAAAAAACATCCGTGTATACGGATGTTTTTCATCTTCATTCACAGTCTTCACATACTTCCCAGTACGGCCCCATTTCTACTGCAAGATATGGCTTTAATTGCAAACGAATCATTCGACTTGGCATGCGTTCCAATACGAATTGAATGCCGTCTTCCTCTTCATCCAACTCAACTTTTGAAATAGCAATTCTTTGCATAGTAGTAATAGGGCTTCCATCTTTATATAAAGTGATTTTCACCTCATCATACTCATTAAAATACAATTCAACATTCATTTGCTTTTTTAACATTTCATCAACAATTTCATAATTATCATTTTGTTCCTGGATTATATATTTCCAGCCGCCTCTATCCAATTCTATCGGAGCAGCTTGGAATAATGTCATCAAATCCTCGTATAGCATAAGATAACCCCTCTCTTACTAAAAAACGATGAGTATTTTATATACCCTTTATCTCTATCACTATCCATGTTTATTGTACCATATATCATGAATCTTACCGCATTCATTTGCTTTATAAACACATACAAAACATATAGTATTTTCAGTTCACTCTCTATTCACTAGTACGTCCTCTTACTGATAACTTATCACTTTCCTTATTTCCTACACACTACTTATAACTCTTAAAAAACCACAAAAAAGAAGAGTAATTTATATCACTCTCCTCATAAGACTTTTCCTGTAGCTACTAATGCTAACACTATAATTAAACTTGCAAATAATAGTGATACAATTAAACTAAAAATCGGTAATATTTTCTTTTCATTCTTCTTAAATAATAACCTTAAACTAAGAATGATATTTAATGGAACAAATATAAAATAAAAGTATTTAACGATTTGTAATGAGCTATTTGAAAGTGTTTTAAATACAAACACTTCAATTAAAAAAGCAACAAAGAATAAAATGCTTAACCAAAACGAGACATAGCTAAGCCAAGAATGTCTTTTCGTTCCCCAATACACTCCCATACTGATCTCCTTTAAACGTAGTCTATATTATATTAATTATACACCCGCTTAACAAATTCCTCTATTTTTCGACAAACATTAAATACATTGAACCTCTAATCCGTTTATCAGCTAAAAGACTGTCTCTAATAGCACTAATGCTATTTTGAGACAGCCTCCCCTTTTTATACTTTAAATCTTTCAATTAATACTTGTAACTCTTCAGCCATTTGAGATAGTGTACCAGCTGCAGAACCAATTTCTTCCATAGAAGCTAACTGCTCCTCAGCTGACGCTGCAACACTTTGTGTACTCGTCGCATTATTTTGTGCCGTCATAGCAATTTGACCAACCGAAATAGATACTTCATTTGCACCTTTTGACATCCCATTAGCTGTTTCAACCATCGTTTTAATTTGGTCAGCAATTTCATTTGTAGATTGTAAAATTTCAGTAAAATTTTGTTTTGTTTCATTTGCAATAACAAGTCCAGATTGCACTTCTTCATTTACATTATTCATAGATTTTACTGTCTTACTCATATCATCTTGTATTTCACAAATTAATTTACTAATTTCACTTGATGATACACTAGATTGTTCTGCTAATTTTCGTACTTCATCAGCAACAATTGCAAAGCCTCTTCCATGCTCACCAGCTCTTGCAGCCTCAATTGCTGCATTTAAAGCTAGAAGATTTGTCTGATCTGCAATATTTTGAATAACTTCTAAAATATCACCAATTTGCTTTGATTTGTTATTCAACAACTGAATTACAGCATCTGACTGTGAAACAGATTCCGCAATAGATTGCATTTGATTTACTGTTTTTCCAACTAGCTTTCCACCATCTTCTGCTTTTTCGCGAGTGTGAGCAGAAGCAGTATTAATAGATGATGAGCTATTTGCTACATGCTGAATCCCTTCTGTTACATCAAACAGTAACATAGCACCATTTTCTACGCTTGCTGTTTGCGTCGTTGCACCACTTGATATTTCATCCATTGCTGATGTAATTTGTTCAGTCGCTTCACTCGCTTGTCTCACACTTGCTGTTAACTCTTCAGATGCAGCTGCAACATGCCCTGCTGAAGTATTAATTCTTCCAATTAACGTTCTTAGTGAATCTGTCATTTCATTAAAACCTTTTGCAAGTTGACCGATTTCATCGTTTGAATGAATTTCAATTGTTTGCGTTAAATCTCCTTCACTTATTTCTTTAGAAGTGGCAACTAATCTCTTTAAAGGTTTTGTAATAGAAAGAGTTACGAAATAAATAAGTGCCCCACCTACAACTAATGAAATAAGCATAACAATTAACATATTATAAAATACAGGCTGAGCAGCTTCAATTACTTCATTTGAGTACATCGTTCCACCGATTTTCCAACCTGTTTTTAAGTTTGTAGCAAATACCATTTTCTTTTCACTACCATCATACGTGTATGAAAAAGTGCCTTGATTATCTTCGTAAATTCTCTTTGCCCAAGAATCAGCTGCTTTATCTCCTGGTTTTTCTTGAGGATGCGCAATTATTTTTTGTTTTCCATCTAAAATGAAAGTATATCCTTTTTTACCAATATTGATTAACTTTGTTGTTTTCAATAAATTCTCTAAACTTAAATCTACCGCAACAACACCATTTTTATCTTCTGTTTGTTTCGCAATCGTTACGACAATATGTCCATTTCCTTTCGCCTTATACGGTTCAGTGACCACGATTCCACCTTGTTTACTCACTGCATCTTTATACCAAGAACGAGTTGTTGGATCATAATCTGCTGCCATTTGTATATTTGGTTCTTGCACAAACTTCTTATCATTGCCGGCAACATATACTTGTTCAATATCTTTATTTAAATTAATATATTGAGATAATACCTTTCTTAATTCATCTTGATTATCTCCTTGATACATATCACTATGAATCACTCGTGCAAAGTTATTTACTTCGTTAAATTTCGCCTCAATCATTTGATTGATTAAATTATCTAATATTTTTATATTATCGTGAGCACTACTCGTAATTTGTGATTCAAAATTCTTTTTAGCCGTTTGATAAGACATTCCTCCAATAATAGAGACAGCTGCAATTAAAATTATCAAAAATGAAATTAATAGCTTTTTTGCTACTTTTATATCTCGAAACCACCTTAACAGTTTACTCATTATAAACCTCCTACATTTAAATATTAAGTTTTAAAGATAAATAACCAATTATGAATATATCCCATTCCCTATCCTCTATTTTTACAATTCGTTTTTGATAAACACCTTGTAAAGTTTAAACAAATATTCCCCCTTTGTCTATATATATGAATAATATTATTATAAAATTTACAAATACAAAAAACCAAAGGAATAGTCCTTTGGTTTTTTACATTTTTTTATGTTGTTTAGAAATCTTCTTCCATCTATCTCGTTCCGCCCTTGCCAGAGTAATGTTTTGTTTTCTCATAACATATGCCAATTCTCTTTGCAGCTTTTTATAGCTTAGTAAGCGCTCTACGGGTATAGTTCCGTTATCTATAGCATTTCGCACTGCACATCCTGGTTCACCTTCATGTTTACAATCTCGAAAGCGGCAAGTATTTGCAAGATCTTCAATATCGGAAAATGTAGTTTGAATTGCCGTGCTTCCTTCCCAAAGCTGAAGTTCCCTCATACCAGGCGTATCAATTACTAAACCGCCACTCGGTAATTGGAACAATTCACGGTGAGTTGTCGTATGCCTTCCTTTACTATCTTCTTCACGTATATCTCCGGTTTTTGCTACAGCTGTTCCTATTAATGCATTTAATAAAGTAGATTTCCCTGCACCTGAAGATCCAACTAAAGCAATTGTTTTTCCTGGTGAAACAAATTGTTGCAATAATTCTATTCCGACGTACACTAAGCTATCAACAACAAATATAGGAACACCGATTGCTACCGCTTCAGTTTCTGCAATTTTCTGTTCCACATCTTCACATAAACTACTCTTCGTTAAAACAATAACAGGCATTGCACCACTCTCATAAGCCACCAGCAAATAACGTTCCATCCTTCTTACGTTGAAATCATGGTTAAGTGCATTCACTAAAAATAGATAATCTACATTTGTTGCGATAATTTGTTCTTCAGTTCTGTTACCAGCTTCTTGTCTTGAAAAAGAACTTCTTCTCGGAAAAATACGGTGAATAATTGCCTTTTTCTCATTTTCTATTTTCTTTATATATACCCAATCCCCAACTGCCGGATAATCTCCCTTCGTTAACGCTTCATGACGAAACTTCCCAGACAGTTCCGCTACATATTCACCATCATTACAAATAATCCGATATATATGCTTATGCTCAAGTAAAATACGCCCTACTTCATAGTTCTCTACAGCTTGTTCTTCAAAAAAAGAATCCCATCCGAAAGATTCTAAAATATTTTGATCCAAATTAATATCCTCCCTAGTTTGAACTTAGTGGAAGGATCGTGCGCTCACTTATAGAGTATCGCCCTTTCCGTCCACCTTTGTATTTGGTTTATTATTCATATAAGTTAATTTCGCCATAATACATCACCCCGTTCTTATTTTAATTACTCTCATTATATGGAATATTGATTTAAAAAGCTACCTCATTTAACGTAATTTTCAAATAACTTATTTTTTAGCATTTTAATTTGTCCGCGATGACTAATTTCATCTTCTAGCACATGAAACCAAAGGTAGTGCTGATTATACGCTACGCCATTAGGCCACTTTCTTTCTGACATTAGCCATTCGTCATCCTGTTCACTCAAACACTTTAGTGTTTCTTCTCTCACTTTTTGCAAAAGTTGTACATAATACGGTATGTCATAGCCACGAATAGATTTCCCTGCTTCCCCTAAATACAGTGCATCTTCCCATATTTCTAATTCTTCTTTTGTAAAGTCACGCTTTTGAAATGAAATAAGCTGATGTGCTTTTTCAATAGCTGCTATATGCTTTAGTAACGCTCCGATGGAATTCCCTCCACTCGGCATAATTAAATCTAATTGCTCAACTGATAGCTTGTTTATTTCCTGTAATGTTACAGCCCTCGTATGTTCCAGCATGCTTACTAATTCCCCTATATTTTTTGTATAACCATCTACACTTCTTATTCGATAATCTATATTCATATCACGCACCCCTTTCTACATTCATATTAAGGAATAACCGCTTCATACAATAGACTGAAATATATCAGATTTTTCTGTTATAATTAAATTAAATACGGAATAAACCTAAACAAACTTTCTCAATATGCTTATATGAAATATTAAAAGGAATCAATATCAAATTATCGAATCTTATTCACTAAAAGGAGTGGATTCGATGGAAATGTATCAATGGCTAACCGCTGTTCTCGTTGGTGGCATTACTGGCTTCGTTTCCCATCTGATCAATAACCAAGGCAAGTTATTGCTTCCACGCCGTTTAAAAACTTTTTTTCATTTTGGATTTTTAACTGATATTTTTACAGGTAGCCTCGCCGCACTTCTTGGACTCGTTTTATTCGATGTCACCTTAATAAAAGAAATTATAAAAGTCTCCATTGTGACCGCTATTTCCGGTCAAACGTTTTTACTTCACCAAGCTCTTGGTGGTGAACAGGCTAAAAATACGCAAATTGGGAAAGCTGATGAGAAAATCCAAGAAATTGACAAACTATTACGACGTTAGTCTATACTTTCTCTAAAAATTATTGTTATAATAAAAAATAAATATTTTCTATTGCGTCGTTTGTCAGAAGAAAGGGTGTTTCGTATGACAAAAAAGAAAATAGAAGATTTCTTAACAAACACCGAAAAAGAGGAACTGCTAGAAAACTATAAATGTTTACGAGAAGCCCGCACAAAAAGCGAAGCTAACTATTTTGGTGAGGCAGTAGACCATCTATTAAATAAAGTAAAAAAACGAATTATTAAAGAAGCAGGAATACATGATGAAAATGCGGCAACAGTTCAATCTAAACGAAAAGCACTGTTTTAGCTAAAACAGTGCTTTTTATTACGGCATTTTTCACATTACTTTCACATCTATTTCACAAATATAAGTATTCCTATATGTTAAACTAAGTATATCCTTTTCCAAGGAACTATATGCCAATATATAAATCCCTATCTCTTTAGGGATTTTTTATTTTTTTGGATTTCCCATAATTTTACTACAATACATTTCTATTATTTGTCTACTTTTTTTACCCCCTGCACTCAAAAGCTCCTTCATGTATTTCTTCTCCTTTTATATAAAAAGAGGGCCCTATCCCTCTTTTCAACTAATCTTCTAAAATAGATTCAATCTCTTTCATAACTTTTTCATTCAATGAAACATCCACTGCTCTTACACTTTCTCTTATTTGCTCTGCCCGCTTCCCGCCAGGAATAACAGTATCAATTCCTTTTTTGTTTAATAACCACGCTAAAGCTAAATGCGATACTTCGAGATTCTTTTCTTTAGATAAGCCTTTTAACTTCTCAACTTTCTTAAAGTTACTCTTATATGTATTTTCTTCAAATAGATTTACACTTTGACGCCAATCGCCTTCATCCAATTTAAAATCTTCTGTATATTTACCGCCTAGTATCCCAAAGGCAAGAGGCCCGTACGGAATAAATGAAATACCTGATTCTATACAATATGGCAAAAGTTCTTCCCCAGCAACACGATCCAACATATTATACGGTGATTGTACAACATCTATATGTCCGTGCTGATTCGCTTCTTTTAGTTGCTCTACATTTACGTTAGATATTCCAATTGAACGAATTTTCCCTTCCTCTTTTAGGCGAGTAAGCTCTCCAATTGAATCTATGTAACTTGTTTCAGGATTTGTAAAATGTAAATAATATAAATCAATATAATCAGTTTGTAATCTTCTTAAGCTATTTTCCAAAGCATTTCTTAAATAGCTTCGTTCATTATTAATATGAACCTCTCCATTTAATAACGGCTGAATTCCACCTTTTGTAGCAAGTACAAACTCGTGGCGTTTTCCTTTTAATACTTCTCCTACCAATTCCTCTGATCTACCGAAACCGTATGAATCTGCTGTATCAAAAAATGTAATCCCTTGCTGAATTGCTTCTTCTATTAATCTTTTTCCTTCTTCCTCATTCACATCAGCATATAAATTATGTCCCCCAACAGCGTTTGTTCCTAACCCCAACTTCGAAATATTTAGTCCTGCCTTTTGCAATTTTGTATACTTCATTTTTTATCCCCCTATATTTCTATTGTTCGATTATATTCGAACAATAGAAATATACCACTTTATATGTTATAGTGCAAATATATTAACTTATACAAGCAGGTGAAAAAATGCGTACTCTCTATCATCCAAATCGAGAAGAAATTCAATTCTCTTCTGTCTTATATGCACTTAGCGATCAAATTCGTTTACAAATTGTAACTATGCTACTAGAGAAAAATGAACAATCTTGTGGTGCGTTAAACATTCCAATTGCAAAATCAACTTTATCTCATCATTTCAAAGTTTTACGTGAATCTGGTGTTATGTTTACACGACTTGAGGGAACGCAACGTTTCATTTCAATTCGTGAAGATGATTTAAATGCTCGATTCCCTGGTTTATTAGATGTTGTAATACATGCGACAGAACCATACTAAAAAACATCTCATATAAATATGAGATGTTTTTTAGTAATTACTATTCTTTTAATAAATCTATTAATCCATTCCCTTCAGATGTACGTTCATACCCTAAAGGTACAGTCCTTTTTATAAGTTGCGCATATATTTCCGGCTCTGATAATTTTCTACCATACTCTCTCTCACACTGCTTTATGAGAAGTGCTAGCGCCCCAGCGACATGCGGCGTCGCCATTGAAGTACCACTTAATACCGCATATTTCCCCTCTGGATACGTAGACAGTATTTCATCACCCGGCGCTACTAAATCAATTTCTTGATTTGAATTACTAAAGCATGAAATTTTCCGTTCTAAATTAACAGCACCTACTTCAATTACTTCAGAATAAGCACCTGGAAAATCTAATTCTTCAGTATCATCGTTACAATCTCCATCATTTCCTGCAGCGCACACGACAAGTACGTCTTGTTTTACCGCATTTTGAATAGCTTCATGTAACTCTTGTACATCTTGCGGACCACCAAGTGACATTGAAATAATTCTTACTTTCTCTTTATTCGGTCCTCTCCAATTTACAGCATAATGAATGGCCTCAATAATTTGCTCATAACTTCCAGAACCATCTCCAGCTAATACTTTTAAAACTAACATTTTAGAAAGTGGTGCGACTCCTAGTACACCCACTCCATTTTCAGTCGCTGCAATTGTCCCCGCTACATGAGTACCATGCCCATTATTATCAAGATAAATATTGGGATTTCCTTCATAATCTTTTGTGAAATTTCTCCCACCAATAATACGATCTTTTAAATCTACATGATTTACATCACAACCTGTATCTAAAACAGCAACGACAATGTCTTTTCCTTTCGCGCTCTTTTCCCATACTTGCGGAGCATGAATCAATTGTACACCTGGTGGAATTTCATTTACTTGTTCAACCACTTTATTTACAGTAAACGGAATTAATTTAATGCCTTTTTGTTTATTCGCTGTACTACTATTCATCGTAATCCCTCCTGAAAATATATTATTTTCATTTCAGACCACTATTGAATGCGTTTAGATTTAACATTCGTTTTATTCGTTCCATTTCCCTTCCTCTCAAATGTTTCTCAATAAACAAAAGAAAAGGACCATTAATGGTCCTTTTCTTTTTCAGTTTTTCAATAGAATAATATAAAGTGAAACTATAATCAGTGGGTGGTGTTCATCCCCCACTGATTATTAGCCCTCACCAATCGGGCTTTTACGGGCAGCCCGACTCCCACCCAACTTCTTTTCTTCAGCCGAGTTTTGAGGTGGGAGTTTTACTGCCCACAAATAGCGGGATAAATTAAGACTAATTCTTACTCTTGTTCAAAAACTGCTCAATTTCTTTTATTACATGTTTTGCGCCTTCTATACTAACAGTAATGTTTCCATTTGCTAATGAAATATTTTGGTCTGAAACATCACCTGTTATTTGACAAGCATTGTAAGGTTGATATTTTTGTAAAATGACTTTGTCTTCTTCTACAAAAATTTCAAGTGGTGATTTGATTTGTATTCCTAATACATCTCGTAATTCTTTAGGAATAACTATCCGTCCCAATTCATCTACTTTTCGAATAATTCCTGTTGCTTTCATGTTACTCCCCCCTTACTCTCTATTATTTTTTTCACCTCGCTATTTTCATTTTATCACTATATATTTGGTAATGCCTTACTCTTTTTAGAAAATATAGTACAAAAGTTAAAAAAACACATTTAACGAATATTCAATCTTTCTTTCAATTGTTTTAAATAACGCGATCTTATAATTAAGAAGTATACAACTTGAATACCTACGAAAATACTTAATACAATTGTATTTTCTTTAAACAGTGAGTACTCAAACATTTGTCCTAACGCAGTTAATGCTACTGCCCCGTGTAATGTTGCAACTCCAACTGGAACGAAGAATAAAAGCGCTAAGCGGATTGTGACTACTTTCGATAATTCCCCTCTCGTCAATCCAACTTTTCGAATCATTTCAAATAAACGAGTATCGTCCTCCAAATCTGAAAATAAACGGAAGTAAAGGAAGCTTCCTGCACAAACGAAAAATACAATACCAATAAAGAAACCTACAAATAAAATGGGTCCTGCGATTTGTAGACTTTGATTTTGATCGTACTCTTCTGCACTAAACGTTGAATGTTCTTCATAAGGCTTCATCTGAAGCGTAAGTTCCTTACCGACCTCAATTTCATCTTTCGCGGATTGTGTTTTATACATATAATCTTTTTCTTCTTTAAATCCATCTTGTAATGAATCATATTGATTTTTAGAGATTACATACACATTACCTCTTAGTATTTTACTTAATGAAGAAGTATTAACTTTTTTCACATTTAAAGGTTCATTCATATTTGGTAAAGTAATTTCTTTTCTTTCTTTCATCGGTGGTCCGGGTATTTCGACTGACAAAAATAAAGCCTCTTTATTTGATACAGTATTAAATGGTTCTCCTGTTAACTTTGCATATTCTTTATAATCTGATTCTTTTATAAAAATGGCGCTTCTTAACGACTGCTCCTCCGTTTTCTTCGATGAAATATTTATTTTTGAAGCTGCTATATTATGTTTCTTTAATCCTTCGTCAATGATTTTCAGATGCTGTGGCTCATTGCTATTACCTTGCTTAGACTGATAGTGAAACGCAATTGGTCTGTCCATAATTTCTTTCGTCATCGAAGCAAACCCAACCAATGTACCTATTGCTGAAAATGCTACTGTTGAAATAATCGTTACAATAAAGAACATCCTTGCATTATCTCTCATACGGTATGCTAAATCTGACAAAGTAATAATATTTGTCTGTGTCCAATAGAAACGTTTGCTTTTTTTACATAATCGAATAATAAAGACGCTCAACTGCTTGTACAGCAAATACGTACCAATAATGACTACCGTTGTAACAGGAATCATCATTATAAATACCATTGCACCATGTGACATAAGAGCTCCTGCATAACCAGCGCTAAGCAATAATACTGCTAATATAGAAGAAATTATAGATGCCTTCGGTTCTGGCTTCGCCTCTGCTGATCCTCTAAACAATTTCATAATTTTATTTTTACGAACCATTCCTGCACTAAACAATGAAATGATCATAAATAATACGAAAAACATAATACTCGTTACAACAATCGCTTTCATCGGTATGTAATAGGATAAAGAGATATCTAGTTTTAATATCATCGGAGCTACAAATATTAATATCCCTGAAAACAACATACCTGAAAGAATCCCAAAAATTATTGCTCCTATTCCAATCATTATATTTTCAAAGAAGATAAGACGCTTTAATTGATATTTCGTCATACCTAGCATCATTAAAATTCCTAGTTCACGCTTTCTCGTTTTTAAAAACATTCCCATTGAATATAAAATAAAGAAGAATGTAAATAAGTAAATAATAGACTGCGCAAAAGACATACTTACGAATACGTACTGTCCTAATTCTCCAGCACTTAATGCCGGATGAAACGCAAAAAATGAATACACAAAAAAGGCCATAATTGCAAATGCACTACTCAAAAAATAAGCTGAGTATGTTCGTCTATTTCGCGTTACATTTCGAAATGCGAGTTCTCTAATGTTCATACTACTTCTCCGCCCTTCTACTAACTATACTTTTATATTAGTAAAGTTCGGAAATACCTTCCATCGATTCAAATGACAAAAACCTTACATTATTGAAAGGTTTTAAACAATTGCTTATATAAAACAGTTTCATTATAATGACTACATTCATACACGCATCCTATTGTATATTCGTTAGTTTTGCGAAATAATAAAGGATAGAAGTATGTACCAATATACATATAAACTTATTTACCGCTTTAATATGAATAGGAGGAAAACATAATGACATTACAAGAACAAATTATGAAAGCATTACATGTTCAGCCTGTAATTGATCCGAAAGTAGAAATTCGTAAACGAATTGATTTCTTAAAAGATTATTTAAAAACTACAGGTGCAAAAGGATTTGTACTTGGAATTAGCGGCGGACAAGACTCTACACTAGCAGGACGTTTAGCACAGCTTGCAGTCGAAGAAGTTCGTAATGAAGGTGGTAACGCAACGTTTATCTCCGTACGTCTTCCATACAAAGTACAAAAAGATGAAGATGATGCACAATTAGCATTACAATTTATTCAAGCTGATCAGTCTGTTGCTTTCGATATCGCTTCAACAGTTGATGCTTTCTCAAATCAATACGAAAACTTATTAGACGAATCATTAACAGATTTCAATAAAGGGAACGTTAAAGCGCGTATCCGTATGGTTACACAATACGCAATCGGCGGACAACAAGGGCTACTCGTTATCGGAACTGATCATGCTGCTGAAGCTGTAACAGGTTTCTTCACAAAATTCGGAGATGGCGGTGCAGATTTATTACCATTAACGGGATTAACGAAACGCCAAGGACGTGATTTATTACAAGAATTAGGTGCAGACGAGCGACTTTACTTAAAAATGCCAACAGCTGATTTATTAGATGAAAAACCAGGTCAAGCTGATGAAACAGAGCTAGGCATTACTTACGATCAATTAGATGACTATTTAGAAGGTAAATCCGTTCCAGCTGACGTTGCTGAAAAGATTGAGAAGCGTTACAAAGTGAGTGAACATAAAAGACAAGTACCAGCGTCAATGTTTGATGATTGGTGGAAATAGAACATAAAAAAGAAGCTAATCTCATTTAGCTTCTTTTTTATACGTTAACGATATACCCCTACTCTTTTCTCTAATAAATCCTGCAAGCAATCTTCATGTTGTTTATTAAACAATGGCGGCATTTTGTCTAAAGGGAAAAACTGCAAATCTAACGTTTCATCACCGTCTATTTTTGTATTCCCTCCAACGATTGAAAACTTAAAGAATATTACAATTGCCTGTGCCTGATCTCCATTCGGATATGCTTGAAAATATTTCGTATACACACCAATGAGCTCATCAATTTTCACATCATATCCTGTTTCTTCTTTTATTTCTCGAATCGCAGTTTCTGCCGCAGATTCCCCGATTTCCATTGCACCGCCTGGAAATCCCCAAGCATTAAAGTCTCCTCTTTTTTGCAGAAGCACTTCACCAAATTCATTAAATACACAACCTCCTGCAAAATTCAAAATAACATAATCATGCCCTATTTTTTCACGTAATTCCTTTATATAATTCGCCATCTGCTTCTCCTTTTTATCCATCTTCCATTATTCTTTTTTATCTTTTTCAAGCAATTCAATAATCCGATCTAACTTCTGATTCATATTAATCACATGTTGTTTTTTCATAGTGTTGTTTTGCAATAATCTTTTAATGAACAGAGTAAATGATACAAAAAACAAAACGATAAGTCCGATTACTAGACAAAAATATATCAATGCAAATATATTATTTTCGAACAAATTCATTCAGCTATCACATCCTCTATTTTCAATTATTTTATCACATAATTCTAAATAGTCACTAGAATTATACTCAAACGTAAAAAGAGCACCTTTTAAAGATGCTCTTTTTCATTAATACGTAAATGTAATTGTCGCTAATGAATAACCTGTCATTGCACTATATGGCGCAACTTGATAAGATACACGCTTTGCACCTTTTGGCCAAGTTATTTCATTTAATACTTTCTTTATATCTTGCATCGTTCCATCCATGGACTGCTTATATCGTACTTCTACTTTTTCTGGCTTGGAAGCAAATTGTTGCTGTAATTTTTTCTTAAACTCATTGTAATTTTCCGCTCCGTATTGTGCAGATAAATACTTTAAATTTGTTTCTTTTAACATTTGTTCATATACAGCAGTTTTTGAACTACCGGCTTTTATTTTGCTTGTTAATTCGTTGAAGTAGCTTGTAGTTGCCACTGGATATTCACTACGATCCCATTCATGGTCTTTGCTTAATTGTTCATCAGACATATTAAAATATGAATATGTTACGCGCCCAGCTTTATCAGGAACTGGATCATCGAATGTAGTATCAAGGTGGTACCACTTGTTATCAATGTTCACTAAATTCCATGCGTGAGCTTGTCCATTCCCTGTACCTGTTACAATATGATTTTGAATACCTGCTTCTTTTAGTAATTGATATGTTAACAATGTATATCCTTGGCAAACGGCAGAACGATTCGCTAACGCTTCATACGCTGTATATGCTTGATAAGAAGTATCATATGATACTTCTTTCACAACATAATCATGAATAGCTTTCACTTTTTCATGTTCATCCATGCCTTGTTTAATGATAGAATTTACAATTGCTTTCGCCTGAGACTTTACATACTGTGTTTGCTCTTTTGATTCACGATACTTCACTTGTAATGTAAATGTATAATTCCCTGGCATCCCTTTTATAGAATATTTAGTAGACGCTACATTATATTTTACATACTCATCAGCATCTACAATTTTATTAAACTCGCCATACAATTGGTCCATAATATTTCTAGCATTTCTATCTTTTGTTTTATATGTGATTGTAATATTTTCTTCTCTATTATCAATCTGTTTTTTTAATTCTTTTCTGAAATCATTTAACAACTTTGCATCTGATTGTGTTGTCACTGTAGTCGGATTCGTAGCCGCATAAGATACAGCTGACGCCTGTAAGCCTCCCATTACTATAGTTGAACAAAGTGCGGCAGCTGTCACATACTTACTTGTCTTTCCCATCTTGTCACTCCTTACATTCTATAACTATACAAAAAAGTATCGTATAGTTTCAGAGTATACAATACTTTTCAAAATAGGTCATATGAGATTATGCATATTTAACATTTTTAAAAGGGTTGTTCTTTTAGAAAAAGAACAACCCTTTTTTTAGCAAGTTTGTAACACACAGCATGTATTTTCAAAATGGCGATTTTTCAAGTCTTCATTTCCAATACAGAAATAAAGCATCCCTAAATCTCCCCACATCATATTACAATTTTTAGTATCTGAATCAATTTGGAATAAGAGCGTCATATGCTGTGGATCTATCCCCATATATTGTCCAGTCTCGTACAATACCTCATCTTGTACAGAGAATGGTTCTCCAAACATTTGATGATTATCATAGTTGTCTGGGATTAGCTCTTCAAGTAATTGCAAGAAACGATCTGAATCCGCCTCATCTTCAATGAAAAGCTCTGGCAATTTATATGTCAGTTCAAAATTAATTACACACTGGTTATATTTCGCTTGTATTTCATCTGCTCTACGTAATTGCTCTACAGGGATATCATAATAAAGTACACGTCCAGCTTCGGTTGGATCCACATCTTCTTCAAAGTAATTTTCAATACTAAAGAAATATAACATCCCTGTCTTAGGAAGATTGTGATCCATACCAACGTTTTGTAAATCACTTAAATTAAATTGTGCGATAAAACGTAACGGATTCTCTTTGTATGTTGGATATTCAAATGTATTTGGCAAATCAGGAACTCCGCTCATTTTCGAACTGCCTATCGCAATTATTTCCTGTTGTTTTGGCACAACTTTTACACAAGGAAATACAGTATTAATAAGTTCCTGTTTCAAATGTGTTAGTTCATATTTATCAATTAATATTTCAATTTTCTGTTCCATAAATTCTCCTTACATTTACATACTTATTTGTATCATAGCACAAAGATTATACTTCATTCATTGTAAATTCAACAAGCCCTCCAAAAAACGGGCTTATCCCTCGTACGCGAACAAGTTTAAAAAAGCATAGTATACATTGTTCCTACAAACACGATAGTTCTTTATTTCTTCCAGTACATTTTCCCCTCGTTCATTTTTATTTTTAATTTAAGGAGGAATTCCACATGGGTTACGGATATAGTTGCGGCGGTTACGGCGGTGGTTACGGTTACGGCGGTAGTTGTGGTGGCGGTTGTGGTTATGGAGGTTTCGCTTTATTAATCGTTTTATTTATCCTTCTAATCATCATCGGAGCTAGCTGTTGGGGCGGCTTTGTAGGCTGCTAGTAAACTTAAAAACTATTGTAAAAAAGCACGTACAATACGTGCTTTTTTTCCATTTTCATTTTTTAGAAAGGAAGTATGTTCAATGAAAATTGATGGTGTTTTTGAAGGAGGCGGTGTACGCGGAATTGCTCATGTAGGGGCAATTTGCGCGTTAGCCGAAAAAGGATATGAATGGGAACGTTTAGCTGGAACATCAGCCGGCGCTATTATTGCAGCTCTTCTAGCAGCAGGATATTCTTGTTCCGAATTAAAGACGATTGTAACAGACATTGATTATGAAAAATTCACTAAAAAAACTTTTCTTGATAAAATCCCCTTTATTGGTAAAGGATTAAGCGCTTGGTCTACTCTAGGTATTTATTCAAATGTATTTCTCGAAGAATGGCTAGAAGACCTGCTTAGAAAAAAAGGAATTCATTTGTTTACAGACTTATCCGATTTGAATAAGCTCAAAATTATTGCTTCAGATATAAGCAATGGTAAAATGGTTATTTTTCCCGATGACTTACCAAACTACGGATTTTTAAATTATCGCTTCTCAATCGCTAAAGCAGTAAGAATGAGTAGTACAATCCCTTTCTTCTTTGAGCCAGTAAAATGGAGAACACCAAAATGGAAGCAGCCTTGTTATATGGTTGATGGCGGGATTTTAAGTAATTACCCAATTTGGATTTTCGATTCACCGACTTCTCCTCGCTGGCCTACCTTTGGATTTCATTTTGTAAAAGATGAGATTCAAGCTGATCCCGCCCACTATGACGAACCTATTTCCATGTTCAAAGGATTATTTAAAACGATGATGCAAGCTCATGATTTACGGCATTTAGATAAAGAATCAAAGGCTAGAACTATTACAATTCCAACAGGAAGCATTACCAGTACTAATTTTCAACTAACTAAAGAAGAGAAAGAATGGCTCTATAACTCTGGTTATAATGCAGCTAATAAGTTTTTACAATCCTGGAACTTCAGACAATATGTTGATGAATATAGAGACGGAAATCAGGATCGAAAAACAAATCGGTATTTCCGTCAACTTGACTCATAATTATATTATTTTCCCTGTCACACTTTAATAGTAAATAAGCCTAATAGTATAGTACATTATTAGGCTTATTTACTTCTTATGTACTCTCCCATTATTTAAGGATAAGTTAACCCTTCAGCTTCTTCTGCGGTAATTACTATGTAACGGTTTCCAGTTCTTAATCCTAACAGTTCTGCTTTTTCAACTGCATCCTGTTTTGTCTCTGCATAAGCAGCTAAATATTTATCCCCATCGATAATTTGGCAAATCACATATTGTTTCATGGTTTTCTCCTTTTATATTTTAATTAATTGCGCAATCTTTTTTATTCCAACTTCAATTTCTTCTACAGTTGCATAGGAATAAGAAAGACGTAAAAATTGGTTAGCACTTCTATCATACAAAGTGCCTGGGTTTAACAACACCTTTTCTTGTAAAGCTTTTTCAAATAAACTACGATTCGAAATTGGTAGATTTATATGTAGCCAAATGTAAAAGCTTCCTACTGGCTCATGCCAAGTTGCAATGCCACTACAATACTTTTCTAACATACTTATCATAAAATCTCTACGTTTTTTCAATTCACTTCTTACAAACTGTAAATGTTCATCATACAATCCATTTTCAAACCACTCCGCTGCAATCTGCTGGGATATAGAACTTGAACCATAATCAGTTTGCATTTTTATATCTGCTAACCTTTGAATAACTGATTCTGATCCAACAACCCACCCAATTCTTAAACCAGGACTAATGACTTTGGACATACTTCCAATATGTAGCACGATACCATTTTTATCATATGCCTTTAAAGGCTTTGAAACTGGTGCATCGAACCATAAATCTTGATATACCGCGTCCTCAATAATAGGTAATCCAATTTCATTACATATCTCCATCACTTCTTCCCTCTTCTTAGCGTTCATACTAAAATTGGTCGGATTATGAAAAGATGGGATTGTATATAAAATAGATGCGTTAAATTGTTTCTTATATTTTGTGATATAGGAAGTATTTATACCATTCTCATTTATTGGTATTCCAATCAAGCGCATTCCTGCTGATTGAAATACATTAAGCGAATATAAATATGATGGTTTTTCTAATAAAATTGACGCTCCTTTCGGAAGAAGCCCCATAGAAATAAGTTGCAGTGCTTGGATTGCTCCCGAAACAATTAAAATAGAGTCAGGAGATACATATACCCCATGCCCTTTTAAATATTCCGCAATTTTTCCTCTTAAATGGAGATTTCCTTTCGGTTCCTCATACCCAAGTGTAACATTTGATTGTAGAATTTTATTAATAATACCCTTCATCTTTTTCTCAGGCAAGAGACTCGGTGAAAGTTCACCTGTTCCTAATCGAATTACATTGGGAGTAAATTCAGCTTGATTAATCTCTTGTACAGCAGGAAGATTCGGATAATGAAGTCCTGTTTCTACATAAGACTGCCAGTTTGGAGGCGGGGCATATGTAGAAGTACTCTCACTATTATTTATAACAATTGTTCCCTTCCGGCCATTCCCCTCAACATACCCTTTTGCTACTAATTCATCGAAAGCCATTACAATTGTACTTCGATTCACTTCAAACGTATGCGCCAAATCTCTTTGTGAAGGTAATTTAGTTCCAATTGTCCATTCCCCATTAACAATTCTCTCTTTTATATAAGATTCTATTTGTTTATACAAAGGAACAGATGAAGACATATTAGGTTTCCAAACGAGCCTTTCCATTATCTCACCTCACATACTTTATGGTTGGTAACCTATCCAACCATATGGATGGATACAAATTTTCATTTCTTCTATACAATATAGACTATCATAATTAATCAAATTAAGTAGGAGGTAATCTGATGAGTGAAGCAATTATTCACGGTATCATCCTTGCATTTGGTCTTATCATTCCATTAGGTGTCCAAAATGTTTTCGTCTTTAACCAAGGCGCTAGTCAACCAAATATTTGGCGAGCTGCTCCTGTAGTCTTGACTGCATCTATATGTGATACATTATTAATATTAATTGCTGTACAAGGTGTCTCCCTTGTCCTCTTAACTTTCTCTTGGTTAACAACCACCTTGTATATGATTGGATTTTTCTTTCTTATGTATATGGGCTGGGTTATTTGGAGAAGCGATCCTTCAAATGATGTAAAACAAGAAAAAAGCATGCCTTTAAAAAATCAAATTATTTTCGCCGCATCAGTTTCATTACTAAATCCACACGCAATTTTAGACACAATTGGTGTAATCGGAACAAACTCTATACAGTACATAGGAAGTGAGAAATGGGCTTTCACTTTTGCAACAATTATAGTTTCTTGGATCTGGTTTATTAGTTTAGCTTTTGCTGGAAAATTTCTAAAAGGATTTGACTCAACAGGAAAAACGATTATAGTATTAAATAAAATTTCAGGGCTACTCATATGGGGAGTCGCACTTTATATGTTAAAACAAGTTGTTTTTCCTAACTAATTAAAGAGAATTGCATGTTATGTAATTGGCATGCAATTCTCTTTCGCATTATGAAGTTGGTTCCGGTTTCTGTTTTAACATCATTTCATCTTTTGCTGGTTTAATCCAAATAATTGCTATGACAGCACCAATAGCAGCGAAGATGCTTGTTAAATAAAACACTTCATGGTCTGCCCCTTTCATAAAAAAAGAATACAGGGGTGGTCCAGCTGCTACACCGATAAATCGCATTGAACTATAAAATGACGTAACTGTCCCCCTCTGCTCTTTTTCAATCCCTTGTGTAATAAGAGCATCTAGACATGGTAACGCCATACCAATTCCTCCCCCCATAATAACGAGACAAAGAAGTAGCAAATAGATTCCTTTTAGAAATAAAGGTAAGAAGACAGATGCAGCAGCCAGTAAAAATCCAATATAGATACACTTTTTCATAATATCTTGTTTATCTCCAATTTTTTTACCAGCCATATATGAGCTAAGTGATAGTACAAGTAAAGGAATAGCGAGTACACACCCTTTCCATATACCATGAATATCGTACTTCGACTCCAGTATAGTTGACAGATAAAAAAGTATTCCGAATAAAATAAGCATAATAATTGCACCTAGTATAAAAATGGCAATTAACCATCTTCCCTTTTCTCGAAACGTAGAGATAATAGATTGAATAAATTCCTTAAGTGGTGGAGCTTCTTCTTCTTGTTTCTTCGCCTTTACTAGTACCAGTAGTAAAACAATCGATATTACACATAAAACTGGAATCGCCCAAAATGGTAAGAACCATACAATTGCTGCAAGAGCTGATCCTAATATGGGACTCAATACTTTTCCAAATGTATTTGACGTCTCAATGATTCCTAAACCTGCACTAACCTGTTTTTCATCTTTGTATAAATCACCGACACATGGTATGACAACTGGCATAGCACCAGCAGCACCTATCCCTTGAATTGCTCTTCCGATAAGAATCCAAACATAAGGGTTATCAACTTTCCATGATACCCATCCCGTTATCGCTCCTCCAATAGCTGCAATTAATAAACTTGGAACCATTACCATCTTTCGTCCCCATCTATCTGATAAATAACCAGCAATCGGTATAAGTATAATTGCAATGATAGAATAAATTGTAATTATCATGGATACTTGGAAAGATGAAATATGTAATTTCTTTTCAATGGTTGGCAGGATTGGAATAAGCATTGAATTACCTAGCGTCATAACAAGTGGAACTGATGCAAGTGCAATTAAACAACAGTTTTCTTTTTTTAACATGTTGATTTCGGAACCTTTCATCATATATTTCTTACCATATAATAGCCCTGCTGGAAATTATGTTTACATTCCACCAGGGCTATTTCATCTTTACTACTTTCCATTTACAACAAAAGAAATTGGGTAAAATATAGCATTACTCCTATTCTTTGAATCCTGTTCACAATATATCCATACCAATTAATTGAAAATAAAAAAGAAAGGAAGAATCCTTCCTTTCTCCTATAACCTTCTACATTTAGCGAGTATATCCGCCACCAAGCTGTTGTTCTGCCATCGCTACAAGGCGTTTTGTAATTTCACCGCCTACAGAACCGTTTGCACGTGAAGAAGTATCAGCCCCAAGCTGTACACCAAACTCTTGTGCAATTTCATATTTCATTTGATCTAGAGCTGCTTGTGCTCCATGTGATGCTAATTGATTAGCGTTACGATTTCTAGCCATTACCGATCACCTCCTTATATATATTAAACTGTATCAAATCCGAAATTAAATACATGGTAATTTTTGGTTATTGATAAAATAAAAAAAGAGTCTCCTAAACGAGACTCTTTCATCATTTCACCTTATGAACTTACTACTTCTAATTTTCTATTCGTTAATACTTTCATTTCTTCTTTCAATATATCTTTCGCATTATGCCCAAACCATTCAAGCGAAGCAAAATGATCAGTATCTCTCACTTCCCGGATGATTTCATCATAGTTTACAATACCTTCAAATAATGGAACCATTCCTACACGACTTCCAGCAGCGGCATATACATTATTTGGTTCAAACACGTGTAAATACTCCGCTGATGATATATTCTTAAAATGGTAATGTTGTATCCACGGCTTTAATCGATGAAAACTGTCTACAGGGTCTGCACCAGACTCCCATATATGAAGAAAATCAAGGTTTATTTTTAAATATGGATGATTTACTTCTTCTAACAATTTCAAAGTAGACGGCAAAGTATCCGTTAACGTATTTGGATGTGTTTCTAATAGTATATACATATTATGCGGAGCAAATAGATCACAAATCATGCGAATTCGTTCCACATACTCTTTTCTCTCTTGTTCCGAGAAATCCTCACTACCTTTTTGCCCGGCAAACGTACGAATTTTATTTGTATTAAACCAATTAGCTAGTGTTACCAGCTGTTCACATTTTTCCATCGTTTTTTGAAAATCCGCTAATAATGATATGTCCAAGTAATCACTTATCATCGTAACTTCTAAATTTTTATCCTTTAAATAATCTATTTCTCGTTCTGTCGTTTCACGCTCTTGCATATATAAATTTTGTGCATGGGTCCCCCACAACTCAATTCCTTCAAAACCGTTTTCGTATGCAAATTGAACAATATCAGTAAATGAAATTAGTTGATGGCGAAATGAAATTGTACATAGCGAATATTTCATTGGTTTGAACTCCCTTATCTTAAATTCAATGAACTTGTATTAGTTAAGAAAGACTGATTTGTTATCATTTCTTTCCATAACAGAAACTGTTTCTCTAGTTCATCCTTAATCTGCAGTTCAATTGTATTCATTTCATCAAGTTTCTCAACAATTGGTAATAACATATCTTTATTATTTGTCATTGCCATTTTAATAGCACGGTACTGTACATTTGTAAATCCTTGTACAATGTCTTCCACTCGATCACACCAATAATCAAATTCTTGCTCCGAATATTGTAAAGTTTCACGGAAGTATGCAAAGGCATGTTCATAGCTATATTTACGTATTGCCAATACGGGTATTTGCTTTACTGCCGTTACGAGCCCGGAAAGTGAATACCCACCCTCTTCATTTACCATTTTTATTATTAATTTTTTTAATTCCATTGTTAGTTCATTATCATCTTTTTTGAATGTTTCCATGAAATAACTTTCTACCATCTCTTGTGTTGGCTCCTGAATTCCTTCTATATCAATGAAATAGCCTCCACCAAATGGGTTGTCTTTAACAGAATGGAGCACTTTTTCTCTTTCCATATTCCCTTCCCAGCGAAAATCAGGATCAAGCATGAACCATTCCTCTTCTTTCTCTGTCTTCGATATCATTAAGTAATGCGGAAACGGTTTTTGATGAAACTTATTTTCTCTCTCAGGCAATAAAGACATATCAACCATTACAATTACGTAACGATTTTCCGGCTTATTTTCTACTAATTCTAAAAATGTTTCTACATTGCTACTTTTATCTTTTGAATGATCGTACCATTCGTTCACTTTAATGCCATACAATTTTTCATACCAAAGTAAGTAGTTATCATGATTAATGTTTTCGGAATGATAAGAAATAATCCCGCCTTCTGTTATATCAAAATCTCCATCCCATAATCCGAAATAAAATGGACGGAAATCTATATCGCTACGCCTTTTTATAATTTCACAAAAACAACTCACTAAACAGTGAACTTTAATTGAAGTCATACTCTCATCCACTTTCCTAAAAAGTTAGTTATTCACATTTATTTCGTGTAACGGCTGTAACTCTTCCATAAAGTCAAGCAAAGATCCTACAGTAAGAAACGCCTTTGGGTCTATCTCATCCTCTGGAACGCATAGCTTTAAATCCATTTCTATGTATACTATAAGCTGTAACATCATTACCGAATCTATATATAAATCTTGATTTAAACGCATCGTTTCTTCTAAATGCGTTACATTTTTCAGTTCCATTTTTTCTCTCATAATACTTAAAACTGCTTCTTTTAACATTTCACGACTCATGTTGTTATCTCTCCCATCTCTAATAACTTCCGACTTACTTTCCCTGTTTTATTTTTCGGAATCTCTGCTACATTTTCAATTTCATGTGGCACTTTATAAGACGGTAAATGCTGTATGCACCATTCTCGTATTTGTACTGGTTCAATACGAGAGACTACTTTCGCTTTTACTATTTCTCCCATCACAGGATGCTTGCCCCGGTATACAATCGCCTCCTGAATACCTTCTAATCGAAGCATCGTTTCTTCCACTTCTATAGGAAATACCTTTAGACCGGACACATTAATAACATCATCTATTCGCCCCATGAAATGAAGGCCTTGCTCAGATCTATAACCTAAATCTTTTGTATAGATCTCCTTTTCAGCAATTTTCACTACGATTTCTTCAGGTTCATCTTCATTTGAACCTATGTTAATACTTACATGAGGAAGTGGTTTTCCTAAATCCAAATGTGTTTCCATAGTATGACATATACTAATGCAACCAGCTTCAGAACAGCCGTACTGCTGCATCATGTATTTCGTCATGCCCTTTAACTTATAAAATAGCGTTTCTGGCAAAGGTGATCCTGATGTCATAATTTTATGAAACTGAAAAGTCCCTTGTGGAAAACTCCCCATAATATGTAACATAAGTGGTACTGCGTATATGATATGTTTTTCGGTATTACGAACTATATTTAATGCGAATTTAGGGTTTTTATTTGTAATGATTATAGGCTTACTACCTCTCGTAATTGCTGATAACGTGCCACAAATTAATCCGTATGAATGTGAAACTGGAGCCATTACAATTGGCACTTCGTCTTCTTCACATTTTAAAGCTTCATTGTAAGCAGCAATTTCTGTTTCAATTTCCGTCCATGCTCTACGAATCAGTTTTGGCTCTCCTGTTGTACCTGAACTATACTGCAATAAAGACGGTTCTTCTTGTAATAGATTTGGAACTTCTAATTTTGTAAAGTCGTTACTTTCTCCGTATAAAAGTGCAGTACACTTTGCGCGCTTTGCCATTTCAATAGCTGTATCCTTTGGCGTATCTTCATGAATAAGTAGTACAGATGCTCTTTTTTCTTTTAGGAAAAACACAAGCGTAATAATATCGAATGGATTTTTCAGACAAAGTGCAAATCTATTTCCTTCTGCTTCTTGAAATTGTTCCACTCCCTCGTAACCTTGTAATCTCAATTCAAAATCATATTTGCTAAATTCTTGTTTATTAACGATTAGCATGATTTCCCCCTGTAACAACTGATTTTTGTATTGTAAGTTGCTTTGCTCTATACAATGGATTTGGAACTTCATGAACAAGCGATTCCACATCCATATATAAACGACGCTTCGTTAATTGCTCTGCATGAAATGTAGGTGCATATAATTGTAATGCTTCAAAACGTTCTTTCAAATGCGAAAATCTTTCAAAATGATCTTCTATTTCTTCAACAAGAATGATCCAAAATTGTTCCTCTTTCAACTGATACTCATCTGCCAGCACGAAAGCCAGTTCACCTAGATTGAATAGGAAAAGCGCATCTAAAACCATTTCTTGCAAACATTCAATACGGTCCATTTCAAAGAAATCATTCATTTGACCATTCGCATATGTTTTATGCATTTTAGTAAAGTCTGGACATTTTTCGAGTTCTTTCAAAAATGGACGATGAAACTCCAGTCCTTCATGAAAATCTTTTAGTGCAATACGGACTGGTATTCCCTCTTCATGAACTAAAATCATGTTTTGTCCATGTGATTCTAATGCGACTCCATGCTCTACAACGAGGTGTACAACTGGGATAATTGCTTTTTGAATAAGCAATTGTAACCAGCTTTCTACTCCATATCTCTTTAACCACAAGTCAATAGTTGGTGTCCCATCTTTCCCCTTGGCATATAAACCGTTAAATGGGATTGCCTCTTCTTTCTTATCTAAATATTTGTGAACGCTTTCGCGCCAAATACATCCTAATGAGCCATACGTAGCTTTTTTATTCGCATCGTACGTAACACTCGAAAATTCATTTAACAAAATTAAACGCGATTCATCCCTTAAATAAGGGTCATGATTTACTATATCTTTTAACCAATTCGATATAGCAGGTGCACTCACAACCGAATGTGGTTTTAATGTACGGATAGTTGAAGTATTGAGTAAATTCATTGATAACTTTACATATGGTTTCTCTCGATTCGTAACATTTCTTAATGTCCGCATCGACTGCTGCGCGCAATAATCATCTTCTGATTTCCCTAAATAAATAATATATTTACCCTGTATATGGTCAGTATAATTCGGAATAATAAAGTTCTCCCACTGCCAAGGATGAACAGGTATAAACATGTACTTCTTCGAATCACAGTCCATTGTTCGAATACGATCCATATACTCTTCGATTTTCTTTTCACCAATTTCTTCTTTAAAGGTACAGTTATAACTCTCTTCACTTTCATATCCTACAGTCGTATATTTCTCATGAACTGCAATCCATATAATTTTCATTGGTTGCATAAATTCAAATCCATATTGAAAATTATCACGATATTGAAACCCAATGCGTGCTTTATAACTAGGATGATACGGGTGTCCATCTATTAAATGACTTTCAAGCTCATCATAAGATTTCGCAAGATAGTCTTCTTCACAACTTCTCTCATATTGTGCAATCGTATCTTTAAAGATTGTTTGTTCTAATTCTTGAATAAAAGAATCCAATTTCGTTCGATCCACTTGAACAATCCGAAAAATCTCCTGTAAAAATTGTGAAACTGATTGTATTTCTTCTTCCTCATCTTGAACTCTCATTATTAATGAGTCATGTAAACAAATACGCCCAAATGTCATACGTTCTTGCCCATAGCATTGGTACATTACATTTTGATCCTTTTCATCAAGACCTTGTATAATAAAAAGTATTTGCTCTCCCTTTTGTATACGAATCGGCGTAATGATTTCTTCATAAATTAACGATTCTACTAATTGCCGGAATACTCTTCTTCTTACTGAAATGTACTCTTTTGATTGGAGTGCCTTCAATATTTTTATGTGATAAACTTCTTCTTTCATAAATCCCTCCGCTATAATACGGAATATCAAATTCCATTATTTGTATTACGTGAAATTTTAGCACTACTTATGAACGAACAGCCACTTCTCTAACGAGTGGATTATCTACTTGTACATAAATTGCTTGCTCTAAAGGATTTGTCAGTTCATCAACATCGAAAAATCTCGTTAGCAAATTTGCTTTACATGCCAATTTATTTTCTTCCAACAATTCACTTAAAAATGTAGAAGGTTCGCGGTTATATGGAAGGAACGCTTCAAGTACAGACCTTAATTCTGAAAGAAGAATTTCCTCCTTTATTAATCCTGCTGTACCAAAACCGTTAATTAGTCCAAACATATGATTAAAAATTAAATAGTAACGAAATCTTTCATCTACAATGTAATCGTCATATAAATTCCCAGTACGTTCGCCAATACCCGCTAGTTCATTATCTAGCACTGACTTCATTGAATTGCAGAAATAAAAACCTTGATTATCACGGAAGTAAAACTTAACTGGATAACCATCTTTCAATTGAACAACACTATTTTGTTGATGCGCTTCTAATGCAACGCCATAACGTAAATACATCCATACCATCGGCTTTAAAGAGATATTCATATATCGTCTAAACCACTCTAAACTTACTTCTTCACAGCTTCTACCTTCTAAATCCGCTAAGCGGTGGATAATATTTGCTAAACGAGTTCTTTCACCCGGAATTGCATCTTGTACTAATCCAGCGATAAGCGTTGCATCATTTTCATTTTCACTATAAAATGTGTTTTCTCGAATAATCACTTCAAATCCAGACTCTTGTGCCCCGTATTTTAAAGTAATAAATGCCGGATCACATATAAAATCAAATCCCGGAAACTTTTCTAGCACCTCTCCAATTTTAGTATTCAATATTTCCTTACCTTCAAGTCCACTCTCAAGTTCCTTCAATTTATTAATACGCATTGAATTCGTGACCTTTACAGGGAATGAAAACTTGAACATATACTTCGAATGAGGATGATATAGCGTTCTAAGTGATGATGTCGCCATATAACACTTACCTACTGGACCGATATATTCAAGTACACCTTGATTCATCCAATTTTGCACATAAGATTGATGTAATAGCCATTCTGCTTGTAGCGGATGGATTGGAATTAATGAATATTCATCTTCTTGACAGTACTCTTCAATAAATTCTTGACCTACCTTTTCATCGTTCTTTAATTCCTTTTTTATCATCGCCGTTGTAGAATCTTGTAACAATGACTTTTCACTTACTATACTTTTATGTGCCCGAAAATAGTGAAGTTGGCACTCCCCTTTTAATTCAGGAGAATACATTGAACTTTTCCAATCCAATATACCTTGTCTACTCTTTGGTGTAGGATGAGTTAAATGTCCAAATAATAAAGATTGCTCCGCCTCTATAAAAGTCGTATGGAAACCATATAATTCAGCTGTATCCTGCTCCCTTCCTTGTATAAACTTCTCAATATTTTGACAACTACAGATAACTCGAAGCATAAGTTCATCAGGATTCGTACCTTCTCCATAGTTAATAGACATTTCCTTTATTAAAAACATAATAACCGTAATATAATCTGCTTTAATAACATTTTTATTTTCGCCAATTTGGTAATAAAATTGTTCTCCAAATAGATGACGGTCCGTTGACGATCTATATATAACTTCCCCATACAAAGTAACGTTTTGTGCCGATAAAGGGCAGCATAAATAAGTGGGGATAGCGTCTCTTTGAAATGAATGGCAGAAAATATTTTCTATCCTTTTATCCTCCGTAATCCATTCTCCACTTCCTGTTTCTCTTAAATAACAATTTAAAAAGCTTTGTATTGTTGCATGTTCCGCGATTTGTTTCGCATGCTGCATACTGCTCCTCCTCTTTTAGACGAACACTATCATTTTTTTGTGAAACTTCTGACAGTTGAATTTTATTATCAACTATGATTTTAATTGATAATGATAATCATTTCAAGATATATTTCAGAATTTTTTTATCTAACTAAACTTTTCACCTTTTCAAAACATTTAATCCGTCAACAAAAAAATACACCAATATAATAATTGATGTATTTTTTCATTCTCGTAAATTAAGTTTACATAATAACATTATCGTTTTCTAGATTGATAGTGATTTGTATAAACAATCCATATCTCGCCAAGCATATGCTATTTCTTCTACATTTAGTCTTTCTAAAAGTTTCGTGTCAATTTTTTCCGGATTATATTTTTCATAAAACTTTTTAGAAGGGTTATTAGCAACAACCCAAACTAACAGAGATTGCATATTATCTTTTTTACATTCCGATAGCAATGCTTGAAATAATCTTTGTCCTATCTTCATTCCTTGATATTTTTGTAAAATGTATATTGCATATAATTCTCCATCACAATTATATGCACCTGTTCTTTCAACTCCCCCATCGATAAATCCAATTATTTTACCATTTAACGTTTCTGCTACAAACCTAAATTGATGCCCGTCTTCTTTTTGAAATATACTTTCCCATAGCTTTTCTCGTTGGTCATACGTTATATTGTCTAAAATTTCATTAGAGAATATCCCCTTATACGTTGTTTTCCAACTATCCACATGCACTTTTGCAATTGCCGAAATATCATCTTTTATTGCCCTTCTAATATGTATCTCCACCATACTCATCCCCCTTAGAAAATAATTATAGCAAAATGTTTTGTATGCATTAAAAAAAGAGTGAATTTTCATCACTCTTTTTATCTACTTTCAACTTCTACTGAAACAACATGATCGATTTCTTTTAAAGAACTATATAATTCAGTTGTATATAAATCTTCTGGAGCTAAAATGACCATTTCCAATTGCTGAGATGCCCCATTATCAATATCTTTAATTTTCACTCGTTTCACTTGCATATTTAAATTTTTAATTTGCTTAAAAATCCCGTCTAACTCTCGATGTTTGTTTACGGTAATTTTTATAGATAAGTCCTTTTGTCTTAATGAATAAGGGCCTGCAATTTTCACAATTTGCGGAAGTACGTTAATCGCTAATATAATTAAAATCATAGCAACCGTCGCTTGTATATAAAAACCTGCACCAATCGCAATACCTAGTGCTGAAGCGGCCCATACCATAGAGGCTGTCGTTAATCCTGAAATAACGTCATTATTTCTTCGTAAAATTACCCCTGCTCCAAGAAAACCAATCCCACTAACAATTTGAGCGGCGAGACGCATTGGATCCATGTTTGTATGACCCGGTACAGAATAAACATTCACTGATTCAATTGAAACCATTGTAATTAAACAACTCGCTACGGAAATAACCATACTTGTTTTCACACCAAGCGGTTTATTCTTTAGCTGCCTATCTATTCCGATGAATAATCCTAAAAAGAGTGCTAAACCTAATTTGAATAAAAATTCATATGACATATTTCATTCTCCTTACTTTACAATGTTTCCCTTGGAACAATCCACTATAACTCTTTTATGATATCAATTCCAGTCTTTTCTATTCATTTAAAGTAAAAAACCGAAAAAACATTTTTGACAATGTTTCCCCGGCTTTTTATTATAATTAAGATCTTTCTTTATTTTTGTTCTTTAATTTTAATTTGTGCATCTTTATAAAATGCTAACTTATTATCATTATACTCTTTTGTATGTTTATTAAATTGTTCTTTCGCCTTTTGCGCTTCCACATTTAACTCATTAACAGTTTTAACTTTTTCACCAATTTCTTTTAACTTCGTTTCTTTTACTTTTAATTTTTCATACAGTTCTTTTTCAGTCGCTAACGCCTTCGTGTAATTCTCATTCATCTTTTGGAAGGCATCATAACGATTTTTATACGATTCTTCTACTGTTTTTGCTTGTTTTTGTAATTTCTTATCTTCGAGTTTTTCAATATTTTTTTGAACGGGTGTCGTTTCTTTCTGCGCTTTTTCTAACTGTTCCTTCTCGTTTTTCAATACTTTTTCACGCTCGTCTACATTTGCAGTAGCTTGCTCTATTTTCTTTGAAACTGCTTCATTATGCTCTTTACCTTCTTGTAAAATTTGAGAATAAAGTTCTTGTCCTTGCTTTTCTAACTTCTCTAATTTTTTTGTGTCATCTGCTAAAGATTTTTCTTGTGTAGATGCTGCTTCAAAAGCCGTAAATAAATTTTCTTCTGGCTTTTCACCGAAACAACCTGATAATAATCCTACTGATAATGCTCCAACTACTGCTACTTTTCCATATTTCAACTTCAATTCCTCCATTACATACGGTTATCATGCCAGAGGTTCACGGGGAAGTGATTCTCTTCATGATATGCTTCAAACTCATAACCTTTTTCTTTTAGACCCTTTAAAATTGCTGGCACAGCAGCAACTGATTGCGGGTGAATGTCATGCATTAAAATGACTTCTTGCGGTTTTGTTGCACCAGCTAATACATTTTGAGCGATTTGCGCTGCCGCTGCATCCACTGGTACTTTATTGTATTTCCAGTCTAAAGAGTCAATTGTCCAGTCCCACACTTTAAGACCACCCTCTACTACTTTGTTTCGAAGGTCTTCATTTAAACCAGGCTTCGACCCGTATGGTGGACGTGTTAATTGAGGTGATTTTCCAATAATATTTGCGATTAAGCTTTGATCTTCTTTCATTTCATTAACATATTCGCCATTTTTATATAACTTCGCAAAATTGTGTGTCATACTATGCATTCCAACATAATGTCCTTCTGCATTTTCACGTTTTACTAAATCAGGAAACTGTTTTACATTCGCACCAATTAAAAAGAATGTCGCCTTCGCATCATGCTGTTTTAACATATTTAATAATTCAGCCGTATATTTTCCTGGCCCATCATCAAATGTAAGATAAGCAACTTTTCTTTCCATTCCGTTAAAACGACTTGGCGCCGTTTTATTCATTTCAACTTTCTGTTGTTCACTTGCAAGCTGCACTATATTTTCTTGCTTCGCAACAGCTTTTGCTGGTGAAGTAATAGATTGAAACATGAAATACCCAATAGCTACTATTGCAATCGCTACTGAAACAACTGCAACTCGTTTAATTTTAAAAGCCTTTTCCATTCTATCGAATTCCTCTCCCTATTAATCTTATATATAAATCACCCAATATAATTATACATCTATTTATTTTATTACACTATATAAACAATCTAAAATATGAATTATAATGGGAGTTTTATCAAAATTGTTGTTCCTGCCTCAACAAGCTCTTTATTCTTTTCATACCAATTCTTGATTGCACTATGTACAACTTTCAAGAAGATTTGTTTTAACCTGTTTGATCTTCCATCAATTCAATTCGCTTTCAACTTGCAATGAGATGAATTTATTTTCTCTATTTCAGGAGTTAATTACCAAATTATTTCCTCTAGTATATCGTACAATTGCACCTTTTGTTTATATAAATTAAAATGATTTAACTGTAGACGTGAAAAAACTAGTAGCCCTTCTACTAAAAATAAATGAAGCAGTCCATTTCCATAAAAAAAGATTGGCTGAGGCCAACCTTTTTTTATACTTATTCATTTCGATTTGGTTTTGGTGTAACACCTAAATGCGCATTTAACTTATTCGAAATATCTTTTACATTCTTTTCATTTGGAATGTAATAATAAATACCACCAATACGTTTATCCGTTCCTTCTATTTGCATCTTTTCCATTTGCAAATCTGATCCTGCCATATTTTTCGTAATAGCAAGCATATCATCAAACGTTAAGTTTGTTTTCATATTTTTATCAACTGCATCAAGTAAAGAGCCCATTTTACTAATTGATTGAACAGACATTGCTTTTTTCGCAATTGCTTCAATTACAAGTTGTTGTCTTTGACCACGCATTGCGTCACTGTCAATTTTACGCGTTCTAGCAAGTGCAAGGGCTTGTTCACCATTTAAATGTTGGTAACCTTTTTCTAAATGGATCATACCTGCTTGGTCTTTACTATCTTGTTCTGTGAAAGTAACAGGTACATCAATATCAATACCACCAATTGAATCTACAATTTGTACAAATGACTCAAAGTTAAACTTCACATAATAATCAACTGGTACATTTAAAAATCTTTCCACTGTATCTCTTGTACTTTCAACACCACCAAATACGTGTGCGTGTGTAATTTTATCTAATTTCTTTCTAGATGGAATATAAACACGTGAATCACGAGGAATGCTTACTAATTTAACGGATTTATCATCTTTATTAATTGTCGCTAATAAAAGTGCATCTGTCCGAACCGCTTCACCATATTGGCTTTTTCTCATTTCGCTTCCATCGACACCCATGATTAAAATCGAAATATTATCCTTTAAAGGTTCCACTTCTTTGTCCCTTTTTGATGACTTATCAATTTGTGCATATGCATCACTTACAACAGCTTTTGCTTTGTTATATATAAACGATCCATATCCTACTCCTCCAAAAACAAGTAGGAAAAATGGAATTAAAATGAACCATTTTATTGACTTTCGTTTAGAACGTTTTTTATTGCTTCTCGTATTTTGTTCTAATTCAGAGCTCATACCCATTCGCCTCTCTTTCTCTTTCCCTAGTATAATGTAAGTCTATTAATCTTCATATTGAATTTCCTTTCAATTACCTTACATTTTTGTAAGGTTACTTCATGAATCCAACATGTATTCCATTTCACATTATACTCTTGTGCTTATTTTTGGCAAGTCACTATTTATCAACTTAAAAAATCCAATACTTCGGAATATTCGAATTTACATATTTATTATTCTGTTATTTGCAGGTAGTAAGATTTTCACCTCACAATTTAGCAAGAATAAAGAGTCAAGTTTGTGCCGTACCATCTTGATTGGTGATGACTAATAATCAGTGAGGGATAAATCCCCCACTGATTAAAGTTTCACTTTATTATTTCTCATTTGGTGTGTATATCATTTGCTTCCCATTATTATTAATTAAAGCTGACTTTGCTTTTATTTTCGTTTTTTCTATTTCTACATCTTTATTTGAGAAATTCACAATGATTTTAATATCTTTTCCATATGAAGTAGATTGTACTAGCTTATCTTCTGACAGATATGCAAAGTTCGTCATTTCTTCTTTTACTGCCTTTTCATGAACTTCATTCCAAACTTTCAGATGCTCTGTAATTTCTTTTTTATGCTTATTCCACTCTACTTCATCTAAATGGTACAACGGAGGAACATTATACAATAACTCATATAACATACGATTTCCAACCTCGTCCTTTACCTTCAAACTTCCCCATTCCCAGTGGTGCGTTGTAATAACCGAATCATTGTATACTAGTTTATATAATGGCACCGAATATACTGGATTTAAATATACTTGCTTATATTCTTCTTTTAACGGTACTTGTTTTGCATATTTTTCTGGAACATTTTGATTTGGTGACCAATATCCACCGACATAATACGGACTTGTTTTATTTTTTCTCATATCTTCATCGTCCCACTTAATAACTGGTGTTTCAATTCCATGAGCAAATGCAATCGTGCTACTTGCAAAATCATTTCCGCCCTCAGAGCCAACTACCATACCTTTTTCTTGTGCAATATAATCCATTCGTTTTAATCTTGCTTGTAAATCTTGTTCTTGTGTCGTTAAATGTTTTGTTGAATAATCATCATAAATTTCGCCCGTCGCGTCACAATCAATAAACCATGAATTATATTTAGGGCCATTTTGTAATATATCGTTCATTCGTTCTTTTACACTAGGAAGTGATAATGTCGGATTTAATTTTCGGCCTCTCCCTAAAAACCCTTGCACTTTCTCACCATTTTTCTTCGTTACAGTGGCTTCTTCATATAACGATGGGTCATTAAAAGAAGCTGTGTTCCAATTTTTATCACCTTTTTCGTGAATAGAATGGTAAGAATCATACGGACCAACTAAATATCCCATTTCCTTAGCTTCTGTAACGAAATTAGGCTGCATAAATCCTTGTTCCCAGTTCGGTAGACCAATCCACGCTTTGTCTATCCCTACTTTTTTCATTTCCTTTATTATATCCGTTCCATCTGCTTTACCCCATTTGCTTACTTCTTCAACTGCATCACCGAGTACTGACTTTAATAAATGTTTATTTAAGCTATACAGCTCTGTCTTCGATAAGTGATCTACACCTTTCTTTAATAACACACTAGCTTCCTGATTAACTTTCGGGAAAATATCCTCTTTATACAATTCCTTCATAGATAATACTTCGTTTGTATAGCGTAAAATAACATTTTTTTGGTACTTATCGATAAAGTCTTGTTTACTCACCTGCTCAAATACATTCAATTCCCCAGGCTCTGAACTATTCTTTTTAATAAGATCTTTTATATGGCTAAACACCGGGCTATTTATTTGCTCTCTTAGCTTCGGCCAATTCACGTTACTTTCTGATAAACCATTTTGATTCCAAAAGTAAAAATGAGCTGCCCCGTAAAGTTTTTCGATTTCTTTATTTTTTCTTGCCTTTTCTTGTAATGTTTTAAATTCACCTTTTCGAGCAATATTATCCTTATACAGTTTAGCAATACTTACTGCATCATTATTTGTCACATATAATTGAAATCCATATGTTTTATTTTTATTTATACTCGGGAATTCATGTGTAAAATCAAACCCTATTTTCGGATCTGAATGAAATTTCAATTCATTATTAAACATATTGTTCGCAATATATACGATCGAATATTTAGAACCATTTAATGCAAAAAACTTCATAGAAAATGATTCAGCAAATGAATATGCATCATCCTTTAAAAACTTCTTCCAATTCTCATCATTACTCGGAATTTGCTTACCTTCCCATAACGGAAGTGTATAATTTTCAGCTTGCACTTTTGGCCATGTAAAACTTTCTGCACCAGTCGATTCCACTTCAATATTTAAGTGGTCTTTTTTCTTTTCTAAATTTACTTTTACTTTTTGATCCGGATATTCCCATGATGTATGATCCTTGTCTTTTTTCAAATTCGATACCTTCATTTTTGGTAACGGTTGTGATGCCTGTTCTTTTACACCATCATGTTCTACAGTTAACGTAAAAGTCTCAGGATTTACATCGTAAGTAAAATCTTTATACGTCGCTTTCTTTATTTTAGACTCTTGTAAAGCATCATTACCTTTTACATCACACCCGACTAAAGTCGAAAGTGACAATGTTGTAAGAAGACATATCGCTATCATTTTTTTCATCTTCTGCACCTCCACCACTGAATATACAGGAGGTTTGTTACAGGAATATGGCAAAAAATAATAGAGCTAGCATTATGCTAGCTCTATTATGAGCAAAAAAAATTTACGTATTACTATAATCTGTTTAAAGAAAATATGTAATACAGGGGGACTTTAATCCTTTTTTTTATTCTCACTAATAATTAGATCAAGCAAATCTAAATTCCATCAAGCTTTCCTTAACTGAAAAAGTAACTATATATAATATATCCTAAAACTAGCACTAAAATTAATATCCCTGTACCTTTCCAATTCATACCACCTGTCATATCAGCGGGGCTACCTGATTCCGCCCTGTTGAGTCCATCATTCAAAGAACCGGTAGGATTATTTTTCAATTCACTTTGTCTCATGCGTTCTCTTTTTTCTTCTGGTGACTCTTTTGAACTCATATAATCACCTCTAAAATTAATGTTCATTCCGAAAAATCCCCTTTAAAATAGATTCTCCATAACGTAAAGAAAGCTAGCGATGCTAGCTTTCTTTATAATCCAATATGTTCTTCCTTATTTACAGTAATCCCTTTATGATCAATTTCAAGCTCACATACTTTCATAGCTGCAAATACTCTCGCTAATTGGTCAGCTATTTCTTTACGCTTCTCGTACGGAGTTAAAATAAAAATGGATGGTCCCGCACCACTAAGCGCTGTTCCATATGCTCCGAATTCTTTTGCACATTTACGAATTGATGGTAATAACGGTACAAGTTCTAAACGATATGGCTCGTGGAAATGATCTCTTTCCATCATTTCACCTACAACTTCCCACTTCTTTTGACATAACGCAGCTACTAATACGTTACTTATCGCACTAGCCTTAACCGCTTCATGAAACGGAAACATCTCTGGTAATACAGATCGACTTTCATCCGTATTTAGCTCTTCATTCGGAATAAGAGAAATTACGCCTAATTCCTTACTTTCAATCCTTACAACCGAAACATTTTTTCCATCAAGTGCTCCGATTACAGTTCCACCTAAAATAGAAGCAGCGACATTATCTGGATGTCCTTCAAAGTTTGTAGCAATTTGAACCTTTTGATCAGTTGTTAAATATAAATTTCCAAGTTGATTCGCAAGCTCTATTCCTGCTACAATCGCTGATGCGCTACTTCCTAGCCCTCTTGTCAGCGGAATATTACTAGTAACTTCTATTATATGGGGTGATAAAGAAGGACATACTTTACATGCCGTGCTAACAATTAAATTTTTATCGTCTTTTGGAATTGAATCGTCAAAAGAATGTATCACTTGCCACTTATCAGCTTCTTCCTTTACACTTACTTCTAAATATAATGACAAAGCTATTCCAACAGAATCAAATCCTGGTCCAACATTCGCTGTACTAGCAGGAACACGAACTCTTAATGGTATCACGACATAATCACCCCTTTAATATGATCTTTAATTTGTTCTATATCATTTGACACACTTGCAATATCAAATTTATTAGAAGAAATTGCGATATCAGGATCTTTTAAACCATTTCCAGTTAAAACTGCAACAACTGTTTCGCCTTTTTTGATTTTTCCAGATTGAACATGTTTAATTACGCCCGCTAATGAAGCATTTGATCCTGGCTCTGCGAAAACTCCTTCAGTTTTTGCTAACAATCTATACGCATGTAAAATCTCCTCATCTGACACCATATCTATTTCACCATTAGACTGTTCGGCAGCCTCTACTGCATACGACCAACTTGCCGGATTACCGATGCGAATCGCTGTTGCAATCGTTTCAGGTGCCTCAATGACATGTCCTTTTACAATTGCCGCCGCTCCTTCCGCTTCAAAGCCGTGAATTCTGGGCTTCTTATAGCCTTTTTCTTTCTCGTATTCACAGAACCCTTTCCAATATGCTGTAATATTCCCAGCATTTCCAACAGGGATAGCTAGAACATCTGGTGCGTTTTGCAACTGGTCACAAATTTCAAATGCCGCTGTTTTTTGCCCTTCAATTCGGTAAGGATTTACTGAGTTTACTAATGTAATCGGCTCTTCTGCAGCAATATTTCTTACAGCCTTAAGTGCATCATCGAAATTCCCTTCTATTGAAATGATCTCCGCTCCATAAGCAACTGCTTGCGCTAATTTCCCATGCGCAATCTTTCCTTCTGGTATTACGATAATACATTTCATTCCGAGGCGTGCCGCATATGCGGCAGCTGATGCCGATGTATTACCTGTAGATGCACAAATAATTGCCTCTGCCCCTTCTTCTTTCGCCTTTGCAACTGCCATTACCATGCCACGGTCTTTAAAAGAACCTGTTGGATTCGCTCCTTCATATTTCCCGTATAACTGAATTCCTAATTGCTTTGATATATTTAATAATGGAATCAGAGGTGTATTCCCTTCCATTAAGCTGACATCAGGTGTGTTTTCATTCACTGGTAAATAAGAAGCATACTGTTTTAATAGTCCTTTATACATATTGTTTTTCCTCCTCAATAATGTAGTAACTGTTTATTTCACTTGCGACATCTTCTATCGCCCCTAAAACTTGTTCGAATTGATATTTTGAAGTTCGATGCGTCACAACAACGACTTCTGCAAGTTCGCGATTTAAAGGTAATTGAATAACTTCTTTTAAACTTACAGAGTAATTAACGAAACATTCCGTTACTTTTCGCAACATCCCTGGCTCATCTCGTAATGAAATACGTAAGAAATATTTCGAAACTACTTCTTCATCTCCTTGTAATTCGTAAGGCTCTGGTTCTTTTAACGCACTTTTATTTTTCGGAACTTGATTCATATTTTTAACGATTGAAATAATATCACTTACTACAGCAGAACCAGTTGGTAACTTCCCAGCTCCAGGTCCGTAAAACATCACTTCCCCTACTGCTTGACCGTGAACATACACCGCATTGAATTCATTATTTACATTCGATAACGGATGATGCCTTGGTAATAAAGTCGGTTCTACACTTAAATGAATGGCTGATCCTTGTTTCTCTGCTTTACCAATTAATTTCATTGTAAATCCTAATTTTTCGGCCATCTCTAAATCTTCTTTTTCAACCTTTCGAATACCTCTAACTTGAACATCATCTAAAGAAACATTCATCGAAAAACCTAAGTTTGCAAGAATTGCTACCTTTCTCGCAGCGTCTAGTCCATCTACATCCGCTGTCGGATCTGATTCTGCAAACCCTAATTTTTGCGCTTCCTGTAAAGCCTCTTCATACGACCATCCATTTTGACTCATCTTTGTTAACATATAATTTGTTGTTCCATTTACGATTCCCATTATTTTTTCAATTTGATCTGAAGCTAGCCCGTCTGATAATCCTCTTAATATTGGAATCCCACCGGCTACACTCGCTTCGTAACATAGGTCACATTCATTTTTATTTGCCAGTTGCAAAAGCTCCGCACTGTATACGGCCATTAAATCTTTATTTGCTGTTACAACATGTTTTTTATTTTGTAAAGCCGTAACAATATGCTGTTTTGCTTCTTCAATTCCGCCCATTACCTCTACTACAATATCAATATTTGAATCATTTAGAACTTCATCTACATTACTTGTTACTACGATTCCATCAATGCAAACATCACGTTCCTTTTCCAAATCACGTACAACGACTGTCTTTACCTTTACTTCATATCCTGTATCAAGAGTGATTTTTTTATAATGTTCTTTCAAAATATGGACAACACCACTTCCGACAGTACCTAACCCTAATACCCCAACATTAATAACGTTATTCATTTTCTAATCTCCTCCTAAATAGTTTAATTGTTACACCTATGAATCACCTTACTCTGCTTTTTAATCATGCAGGTGGTGGTTATTTCCGTACGTACTAATCGTTTCATGTTACCGCACCTCCTTTCAAAGTAATAAAGTGAAACTTTAATCAGTGGGGATTTTGTCCATTCCTCACTGATTATTAGTTGAACCAATCGGGCTTTTACGGACAGTTGATCTCCCGTCTTACTCCCTCGCATCCGCCAAATTTTGAGATGGGAATCTTACTGACCGTTAATGCGGGATAAAAAAACACACTCATCCCTAGGAAAGGGACGAATGTGTTTTCGTGGTTCCACCCTTGTTCCAACCTAGACTTACTTTCTTCTAGATTGCTCAAGTTCAGATAACGGCTGATACCGTCAATAATTACTAGATTGCTCGTTCACTATTGAAGTTCAAAGGTGGTAAGATCATTTCTCGTGTTAGGAAGCTCACAGCCTTGGCCTCCCTCTCTGTAAACCGTAAAAATGTTCTCATGTCCTTATCGTTACTTTTTCGCTCATGTTTATTTGTTAACTCATTATACTCGCATAAAAAACAAAATCAATACTATTTTTTAATTATTTTAAATTTTCAATCTTAAAATAATTAAAAAAACACACTCATCCCTAGGAAAGGGACGAATGTGTTTTCGTGGTTCCACCCTTGTTCCAACCTAGACTTACTTTCTTCTAGATTGCTCAAGTTCAGATAACGGCTGATACCGTCAATAATTACTAGATTACTCGTTCACTATTGAAGTTCAAAGGTGGTAAGATCATTTTTCGTGTTAGGAAGCTCACAGCCTTGTCTTCCCTCTCTGTAAACCGTAAAAATCATCTCATGTCCTTATCGTTACTTTTTCGTTCATGTCTATTTGTTAACTTATTATAGTTATCAACTTTTTAAAAAGCAAGCCTATTTTTCTTCACAATTTTTAAGAATATGAATAATTATATTTTAAAATAACAAATCATCTAATACAGATGTATTCTCTTGCACATATATTCATCACATACAAATTAACAATATTCATAGTTAAAGTCTCACTCTAAAACGTTTAGAGTTTCATACTTCAACACTATATTTAAAAAATAATTTTTAATACAATCTTTCCCTATAACTTTCTTCTAAAGAACGTGCAACTTCCTCTTCTGAAGCATTCACTTTCGCATGCTCCATTAACATTTTCGGTGCTGAAGGTAGCTCTGTTTTATTTAACCATGACTCTGGATCCCACATTTTTGAACGAATAAAAGCTTTTGCACAATGAATATAGCATTCTTCTATTTCAACAACAATTCCAAGTAACGGATTGCGTCCATTCGCCTGCATTTCTTTCAAAATTTCTTCATCGTTCGTAATATATGCTTTACCGTTTATTCGGAGTGTTTCCCCAAGACCCGGAATAAAAAAGATTAACCCTACGTGCGAATTTGAAATTATATTTAAAATAGAGTCTATACGACGATTACCCGGTCTTTCTGGGATGATAATTTTATTTTCATTTAATACATATACAAATCCAGGTGCGTCTCCCCTCGGCGAAGCATCACACTCTCCGAATTTATTTGCAGTAGATAATACTAGAAAAGGCGATTTAGACAGGAAATCTACACAATGGTGATCAAGTGATGAAATAACTTTTTTCAAAGCCCGTTCACTTGGTTGCCCCAATATTTGTCGTAATTCTTCCTCAGTTGAAATTATTGATTTTATTTCCTTATTCTCTATCTTCACTAATAATCACTCCTTTTTCTTTATTTTCCCAAAATTCAATACAAATATTGTATAATAAAATTTGCAGAAAGGGGAATTAAAATGACAGAGTGGTTAACAATATTTGATCCTGAAAGAAATACACTTGGAAAGAAATTACGTGATGACGTGCATCGTGACGGTGATTGGCACGAAACATTTCATTGCTGGTTTGTAGAAAAAGATGCTGAGGATATGTTCTTATATTTCCAATTACGCTCTAATAATAAAAAAGAAGCTCCGGGTATATGGGATATTACATCCGCCGGACATATTATGCATGATGAAGATGTACTAATTGGCGGTCTACGTGAAATTGAGGAAGAACTGGGTCTTTCCTTCCAAACGAATGATTTAACATACAAAGGAATCTATAAAATAGATTATGAAATTTCAAGCCTTACTGATCGTGAGTTTTGTCATATGTATTTCCACAATGTAATAAAACCACTTCCATTTGCACCAGGTGAAGAAGTAGACGATGTGATGAAAGTACATGCGACTTCTTTTCTACAACTATTAAGAAGAGAGATTTCATCTTTAACGACTAATTCTGTTTTAAACAATAATCCGATAACGATAACATTTGAAGATATTTATCCTTATGATCTTGAATACTATGAATTTGTTATAGTGCAAGGACAAGAATCGCTAAACAAAAATAGTTTATAAAAAAATAGGACTCCCAGCTTACTTTATTCGGGAGTCTTATTTTTTTATTGCTCAAGTATCTTTAATTTTTTCTCTACTCGTATAAATAATCGTATAATTAATAACAGCATAACAATCATAATCGCAATCATTGTATGTGGATATCTAAACAGTATACTAATCACACTTCCAATTAATATCATGATGAATCCATTTTGTTTCATCACTTCTGCACTATACTTGTTACCTGCATCCCATAATTTCTTATTTTTCATAGATCGTTTCGTACGGTAACCATATGCTGCGTTAATATCCGTCGGTGGATTTTTTTGAAGAATAAGTGCCGCAAGTATAAATATAATACCAATCAATATGCTCATTCCTACGTTTACTAGTGCATCCATCAATTATATCCCCCCCCCTAACTTACACCTTCATTATACTATACAACTTTTAAAATTCCAATTATTAACATTTTTATTTTCTCTCTTTAGATGTCTGGAACATACTTGGAAGTGTTACAAAACGTGCCCCTTTCGTTTTTAACTGTGGAATGATTTTGTCTAGCGCATCTACAGATCCTTGTAAGTGTCCACCTGGAGTTGAATGCTGAAGTATGACACTTCCTGGAAATGAATTCCCTAGCACATTATTTGTAATCGTATCCGCACTTACCCCTTTCCAATCAACTGTATCAACACTCCACTGTACAATCATAAAATTTTGCTCCGTCGCCCACTTCAATTGATTTTCAAGTATTTCACCATACGGTGGACGTATAAATTTAGGAGCATAACCAGCTAAACGATTTAATATTTCTTCCGTTTTTATAATTTGATTACGGTACTCAGCCTCATTTACTTTCGCTAAATTCGGATGATTATACGTATGATTACCAATTACATGCCCTTCATTCGCGATACGCTTTACTACATTCGGAAACTTTTCTGCATTTTCACCAAGTAAGAAAAAAGTAGCTTTTACATTATATTGTTTTAACTTATCTAAAATTTTTGGCGTAAATACTAAATCTGGTCCATCATCAAATGTAAGAGCTACTTCCGCTTTATTGTATGGTCCTGAAAATGCATACGCATATTTTTCAACCCATGAAAAAGGTGTCCATGACCCCCGATTCTCTTCCTTCACTTTGACTTGATCATTTTGCGGAACATTTAATACATACGGCACTGCGTCTATATAGTTTCCATAATAAAATGAATGATATGGCATATAAGCATACGAAATATTGCGTTCTAGCCCCAAAGGAAATGGAACGAACATTTCTGGCGCATAAAAATAATACATGATAAAAACCTCCCTAAAATTTCATATGTGATTCATCTGCACTTTGTTAGAGAATTTCTTATTCATGAACAAAAATAAGACTGTCCGTAATTAGGACAGTCTTACTGCTTTATACAATTAATAAAGTGAAACTTTAATCAGTGGGGGTTTTACTGCCCGTTTATGCGGGATAAATCGATGTACTATCTTTCGGCAAAACTTTCACATGTTTTAAATAGCTTGTCACTTTGTCATCATCATCTTGCGGGTATTGATATCCATATGTGTTAGCAATTTCGTTCGCAACTTCCCTAAATAAATCACCCATTACAAAGAATGACTCCCATATATTTTCATATTCTGCATTTGAAAATGTCTTTCTAAATTGCTCCCACGTATCTTTTTCAACATATTGCTCGAAATGCTTACCAAACTTTCCGGTATTCACTGTAAAATTTGTTTTCATGCCAATATGCCATTCTATCATTACGATTAACATATCTCGCATTGGGCCTTCAAGCATTCCTTTCGCATAAGAAAGTTCCTCTCTCCATAACCCTTTCCCTACATTTGTGCTGCACCACCAAAATTCATTACAGCAATCGAAAAACTCTTTTTCTGTAGGATTTTTTATAACGTAATCTTTATCACTTGCTGGCGGAAATTCTCCAATACAATTGTCTTTATCCAGTAGTAATTCACTTAAACTATCCTGTCCAATAAATTTATTTATTAAATCAACTGGAACTAGCATTAAATCAATTCGATTCCCATCCATGAACTGCATTAAATACGGAAATTTCCCGTCTTTATCAGCTGGAAGTAACGACATTTCTTCCGGCATTTGCACAATCATTATTTCTCCAAATCTATTAATCCAACTATGATTACACGTAAAAGATTGTATATCTTTTACAACATAAATAATATCATAGTCTTGAAAACAATCTTTTTTCACATTTGGATTCACACGTGACCCATTCATGATGACAGCTCGAATTCTTTCATCCTCTTTTGCTGTATTTATAATTAAGTCTAACATTTCTTTTTCAGTTCTCATCTTCTTATAGCCTCCAAGTTTTTAATATATAATATAAAGCTATGTAAATTGGAGGTCCACGAGCTAAATTCGTTGTACAAGATACACGTTATAATTTTTGAAACTTCTTTTTCATCCCTTTTTCCTCCTTACATTACTCTGTTACGACTGCCATTACAAACCCATCGTACCCTTTACTTCCTACAGTTTGAAGCGCAGTAGCACTTACACGCGGCTCAGCAGCTATTAGCTCATAGAAATGGCGTATCCCTTGTACACGAGGATCGCTACTAGTATTGTCAATAACTTCACCTTCACGTACTACGTTATCCCCAATAATTACAGTACCAGGGCGTGATAGTTTCAGTGCCCATTCAAAATAAGCAGGGTTATTTTGTTTATCCGCATCTATGAAAATAAAATCAAATGGTTCATACTTCTCATTTTCTATTTGTTTTAAAGAATCTAACGCTAATCCTAATCGTATTTCAATTTTATCATTCAAATTGGCACGCTCAATATTGCTCCGTGCAATTTCAGCATGCTTTTCACTTGCTTCTAATGTAACAATTCGCCCTCCAGATGGCAATGCTCTTGCAAGCCATATTGTACTATATCCGCCTAGAGTGCCAATTTCTAATATGTTACGAGCTCCTTGGATTTGTACTAATAGTTGTAAAAACTTCCCTTGCGTTGGCGATACATCATGTGCCGGCAAATTAGCTGAAGCATTTGCTTGAAGAACTTCTTCTAATGTAGAGTCTTTCGGTATTAATACATCACTCATATATTGATCAACAGCCGTCCATTTCTCAATCGTACTCATGTAAATACCATCCCCTTAAAGTTTTTAATACTTATCTACCATTCACATTTAATTATATCGAAAATTCCGTTTCATACACAAAAAATAAAGAAGGGACACCCACTCCATTACAGAATAGATGTCCCTTCTTTGTACTTTATATTTACCCCTTACGGATTAGTAGACCAAAGTCCTGCTGATTTAATAAATGTACGTTTATTTAATTTCAGCTGCGCTACGATAAACTCTGCAATATCTTCCGCTTGCATTACTTTATCAGGGTTTCCATCAGTTAATCCTAAGTCTACAGCCATGTCAGTTGCTACTGTACTTGGTGTTAGAGCTGTTACACGGATATTATGTTTACGAACTTCCATCGCTAACGATTCTGTTAAACCAAGAACACCAAATTTAGAAGCACTATATGCACTTGTTACAGGTGCACCTTTTTGTCCTGCTGTAGATGAAATATTAATAATATCACCAGATTGTTGTTCAATCATACTTGGTAAAGCTGCACGAGTTGCATAGTATACACCCATTAAGTTTACTTGAATGATTTTTTCCCAATCAGCAACTTCTAATTCTAAAAACTTACCGAATTTAGAAATACCAGCGTTATTAATTAAAATATCGATAGATCCTAAACCGTTTTTTAATGTTTCAATTGCAGTAGTTACCTCTTCATATGAAGATACGTCAGCAGTCGCAATAACAGCTTTTACGCCTTCTGCTTCTACTTCTTTCGCAACTGCTTTTAAGTTTTCTTCTGAACGAGCTAAAAGACCAACATTTACGCCTTCTTTCGCTAATGCGATCGCTACAGCGCGACCAATCCCTCTACCTGCTCCTGTAATTAAAGCATTTTTTCCTTGTAATAATTCTGCCAAGTGTAACACTCCTTAATCTTCTCAGTTGTTTATTATATTAAAAGTGTAGCTATGTTTATGTAAAAAGGCAATGATGCACTTTTATGTGCGTAGGTTACTTATAGGTAACTATAGTAATGGTAAATGCATTTTTAAAGAAAAATAGTGTTAGAAGGCCTCCTTCTAACACTATTTTTCTTCATGATTTGGAATACGCACAATAAATTCTGTACCATTTCCTTCTACACTCTCAACTTTTATTTTTCCTTGATGAAGGTCGAGTACTTTTTTTACAATTGCTAGACCTAATCCACTTCCTCCATAAGCACGGTTTCGTGAAGAATCCGCTTTATAAAAACGTTCAAAAATATGTTGTTTCTGTTCTTCGGATATACCAATTCCCGTATCATGAATACTTACTTCCAGGAATTCTTTATGTTCTTTTAAATGAATTGTAATCGTGCCACCATTTGGTGTGAATTTAATACTGTTATGAATTAAATTAATCCATACTTGGCTCATACTTTCTTTGTCTGCAGTAACACACACTTTATCCATATCAAGATCTAGCTCAAGTCCTTTTTCATCCCAAAGAGGCTCACTATTTAACACAATTTGTTTCAACTGTTGATCTAATCGATAAGTAGCTCTTTCTGGTGAATACTCCTCTGACTCTAAAAGTGTTAGCTTCAATAAATTTTGACTCAATTTAGATAATCGCGTTGTTTCAGTTTCAATAATAGTAAGATAATGTTTTCTTTTTTCAACTGGTAGATTATCATCTTGTAGCGCTCGAGCAAATCCCTTAATAGATGTTAATGGCGACTGTATTTCATGAGAAACATTCGATACAAATTCTTGTCTCATTTTCTCCATTGCATTAAGTTCATCCGTCATATCGTTAATACTTTTTACAAGCACACCAATTTCACCATCATACTTTTCTTCATTCCGTATTTTTACAGAGAAGTCCCCTTTTGCAATTTTTTGTATCGGTTCAATGATCGTCCAAATCATCGCCTCTCGCTTCGGTCTCATTAAAATTCCGATTAATGTCCAAATAAGAACGATAAAAACAAAGCCGACCATATCACTAATTAGAAAAGTAATAAAAGGCGATACGTTTATTTCAAAAGCTTTCATTACACTAGACGATACAAAAAAGGCTATTGACCAAATTATAGTAAGAAAAGCAAAGAGCGCTACTATCGCCCCCATTACTTTTAACATCTTCATCTTACTCATTCTTTCTCTTTTTCTCATTTACTTACCTCTAAGCGATACCCTAAGCCCCTTATCGTCCTTATACTAAACTTTGATAGCTCTTCTTGAAACTTTTCACGCAACCGATTAATATGAACGTCTAGCGTGCGTTCATTCCCTTCAAAATCATATCCCCATACGTCTTCTATTAATTGCTCTCTTGAACAAGTTCTTCCCGCTTTAGATCCTAATGTAAAGAGCAACTCAAATTCTTTTAGCGGCAGCGTCACCGTTTGTTCTCCAACGTTAACTTCAAATGTTTTACGATTTAACAGTACATTCCCAACTTGAATAGATTGCGATACTGTAATTTGGTAACGTTTTAATAATGCCTTCACTCTCACAACTAATTCTAAAGGATCAAATGGTTTTACAAGATAATCATCTGTTCCGAGGTGAAATCCTTTTACTTTTTGAGATGTTTCACCTTTAGCAGTCAGCATAAGAATTGGGATATCATAGTATTTTCTTAATTCATAACATAAATCAAACCCATCCATATTTGGCATCATAATATCAATAATCGCCATTTCGACTTTCACTTCTTCTATTTTTCGAAGAGCATCTAATCCATCAACGGCCTCATATGTTTGAAAACCTTCTCGTTCCAAAAATACAGAAACAAGTTCTCTAATGTGCGGATCATCATCTACAATTAAAATTTTGGGTATCAAGGAATCATATCCTTTCTGCTTAACATACTTTTTAGCACTCTAAAATCAACAAACAGTGAAGTGCCCCTTCACTGTTTGTTTTCATTCTATAATGCTCCTTCTTTAATTTTCAATTGTTGCATTGCAAATTCACGGTACATGTCATGTGTCCGTAATAACTCATCATGTGAGCCACTTCCTGTAAGATTCCCTTTTTCAATAAAGATAATTTTATCTGCATCTACAACAGTAGAAAGTCTATGCGCAATAACTAAAGTTGTTCTACCTTTCATTAAGTTATTTAACGCCTTCTGAACAACCGATTCCGATTTACTATCAAGACTTGATGTCGCTTCATCTAACATAAGGATTTGCGGGTTTCGTAGTAACGCTCGAGCAATCGCAATTCGTTGTCTTTGCCCTCCAGAAAGCTTCACACCACGCTCTCCAACTTCTGTTGCGTATCCACTTGGTAAATCATGAATAAACGCATCAACATACGCCATCGCTGCTACTTTTTCAATTTCTTCATCCGTCACTTCACCCTCAACACCGTAGCAAATATTATCACGAATCGTTCCATCAATTAACGGACTATCTTGTGAAACGTAACCAATTTGACGTCGCCATGATTGTAATGAATATGCTGTAATTGGTTCTTTCCCTAATTTTATGAAACCACTAGTTGGCTCATAAAAACGTTCTAACAGCGAGAATAAAGTTGTTTTTCCGCTACCACTTGGCCCTACAATCGCCGTTACTTTTCCAGATTCAATCGTGAAGTCGATATTTTTCAAGATTTTCTCTTCTTCGTTATACTCAAAATGTACATTTTCAATAACGATCGGCTGCTTCGCATTTGTAACATTCATACCTGTTTCATGATCTTCTACTTCATATTCTAAAATCGTATTAATTCTTTCGGTTGCACCAATTGCTTTTTGGAACTGAGTAAAGAACATTGATAACTGACTCATTGGCATAATAATTTGAACCAAATACAAAATAAATGCTACAAGTTCACCTGTTGTTAATGCACCACTAGAAACTCGCATTCCACCATACCCTACGATAATAACAAGCAATGCCATTAAAACAAACGACATAACAGGTGAAATTAATGCTTGCACTTTTCCTTCTTTCAAACCAAATTGCAATAATTTTTGGATACCTGTATTACCTGTTTCATATTCTTTTTTTTCCGTATTTGAAGATTTTACTAAACGAATTTCTGATAGTACTTGTGTTAATACACTAGTAAAAGAAGCCGTTTCATCTTGAAGTGCTTTTGAAATCTTATACATTTTCCGTCCAAGTGGAACTAAAATTAGTACCGATAATGGAATAACCGTTAAAAGTAAAATTGTCATTTTCCAGTCTAAAACAAATAATACAATTAATGACCCAATAATTGAGATACCGCCTGTTAATAAGTTTGACAAATGCTCAGAAATTAATGTTTTAACAACACCTGTATCATTTGTCATACGACTAATTGTATCTCCCGTTCTGTTTTGATCATAATAAGACACTGGTAAAATAAGTACCTTTTTCCACAATCGTTCTCTAAGTCCAGCTACAATTTTTTGTCCAATATAATTCAGTAAATAAATTGACAATCCTGCAGCAATTGTTTGAATAATAAAGAATGCAATTAATCCAACAATTTGTCCCGTACTAATTGAAGAAAGTGAAAAATTATCAACTAAACCTTTTGTCAGCATTGGAATAAACAAACTCGCTCCAGTAGAAAGTAAGCTCATTATTAATGCAAAAATAAGAATGCCTTTCGGTGGATTTGTATCTTGAATGAGACGTAAAAACTGCCTCCAATTCCCTTTTTTCTTTTCTGTATTCCTAACTTCCATTGTCGTTCATCTCCTCGTTATAAACAAAACTATTCTTTCTAAAACTAGAATACGCTATAAATGTAAACTGAATGTAAACACACTTTTTTCTAATTTTACAAAATATACATATAAACTCATCTTTACAACAAGTATAAATATCTGATATTATTACCTGGTACTTATTATTATTCTATGTAAATTATAGACTACGCATAGAAAATATATAACTAATTTTATCAATTAGCTAATTTAAAACACTATATAAATCTCCAGCATTGAAAGGAGTATCCTTTTTGCAAACAAATACACATTCCGAAAAGGAAACAATCATTTTTATTCATGGATTAGTTGGAAATCGCCGCGCCTTCAAAAAAGAGCATAAACGATTTTCTGCCTCCTACAACATTATAACTTATGATTTATTAGGTCACGGCGACGATAAAGGAGAAGCTATCGACTTTTCAATACAGCGCCTCGTAGATCAATTATTGAACTTGTATGAAAAAGAGGGAATTAAAAAGGCTCATATTTGCGCTCTAAGCTATGGCTGTTATATCTCTACGACATTTGCACAAATGCATCCAGAAAAAGTATTGAGTATTTGTCATATTGGTGGACATTATAATAACCCTTCCCGTTTATATAATGTTTTTCAGAATTTTTGGGAAAAACGTGGTGATGAATATTCATCTTGGCTTTCTCAGTATGCTAGTACTATTTTTCCAAGTGGAATACTAAGGGCAAATCCGTTCGCTGTTATTTCACGAAATATTTATTACCGTTTCGGATTACAATTACACTCGTCCATTATTGCTGAGTCATTACGACACCGCTTAGAATTCGACTTAAAATCTAAATTAAAAGCACTTCCCCATCCTATATTATGGGTGATGGGAGAACATGATCATCTCTATAAATCTTGTCTCTTTGATTTGAAGTCCATTCTTCCGAACGTTTTATATAAAGAAATTCCATTAGCAGGTCATGCAGCAAACTTATTCCGTCCAAACTATTTTCATGATTTATATGCTAAGTTTTTGCATGGAAAATTGACATAAAGTGAAACTTTAATCAGCGGGGATTTGTCCATCCCCGCTGATTATTATCCCGCAAATAGCAGGATAAATACTACTATACTGTTAGTTTATCCAACTATGAAAAAGGCTTCCCAAGTTTCCCTGGAAAGCCTTTTCTCTATACGAAAAGTATATAAAATACTTTTTCTTAGTATGCTTTTGTGTAACCTAATAGGTGCTTACTCCAGTAAGAGTTGCTTACAGAGCTAATGCGTACACCAGTTGCGTCAGTTTCTGCACTGATGAACTGTCCATTACCTAAGTAAACGCCCATGTGAGAAGGACCTGATTTATAAGTATTTTGGAAGTATACTAAATCACCTGGTTGTGGACTGTTAGTCTTTGTTTTAGAGCTCCAGTATCCAGCAACTGTTTGACGAGCGCCTTTATGACCAGTTTGATTTAATACGTAGTGAATGAATCCACTGCAGTCAAAACCAGCAGGTGTTGTACCAGCAGTTCTGTATGGTGAACCATTTAAAGATCTAGCGAATCCAGCGATTGAAGATGTATCTCCACCTGTTGGTGCTGTTGGTTTTTGTACTTGGTTCGTACCTTGGTTCGTACCTTGGTTACCACCAGTAACTACATTGTTCACTCCGCCTTTTACAAACTTAACAAAGTCTGCACTTACGTAACCAGTGCGGCCATTATGGTTAATTTTATACCAACCATTTTCAGCGCCAGTAACGTTTAATACTGTACCATTTGTTACCCCACCAATTACAGGGTTATATGTAGCTGGACCTGTACGTACTTTTAAAGCACCTGTGTTAACAACATAAGATCCACCAGTTTGAACTGTAGTAGTATTGTTGTTGTTGTTTGTAGTTGGTTGCTGAGTTTCGTTAGATACAGCTGAACCACCTTTTGTTACGAAGTCTTTACTTACGTATCCAGTTCCACCATTGAAGTTAATTTTAAACCAATCTTGAACTTCACCTACAACTTGAACTGTTTTTCCTTTATTTACAGAACCTAAAACAGTATGAGATGCACTTGGGCCTGTACGTACGTTTAATGAAGAAACGTTTACTGTGTAAGTACCTGTTCCTTGCTGAACAGTAGTAGTAGTTCCTTTATTGCCACCAGTTGTTACGAAGTCCCCACTTACATAACCTGTTTGACCGTTTACACTAACTTTGAACCAACCGTTTTCTTGTCCAATTACTTGAAGTACTTGACCTGATTTCACTTTAGAAATAACGTTATGTCCTGTACCAGCACCTGAACGTACATTTAATACATCAGCTGTTACTGTGTATTTTAATTCAGAAGTTGTTTCTACCGTTTTTGTTTCAGTTACAGTCGTTTGAGTTTGAGTTTGTCCATTAATTTCTTTTAGCGCATCATTTGAAACTTGTGCATGAGCAGAATCCATTCCAGGAACTGCTACACCTACTACAGATGCTGCTGCTAAACCTGCGATTACTTTTTTCATAAGTTGTCTTTACTTCCTTTCCCTACTATCCTCTTGAGAAAACTATAAACTTAGTACTTTACAATATTATCAAAGTAAAATATTCATCCAGTTCCATTTTTTAGCAAGAGTTTTATTTTTCACACATCGTTTATTTTAAACGATTGAAGTGAATTTAGTGTGAACTTCATGTGAACTTTATCATTAAACAGTGTGTTTTTGCAATGCTTTTTTCAAATTTCTTATGTATTTCATTGAAAATTCGACATTCCATTCATTATCTTAATATATATTTTTCTTTTGCTATCCACTTTAAAAAACTCTATTAATCTAATACAATGCAAAGAATGTATTTTCTAGTAAAGTCCCTTCCATGAAGCATACTCTTATCATGACAAAAAGTGCTTTTTTTATCAATAGTATAATATTTTTAGAAAACTATTTTTGATATTATCCATCGTTTTTAAAAGATTTGACGATTTGTAAGATTTAACTCCAAAAATTCTGTTCTAATTTGACGAAAATACACATTCCACTATCTATTTTTCACTATCCATGGAATTTTTAGGATATTTATATTATCATATATAAAGTAGGATTTTAATCCATACAAATTTTATTCACCCCACACTGAAACCAATCGAACTTTTACAGGTCGGTATTCTATACGTATCATTGAATTTTGATATGGAAGTCTTACTGCCCGCAAATAGTGAGATAAAAAAAGGAGATATATTTATGAAAAACATAATAGATGATCCTATAAATAAAAATATAGAACTGTACTATGCTTTTTTTCAATTCGTTTCAATTATAACATTACAAAAAGTATCAACTATTGAAACACGTAAAAACAAATTAAAAAATCAGATGAAAAATTCCTACAAAAAAAATCCTTACTACTTATAAAAGGTGAACAGATTATATCTCTGTTCACCTTTTATTTTTTATTTTATTTGTAAATTTTCACACGAGTTTCTAATGGCTGATATTCTTTATCTCCTGCCGAAACTACCGGTTTACCAAATGGCATTTGCGCAGTTAACTTCCAGTTTTCAGGTACATCCCATTCTTTTTTTACTTCCTCATCAATCAACGGATTATAATGCTGTAGTGTAGCACCAAAACCTTCAATCTCTAATGCTGTCCAAATCGCAAATTGCAACATTCCAGAAGATTGCTGAGACCATGTAGGAAAATTATCTTTATATAGTGCAAAGTTCTCTTGCAAACTTTCTACTACTTTACTATCTTCGAAATACAAAACTGTTCCATAGCCACTTTTAAATGCATTCATTTTCTCTTCAGTAGGTGCAAAATTATTTTCAGGCACAATTTTTCGTAACGTTTCTTTCGTAACACTCCATAATTTGTCGTGTTGTTCACCTAGTAATACAACAACTCTTGCACTTTGAGAATTAAAAGCCGAAGGTGTATGTTTCACAGCATGATAAATCACTTCTTGAATTCTTTCATCAGAAACTACTTGCTCTTTACTAATCGCGTAAATAGATCTTCTGTCTTCAATTGCTGAGTAAAAATCTTTTGCCATTACAATTCCCTCCAATTTTCATTTGAGGCAGTATCATATGTACGAAGCATATAATGCCTCTCGAACTTATTATTAATAAGTTCTTAACTTAATAATATCAACAAACAAAAACAAACTCAAATGATATCACTTGAGTTTCCACTTCCTATACGTCAAAAAATAACAAAACAGTTTATTGTCACCAAAATCAAGGTTCAATAAACTGTCTGTCTTATTTTTATAACAATCTAAATTACTTCTTTCTTCACCTAATTAAGCAATTGAAATGCATAGGACATTAATTTATTTGTTTCTGTAAAACGTTTTGTTTTACTTTTTGTCCCCATAACAACTGTAATAATGCGATTATCACCTTGTTTTGCAGTACCTGTAAAACAATACCCTGCGCTATCTGTAAATCCTGTTTTTAATCCGTCTATTCCTTCTATATATAAAGCTTTATTATTTTTGTTTAACATCTCATTTGTGCTTGTAACATTAACATTATTAAATGCTAACTGACTTTGACGTAAGTGAGTCACTTCTAATATCTCTGGATAGTCTTTTATAAGATGATACGCTAATTTCGCTACGTCAGCTGCTGTCATTTTTGTTTCACTTCCGTCGGGCTCCTGCAATCCGGAAGCATTCGCGAATTTAGCTTTATCTGACATTTCTAACTGCTTTGCTTTTTCATTCATAAGTTGAACAAAGTTTTTTTCTGTCTTAGCTACATGTTCCGCTAAAGCGACAGCCGAATTATTAGCCGATTCAATCATTAACGCATGATATAAGTCCTTAACAGTTAATGTATCATTTGCTTGCATCGGGATTTTTGCACCCTCTGTTTGTGCCGACTTTGCACTTATTTTCACTGGATCTTCCCAGTGGACTTTCCCATTATGTATACTCTCTAAAACGAGATATGCTGTCATCATTTTTGACATACTAGCAGGGGCAACAGCTTCATTTTCATTATTTTGATAAATAACTTCTCCATTACTCGCATCGATAATAATAGCTGCTTTTGCATCAATTTCTGGTGGTATATATTTTGGTGGAACTACTTTTTCAGATAGCCCTGTTTTAGGTAGCTCTGCCACTTGTAAAGGCTGAGTATCTACATTTGTTTCACTCTTTTGAACTCCTTGGAAAAAGAACCAACATATACCCAGAATTACTACTAACAGGATTGTTAATCTTCCCCATTTTAACCGCTTCATTCTAAAACTCCTTTAACAAACCTTTTATACACTCATGTTTAACCATAACAACAATTACTTTATATCGTCAAGGTAAAAAGCATATTTATTCATCTATAACAATTATAATTTCAACCTCGTTCTCTTTTTCATATGTGTTACACTAAAAACAACGAAATATAAGAATATTCAATTACATTTAAACACAAAAACACTATATAATAGAAAGGATTTATACAAATGATACTTCCAAAAGCATTAAAATATGGCGATACCATTGGCATCTACTCTCCCTCTTCACCAGTAACCTATACTTCTCCAAAGAGATTTGAGCGCGCAAAATTATACTTACAAAAGAAAGGATTTCATATATTAGAAGGTTCACTAACAGGTCAATATGATTATTATCGTTCCGGGAGCATTAAAGAGCGTGCTGAGGAATTAAATGACTTGATTAGAAACCCTAACGTCTCTTGTATCATGTCGACAATTGGGGGACTGAATTCAAATTCATTATTACCTTATATTGATTATGAGACTTTTCAAAAGAATCCTAAAATAATGATTGGCTATTCAGACACAACAGCATTATTACTAGGTATTTATGCAAAAACAGGAATTCCTACATTTTATGGTCCAGCACTTGTTCCTTCTTTTGGTGAATTTGAGCCTTTCGTAGATTGCACGTACAAATATTTTGCGGATACTTTATTAACTGATCAACACCTTCCTTACAACATAAACCAGCCGTTATTTTGGTCAGATGAATTTATTAATTGGGAAGAAAAAACGAAAGAAAAAGATCTTCGACCGAACAATTGGATTTCAGTAATGGGCGGAAAAACTACTGGACGTATTATTGGTGGGAATTTAAACACTATACAAGGTATTTGGGGTAGCCCCTATATGCCACTTATTCAAGATGGTGACATTCTCTTTATTGAAGATAGCTCAAAAGATGCAGCTACTATCGAAAGAAGTTTTTCATTACTTAAAATTAGCGGCGTTTTTGATAAAGTTTCAGGTATCATCCTTGGAAAACATGAGCAATTTGATGATTGTGGTACAAATAGAAAACCTTACGAAATATTATTAGAAGTATTACAAAATCAAAAACTTCCTTTTCTAGCCGATTTTGACTGTTGTCATACTCATCCAATGATTACTTTGCCAATAGGTATTCACGTAGAGATGGATGCAACAAATAAAACGATACAAATTATAGAACAGTGGAAAATCTAACTCTACTAGCTCTATTATTTTCAGCTCTAAAGCTACGCATTGCCTTCTATTGTTTTACATTAGAAGACATGATACTATATATTTTGGAATGTGAAGAAATAAACAAAAATCATTTCAATATGCCTTTTATATATAATAAGAAGCTATTGATTATATACATCGAGTTTACATACGTGTATATAAAGTAAAAGAGAGTGAATATATGAAACCAACTATTAAAAACTATGTATTTCTACATGTAGCCTTCTTGATATATTCTATCATTATGGTTTACATGAAATGGGCATCTCAATTCCCTATTGCATCAATTTCATTTTTTATTGCTTACTTCGGACTTGTTGTACTTTTATTCGGATATGCAATTCTATGGCAACAAGTCATTAAGAACTTTGAAATTTCTAGAGCATATTCACACCGTGGGATTATCATACTATGGTCAATGCTTTGGTCAGTATTCCTGTTTGGAGATACGATACAGTGGAATCACATACTTGGCGCAGCTATTATTATCGTCGGAATTGTGGTGGTGACAAAAGATGAATAGTTATATGTTATTATTGATATTTGGGATAATTTTAGCCAATTACTCACAAATATTATTAAAAAAGGCTACTTTACAACAATACGATTCTAGAATAAAAGAATATGTGAATCCTTATGTTATCATCGGCTACTTTTTATTTGTAATTAATGCCGGATTAAATGTGATCGCCTTAAAGGGCATGGCATTAAAGCAAGCATCTGCATTAGAATCATTAAGTTATATCATCATTTTAATTTTCAGTTGGTACTTCCTAGGGGAGAAAATCACGAAACGAAAAATCATTGGCAACATTATTATTGTCATTGGTGTAATCATCTATTGTATTCAATAACAAAAAGATCCGTTTATGATAAACGGATCTTTTTGTTATTGCCCTAAATTTTGAACCTTATCTTTCAAATCACGAACTTGTTCTATCGTCTGCATAAGCTCAGAGTTTTTAAACTGCTCTACATTCATTTTCCCTTCCTCTATCTTTGTCATAGATGTATCAATTAATGTATTTAACTTTTCATTATACCCGACGATTTGCTGGTGAAGATCCTTCGCTACATCTGGTGGTGTTAATTCATTAAAAGCTGGTATATCTTGTTTAATTTCAGTAAGTTTCGTTTCTAGTTCTTTCCGGGCTTCCCCATCATTAACGGCCTTTTCTGCTAATGCTGGCGCTTCATTTGCAAATGCACTTATTTCATTTACATAGTCTGTCGCTTTTTGAGCGTAATCTATGGAGTTCTTCCCTTCCTCTACTAGCGAACATCCCATCAAACCAATTGAAACTACAATTGAAAGTAACATTGTTTTTGTAAACTTCATTTTTACCTCCTAAATAATTGCCATACTTTTATTCATTTATAAACACTTTATTTTCTTCTTATACACTTTATCACATCATATCTTATTTTTTTAATCTTCCTCTTATACATTCTAGAAAAATCATTATTATCCTGTTCAACATGTACCTCGAAACTATCTTCATTTAAATATAAAAACAGACATACTTATTTTAAGTACGTCTGTTTTCCAGGTACGTATAGCTCTCACTAATTAAAGTTTCTCTTTATCCTCTCACATGCCCTATTACTGTTATAATATCTATGTCTATATGTACACTAATAATATCTTCTATAATGTCCGTATATCCTTGGCCTAAAGGTGTTCCGTAATGTAATAAAATTTCTTTTTTTTCATAAACTGACTTCGGTACTGTAAAAATAAATTTCCTCATATTCCGCTCATCAGCAGGCTCCAGTATTAAAACAATGCCATCCTCTTCAAACATATAATCACGCCTTCCAACAATCCATTCACTATGGCTCAAGTATTGCCTTGAAAGGATAGGTTTTAAACACCCTTTCTAACAATATATAACCATTTCATGATCAAATAGCTTATACGGCTTATATGATTTCACCACAAATACAAAAAAATACGAACCTTGAACTACCAAGAATTTGTGTTTTTTTGCATTTCATTCCTATATACCTTTATCAAGCTCATATAACCTACGATATTTCTCATTTTCTTTCAGTAGCTGTTCGTGACTACCTTGCATAGCGATTTGGCCACTATCAAGGAAAATAACTTCATCTACATGTTCAATTCCTACAAGATGATGTGTAATCCAAATAACAGTCTTTTCTTCTGTTGCAGAAAACATTGTTTCTATTAAGGCTAATTCCGTTTTAGGGTCTAAACCGATAGTTGGTTCATCAAGCACAATAATCGATGCTTCTTGCATAAGAGTTCTTGCAAATGCTACCCTTTGCCTTTCTCCGCCAGAAAACCTCTTTCCCATTTCATGCATTTTTGTTTGTAATCCATCAGGAAGAGAAGCAATGTGCGGTGCTAGCTGTGCTTTCTCTAAAGCTCTCCATATCTCTTCATCATTACCCTCTGGTTTACCGATCCGCACATTATTTCCAATTGTCGTATCGAATAAATGTGGTTTTTGGTTTAATACAGAAATATATTTTGACAAAAAACCCGTACGAGCTTGTTCACCATTCAATATAACTTGCCCACTCACCGGACGTAGCGCCCCAGTTAACAGTTTTAGTAAAGTAGATTTTCCTGTTCCACTTCTACCTAAAATAGCAATTTTCTTTCCTGCCTTTATTTGCAATGATACATCTTTTAATACAGGTTCATTACTATCCGGGTAATTATACGACACATTACTCAGTTCAATATCTACATGTTTTGATACAACGTATTCCTTATTTACAGGTAACTCCTTACCACCATCCAAAGTGCTCTCACTTTCTACGCCATTAAGCCGATGAGCAGATTCTACATAAGATGGAATTCGATCGATAGCATCTGATATAGGGATAAGCGCATTTGTCACAGATAATGTCATTAATACGAAAGCTGCGATAACTGTAGGTGCAATCTGTTCACTTGCCGCTTGATTTCCAGTCCACATAATCATTGAAATAACTACAATGCCGACTATTAAATGAATGATACTGTCTCGAATATGGTACCAGCGTTTCACTCTCTTTTCTGTCTTTAACAACTGGACATTTTGCGCTACATACTCATTAATAAATTCATCTTTTCTACCACTCGCCTGCCAATCAGATAACCCAAATACAGCATCTGTCAATTGTTGATACAAACGATTTCTTCCTCGCTTCAAAGCAACATGATGTCGTTTCATCAAAAGTAGTGATACGAATGGGAGAAGAAAAACAATAACAGCTAACATACAAGCTGCGATAAGTGCAAATACTAAGTCAAATGCACCTATAACAATTACGAAAATGCTATATACAACTAACGCTAATATACTAGGGAATATTGTACGTAAATATAGATTCTGTAAATGTTCTATATCATCAGACAATACACCTAGTACATCACCAGTTTGAAATCGAGAGCGTAAAAATAACGCCTGTGGTTCTACAATTCTATATAGTTTTGTTCTCATTTTTTCTAAAATTCGTAGAACGACGTCATGCCCTACTAAACGCTCTAAATAATGAAAGACAGCTTGCCCTATACTAAACGCACGCGTTGCAACTATAGGAACATATACAGCCATTACATTTTCTGGTCTGAGAGCAGATTTAGAAATTAAATAACCTGAAATGAAAAGTAACATCGCACCTGAACTAACTCCAAGAAGCCCGAGGAAAATAGTCAACGTCATTCTACCTTTATTTTGCTGTATATGAGGTTTAATCCAGTTACTCATCGCTCTCCCCTCTCTTCCCTATGAAAATGTAATGTCTCATTCTTTAAAAGCTCTTCATATGTTCCACTTTCTTTAATTTCCCCTTTATTTAAAATAAGAATATGATCCATTTGCTTCATCCAATGCAGACGATGCGTTGCAAGAAATACTAACTTACCTTCAAACAGACGTAACATCGATTGCTTTATTTCAAATTCAGTTTCAATATCAAGATGTGCTGTAGGTTCATCTAATAAAATGATTGGCTTTTTACTTAAAAGTGCACGTGCCATAGCGACACGTTGTTCTTGTCCGCCACTAAGCATACGTCCACCTTCTCCAATTCTTTCGTACATCCCATGTGGTAATGATGCAACGAGCGAACGAAGGCCAACTTCATTAATAACTCTCTCAACTTCTTCATCAATTGTATTCGTTTCATAGAAACAAATATTATCTTTTAATGAAAGCGGAAAAATATAAGGTTGCTGCGGAATATAAGCAATATTTTTTTGCCAATCTTCTCGAGTAGATTCACCAATTTCCACACCATTTACTAACATCTTCCCACCCGAAGGCGGTAGAAATCCTGCTAACACATCGATTAACGTTGATTTCCCTGCCCCACTTTCACCAATAATGCCTATAGCACCGTTACCTTGCCAAGTAAAATCAATTCCCTCTAATATAGCCTTTTCAGATTCATCATTATTTACTTTTACATCTTGTAATTTCAAACTACTAGAAGAATTCCATACTATATCTACATTTGAATCTTTCTTTTCTATTTCTTTTTGTTTCTGTAAAATTTCTTCTATTTGCTCCATTGCAAGTTGTCCATCTAATGTAGCATGATAATTCGCTCCAACTTGCTTAATCGGCAGAAAATATTCCGGCGCTAAAATTAAAATCGTAAGAGCTGGCAACAGTATAATTGTCCCATCTATTAACCGTATCCCTAATCCAACTGCTACAAATGCAATTGATAAACTCGTAAAGAAATCTAATGCAAAAGAAGAAAGAAAAGCAACTCGCAAAGTACGCATCGTTGCTTTTCTATATCGTTTACTTACTTTTTCAATCTTTCCTTCGTGCTGTTTACTTTTCCCTAAATACTTTAATGTTTCTAATCCTTTTAACGTATCTACAAAATGATTAGAAAGTACACGATATGTCTCATATTGGCTATCCGCCATTTTCTGCGCTGCTAATCCTAGAAGGATCATAAATATGATCACAATTGGAATCGTTACAACTAAAATGATTCCAGACTTAATGTCCAGTGTAAAAACATATAGAACAATTAGCCCTGGAACGATACTACTTCTAATCATTTTAGGAATTGTCAATTCAATATATGTTTTAAATTTCTCAATACCTTCTATCGATAAAGTAACCAAATGACCAGTCCCATTCGTTTGGACAAATCTCGGCCCTAACGTAAAATATGCTTCTATTAACTGTTTACGTAATGCAAATCCTGTTTTTTCAGCGAAACGCTCCACCAATATTTGCGATGTTCGCACCAACATTTGGCGTGCTGCAAACGTGACCCCAAAATAAACAGTTTCATTTAGCACAGCTTGCACTGTTTCTCCTTGAAATAAAAATGTGATTGCTCGTGCTAAAAACACTGTCTGCGCAATGATACTACACGCCTCTAAAATGCTAATAAGACTTAAAGTTACATATAAAACTCGGCTACCAGGATACGACGGAAGTCCTCTTTTTCTTTTCATTAGTACTCCAAATCTTTGTCTGACTTAACAGGTTGTCTAAATACATAGAAACTCCATATTTGACTACCGATAACAAACGGTAAAATAGCAAGAGAGAAATAGCTCATCAGTTTTAATGCATAAGGTCCTGATGCTGCATTATAAATTGTCAAATCATTTACCGCTCCTAATGAGCTAATCATGACACGCGGGAACATACCGATGAACACACTTGCACTTAACAAAATGATTGTTAAACTCGTCATAAAGAAAGCCCAACCATCTCTTCTTCTTTTATTCAATAAAGTAGAAACAAATAGCGCTACAAAAGCTCCAATTGGAACCATTAGCCACTCTGAACCATGTGCGGTGAAAATATCTGTTTTCCATAACCCTACAGCTGCAAAAACAAGAAGTGTTATTAATGCAAAAGGTGCAATCTTTGTCGCGGCAATACGTGCGCGTTCTCGTAGTTTCCCTGTTGTACGTATAGTAAGGAATTGCAAACCATGAACAATACATAGAAGAAGAAACATAACTCCCCCAAGTAACGCAAATGGGTGAAGTAATTTCATGAACCCGCCTACCATATTTTTACTTTCATCAATTGGTACACCTGTCATAAAGTTTGCGATTGCAACTCCCCAAAGTATAGGAGGTAGCAAACTTCCAATAAACATGCCCCAATCCCAGAAACTCTTCCATTTATGATTTTCTATTTTCGCACGGAATTTAAAGGAAACACCTCTTATAATTAATGCAAGAAGCATAAACACAAATGGAATATAAAACCCACTAAATAAAGTTGCATACCAGTGCGGGAATGCCGCAAACATAGCGCCACCAGCACAAACAAGCCATACTTCATTTGCGTGCCAAAACGGCCCAATTGTATTTAAATATATACGTTTTTCCAAATCGTTTTTCCCTAAAAACCTTGAAACAATTCCTACACCAAAATCGAAACCTTCAAGTACAAAGAAGCCAACGAATAAGGTTGAGATAATTAGAAACCACAACTCATTAAGAGATAACATACTCTTCCTCCTTATCAAATGGATCATGGCTTTGATAATCCTTTTTCGTTTTCTTATTCGCATGTCCTTTAATGATACGAACGAATAAGTAAACAGTAATTCCTCCAACAATTAAATATAGTGATGTGAATGAAACAAGAGAGAATAATACTTCTCCAAATGAAACGTTTGGAGATACAGCATCTTCTGTTTTCATAACACCGAAGACAACCCAAGGCTGACGTCCCATTTCAGTCATGATCCATCCTACTGTATTACCGATAAACGGTAGTGCAATTGCATATACCATTATTTTTAAATACCAAGGGTTTTCAGTTAAGCGATCTTTTCTTGATAAGAACCAGCCGTACATTCCTAAAAGAAGCATGAATGTTCCACTCATTACCATCGCTCTAAAACTCCAGAACATAGTATGTACTGGCGGAATATAATCTCCAGGTCCATATTTTTCTTCATATTGTTTTTGAATTTGGTTCATCCCTTCAACTTGACCGCTAAATTTATCGTATGACAATAGACTTAGCATATAAGGGATTTGAATTTCAAACGAATTTTCTTTCTTCTCTGTATCAATTTTTGCAAATACTGTAAATGGCGCTGGATCCTCACTCGTATTCCATAATGCTTCAGCTGCTGCCATTTTCATCGGATGTGTCTTAATTAAATTTTGCGCTTGTGCATGACCGAAAAATAATACCAATGCTGTTGAAATTGTTCCAACAACGATAGAAACTCGGAAAGACTTCTTAAACACCTCAGTCTCTTGTTGTTTTGCGATTTTCCATGCACTAACACCAGCAATAAAGAATGCGCCTGTTGCAAGTGCCGCTGTAATTGTATGCGGGAATTGCACCCATAGTTGTGGATTTTGAATAATCGCCAAGAAATCATTCATCTGCGCACGTCCATCTGCAGCCATTTCATATCCTACCGGGGACTGCATAAATGCACTTGCAGTTAAAATCCAAAATGCTGATAACATTGTTCCTATTGAGAGGAGCCAAATACATAAAAGGTGAACTCGCTTCGGAAGTTTATCCTCACCGAATACCCATAAACCTAGGAATGTAGACTCAATGAAAAATGCTAATAAACCTTCAATTGCAAGTGATGGTCCGAAAACATCACCAACAAAACGTGAATACGTTGACCAGTTCATACCAAACTGAAATTCTTGTAAAATACCTGTTACTACACCTACTGCGAAGTTAACAAGGAATATTTGTGTCCAAAACTTTGTCATCTTCTTATAAATTTCTTGTCCCTTTACCACATACAACGTTTGCATTAACGCAATGATAAAAGCTAAACCTATAGACAGCGGAACGAAAAAGTAATGAAAAATCGTTGTTGATGCAAATTGTATTCGTGCCAATTCGAGCGTTTCCATGCTAAAGTCACTTCCTTCATATTTTTTTATATCGTAATATCGATTGAATTGTATGAATTCACTTCATAACGAACAATTCAATCATGTGGAAATACAAAAAGATAAATTCGTTTATGTACTTTCTGAAAATATAGATTGTCAGTTTTTTAGATAATTACAAAAGAACTTTCTTCATACGATTTACCTTTTCACTATTTCAGTAGTGTTTTATTCGTTAATCGAATTGTATAATATACTTACATAATAAATTCAGGTGATTTTTGACGTATTATTGACAGGATTTTGTCTGAAATATGTCTTTTGTAATTTTTTTGAATTTGATTTCTCACATTTTAAAAACGTACTTTTCAAACATACAACACACTCTTATATCAATTGTTATTATGTTTTTCTCTTCATACGCTTGACTTTACCCTTGAAAAATGTCCTCGAATCAAACCTAGAAATATGCTAGTTTTTTGTCAAGAGAAAAATGTATTTCCAAAATTCAAATCAACAATATTGTTATTCACAAATAGAAAAAAACTCCCCTTTCTCTAGACATAAAATTCGTTTTTTTGTCATTTTTCAAACAGACTAAATAAAAAAGTACCGAGAATAAATTATATTCCCGGTACTTTAATCATTATTTCGTTGTATATTTTCTAACAGCCGGCATAATTTCGGTAGCAATTAATTCAATGTTTTTCTCAATCTTATCAAATGGTACACCGCCAAAATCAATCTGTGCCATAAAACGTTGCTGTCCAAATAATTCATATTGATAAAGCATTTTTTCAATAATTTGTTGCGGGCTACCAATCATTAACGCATCACGGTGATCTACTGCGTTAGTAAATTGTTGTTTTGGATACCCACCACCGCGTAGCGCAAGCATACCAGCATTAATATGAGGATAATATTCACTAAGTGCATATTGTGAATTTTCTGCTGTATAAAATAAACTTGTTGTTGCAATTGGTAATGTTGCTGGATCAAAACCACTTTGCTCAGCTGCTTCACGATATGCATCAACCGAAACTTTAAAATTAACAGCTGGGCCACCAAGTGTCGTAAGCATCATTGGTACACCTGCGCGTCCTGCCTTAATTGCACTAGCAGGTGGCCCTCCAACAGCACGCCAAATTGGCATATTGTTATTTTTAGCTCTCGGTATAATTGCCGCATGTTCAAGTGGCGTTCTAAACTGCCCTTTCCATGTTACACTTTCTTCTTTATTTATTTTTAATAAAAGATCCATCTTCTCTTCAAATAGTTCTTCATAATAATTTACATCGTAACCAAGTAAACTATATCCCCCAATACGAGATCCACGACCAGCAACGATTTCAGCACGACCATTAGAAATTAAATCAATTGTGGCAAAATCCTCATATACACGAACCGGATCTGACGTGCTTAATACTGTTGCAGAACTCGCGATTTTAATGTTTTTCGTAGCTTGTGCAATAGCTCCTAAAATAACTGTATGAGCTTGCGTTGTAAAATGCGCTTGATGACTTTCACCGACAGCAAACACATCAATTCCAGCTTCATCTGCTAACTTAGCTGTTTCAATTAGTTCATGAATTCTTTTTTCTGCACTTATTTTCGAACCATCATGCGGATTTAAAATATGATCTCCAATTGAATATAATCCAAATTCAATTCCCTTACTTGTATCAATACGGTATTTTTCCATAGTTGCTCTCTCCCTTTTAATAAAGCGGTATTAATTTCTCTTCAATCTCTTTTCTTCTCTCTTCTAAAAATGGTGGTAAATCCAGCTCTTTTCCTAATTCTTCAACTGTTGAATCTACTGTAAATCCTGGGCCATCCGTCGCAATCTCAAATAAAATGCCATTTGACTCACGGAAATATAAACTTTTAAAATAAAAGCGATCGATAATCCCTGTTGATTGGAACCCTTTATCTTTCACCGCTTCATTCCAATAACTCAGTTCTTCATCATTTTTCACACGAATAGCTAAATGATGAATACTTCCTTTTCCTGGTCTTTCACTCTCTCCATCTTGCTGTTTCACCAAAATTTCTCCAAAAGATTGACCATCGATAGATTGATAAATCCCCTCATCTTCTGAACGAGATACTTCTTTATAACTAAACAAACCTGTTAATGTTTTTGATAATTTATTTAAACTGCGCACTGTCATTTCAACTGTTCCCATGCCTAAAATACGATGATTCTGCTCTACAGAAGATTCATCCCATGCAGTCCAATATTCAGGCACCTCTTCATCTTTATTATTTAACAGCACTAACCGTAGACCATCTGGATCTTCAAAGTGCAGTGCGTCTCTTCCGGCGTAAGTTGTAATTTCCCCATGCGCCACCTGGAGTGACTCAAAACGTCTCTTCCAAAATGTAAGACTTTCTATTGAAGGTACGAGCAAGCCTATTTGTGTTATTGCATTTGTACCACGGATTGTTCTACCTACATTCGGCATTTCAAAAAATGATAATTCAGTTCCGGCACTCCCTGTTAAATCACCATAAAACAAATGATACATAAATGGATTATCTTGATTGACTGTCTTTTTCACCCGGCGTAATCCTAAGACATCTCGATAAAAATTATTATTTGTTTTCGCATTTTTAGTCACCATAGAAATGTGGTGATGTCCTGGAATTGTATACATAAAACTTCCTCCTCTTTATCACTTGATTAGTCAATTGATTAAGTAAAAAAAATTACTCATTCGGTAATTCTTTTTTTTCACTATGCTTATGAACTTTTGACATCAACTCGTATAGTATTTTCTGCTCTTCTTCATTTAATACATCATCAAAAAATGATGATTGAAATGCAAGTTGCTCTGGCAATGCTCTTTCTAAAGCCGCTTCCCCTTGCTCTGTAAGACTAATTGTTTTCGTTTTCCAATCTTGTTTTCGTATAATATATCCTTCTTTTTCAAGACGTGTTAACATTCGAGAAATACCGCCTTGTGTAACGGTAACCTTTTCTGCTAACTCCATTTGTGTTAATGGCTGATAAGTCCGTATTTGCAAAAGCACATCAAATTGGGCTGTTGTTAAATCAAAACGTTTTAAAAACTCATTTGACATTTGATTACTTTGGTTCGTAAATCGTATTAAACGTAGCCATATTAACGATCCTATCGTATTTTCACGCATGTTTCATCACTTCCTAGCGTTAATCTTACTATCACTTTACCACTCAAGTGATAGTAATGCAAGTAGAAATATGTTAAAAATACCTCCCAAAATCATTATTCTTAACTTTCCATTTCATTCATTGCTATATTTAAAGCTGCCACAGCTTTTGGCCAACCAACGTAAAAAGCCATATGTGTTATTAATGCAACTAATTCATTCTCCATTATCCCATTTTGTTTAGCTAGCTTCAGATGAAATGGTAATTGTTCTGTATTACCAAGACTGATTAGTGCCGACAATGTACATAAGCTTCTTTCTCTTAATGTTAAAGCGGCATCCCGCCACACTTCCTCAAATAATATCTCTTCACTATAATGAGAAAATACAGGTGCTACTTCTCTCATTTTCTTTGGAATATAGAATTCAATTGGTTCATTCATCATTTTGCTCCCTTCATTTTTACCAATTGTGCCATCCCTTGACCAAATGACCAGTTTTCAGCAGCTATCTCATGTAATGTAATAAAAATGTCAGTAACTTTCACATTGGAACATGCTGAAATTTCAAAGGATATAGATTGATACAAACCTTTTTTCTGTTGCACTGTTCTTCCAGGTCCACATGTAATAGAAACATGAATCATATTCTCAGTTCTCATTTCTCCTCTTTCCAACAAATAATATGGATTATACAAAAATTGATTTTGTTGATAAGGTAAAAATATTTGAAAATAATCATTTTCAGGGATGTCGAAATGTTCAATTAATGAAAGATGGATACATTCACCTATCTTTTTCAACTCTTCTTTATTTAATATATCTTCATGATAATAAACGTTCACAAAAGGCATAGATTTTCATTCCTTTTTCTTAATTTAGCATTCAACAACATATCCTCGTGAAATATGTAAAATCTCATAAATAGTAACATCGCCCATTACATCTATTTCAGGCTTTTCCTTATAAAAACTGAATTGACTATATCCCCACTTATCCGGATTATAAACTATTACATTTCCTAAACATTTTTCTATGTTTTGCACATTTTCATTTACTTTATTTAATTGCGTCCCAATCAGCGATTTACTTTGAGAAATACTCCCTGCATATTCAACAGCATATCTACTTTTTCTAAAATCATTACTTAAATTAACAACTAATGGAACACCTATATTTATTTGTTGCCACCCAAACGATTGCAAAATATTATCGTAATACCCTTCGAATATAAATTTGTTCATCCCTTCATAACCATTCCACATATATAAAGGTGCATAACAGTTATAGAAATTCCCACCCTTACCTGTCTCAGTAATTAAATAAGCCTTAAAATTTAGTTCTTGAAAACCATCAGTTTTAAACCCATTATCCTTTACCCTTTTTTTAATAATCTCCATGTCATAATCCTTTGGTAAAATGACCTTATATTGCATACCAATCATGTTTATCACTCACTTTCGATCTTATATATATAATGATAAACCGATGATTGGCTGACGTAAAATAGGTATAAATTATGTTTGATATCATTTATAATGATACCGTATAAGGGGCTGAAATGAATGGAAATAAATGATCTTATCATATTTAAAACTGTAGCTAACGAAGGATCTATTAGTAAAGCCGCTAAAGAACTAGGCTATGTACAACCAAATGTAACTGAGCGAATCAAAAAATTAGAACAAGAATTAGAAACACCTTTACTACATAGAGATAACAAAGGTGTCTCCCTGTTACCTTCTGGTGACATTTTATTAGACTACACGAATAAAATATTAGCTCTTTTAGAAGAAGCCAAAGATGAAATTAAAACAAGTGCTTCTTCTTATGTAATAGCGACGTCACAATCTATTTTGACTAATTATTTAAGTATGCGTATTAAAGAAAATTTCAGGAATTATCAAATATATATAGAAAGTAGTAGCCATTTACAAAAACTACTACAGCAACAAAAAGTTGATATGGTCATAACTTATGAGGATTATCCCGACGCAGCGTTTAAAAAAGTATTCACCACTTCAATTTCTGTAGGCTTATTAAAAGCGAAAGAACAGTGTAACATTGACTTTTCAAAAGAACTTTTCTTTGTTAGTAACGATAAAAAGTGCCCTTTTAGAAATATGACAATACAATTTCTAAAAGAAAACAATCTATCTCAGCATCAACTTCAACAGTTAGATTCTTATTCGCTTATTGAAGAGTTTATTGTTGAGGGAAATGGGATAGCTTTTTTACCGATTAGAAATGATAAATTAGTTCCAGTTGAAAATGTCGCGGTTGAAAAACTACCTATTAACTTCTTTACAACTCGAGACTTAGATAAAGTGATTCCAGGTGAACTATTTAATTAATAAAAAGGCTACACTTGTCGTATTTTACGGGTAAATAAATATCCCTTTTCGAATCGCTAATATAACTTCATATACTATCGTACGGCTTAATAAAATAAAAAGGGATGTTACCTAGTTAATATGTTTAACTACTAGGACATCCCTTTTCATCTTGAAGACTTATTTTACACGTTCTGTTCCACCCCTGTACTCTTCTCCTTCTTACTTCTTTTAAAATTCTTCAACTTCTTAACCGTTCCAACTAATCCTTTTGGAAAAACTAATAACACGATAATGTATAATAAACCTAGAATAATCGTCCACCTTTCAAAAATCGGATACTCTGTAGCTAGTTCTGATAAATAATATTTCAGTGATTCAATAATCCCCGCTCCAGCAATAGCTCCGATTAACGTTCCAACTCCCCCAATCATTGTCATCAATAATGCATTTAACGTCATTTCAATTGAAAATACAGTTGTATTAACAAAGCGTAATGTGATGACAAATAAACCACCGCTAATCGCTGCAACTACTCCTGCAACAACACTAGCAATAATTTTATAATGAAGAACTTTATAGCCAAGTGCTTCAACTCGTTGTTCATTTTGTGAAATCGCCTTTAACACTTTCCCAATTGAAGATTTTGTGAAAAGACGTAACAAAATGAAAATACTGATTAGACATATAAATGTTATATAATAAAATGTAAAACGATCACGGAATATATCTGGTACACGAAATGTAAATCCATCTCCTCCATGAGTCAGTGAACGCCATTTTTCAGCAAGTACAAAAAACAGCTGGGAAATAGCAAGCGTTAACATTGCATAAAAATGACTTTTCAGCCGTAAAGAAAGCAAACCGATTATATAACTAACGATGGCTGATACAATAATTGCGGCTGCTATTCCTATAAAAAAGTTTGTGATAGACACCCCTTGTCGATCAAATAAAAGTGCTACCCCATACGCCCCTATACCAAAGAACATACAATGACCGAATGAAACAATACCTGTATATCCAAGGAGAACATCAAAACTCATAGCGAAAATAGCAAAGATGAAGATTTGAGTGAACAAAATTAACAAGCTCCGTGAATCATTTACGAATGGAAATACACTTAAACAAATGAGCATAAATACTCCGAAGTATACTTTAATTCGATTTGATGTGCTGTTCACCATTTCACCCCTTTTCACCAACAAGTCCCGTTGGCTTCACTATTAAGAAAAATAGTAACATTAACATATTGATTGCAAGAGATAAATCTGGCAAAAAATACGCTGTAAAAGCACCGGCTAATCCGACAATTAAAGATGCTAGCGCTGAACCTTGTACGCTACCTAATCCGCCAATAATAACTACTATAAAAGCTAAAATTGCGTACTGCATACCCATCTCAGCAAAAATAACTCCTGAATATGGTGCTAGTAGAAAACCACCTAACGCCGCCATCCCTGCTCCTAATAAAAAAACAAACGAGAATATCGCTTTTACGTTAATTCCGAGAGCTTGAACCATCTCTTTATCCATTACACCAGCGCGAATCATAAGTCCTATCTTTGTTTTTTTCAGCAGCAATAGTAAAGCGATGTAAATTAGTATCCCAACTAAAATAACGAATAGGCGATATTTTATTAAGATAACTCCTCCAAATGTAAAACTGCCTTGAAGCCATAACGGTAATTTTGCAGCAATTGGATTAGGACCCCAAAATATTTTGATGCACTCGCTAAGAACGAGCATTCCTCCGAGTGTCACGAGTAGCTGCCGCACATGGTTTCCATACACTGGTCTAATAAGAAATCTTTCTAAAATGAAACCGAGGAACATACCCATAGCGACTGCCCCAATTAGCGCTAATAAATAACTATCTGTCATATTAAATAACCAAACGCCTGTAAATGCTCCCCATGCAAATAAACCGCCATGCGCAAAATTTAGTACGCTCATTAAACCGAAAATAAGTGATAGACCAGACGCTAATAAAAAAATAAGCATCCCTGTCGAAACGCCATTTACAAATAAGTTAATTAGCACATCCACGTTCTATCCCCCCGTATCAATGTTAAGAAATACCTAAATATTTATGACATGTTTCCTTATCCTCTCGCAGTTCCTCCATGAAACCGTTATGCACAATGCGCCCATTATCCATAATGTAAAAATAATCACCGATTTGACTAGCCATCATAAAATTTTGTTCAACAAGTAAAACAGTCGTTTTTTCCTTCATTTTCAAAATGGCTATCATTAATTTTTCTATCATAATGGGCGACAAGCCTTTACTCGGCTCATCAATAAGTAATAAACCATCACTATTAATAAATGCTCTTGAAATTGCTAGCATTTGCTTTTGCCCTCCGCTTAAGAGTCCGCTTTTTTTGTGCCAAAATTTCTTTAAATCTGGAAATAATTCAAGCATCCAGTCTATTTTTTCTTCCGCTTCTTCTCCCTTCCCCCTAGCAAGAGCGAATGTTTCTTCTACTGTCAGGTCGTGAAAAATACCTTGATTTTCTGGTACATACCCTATTCCTTTCCTTGAAATTAAATGTGTAGATAATCCATTTACTTGTGTACTATCATAATAAATTTCACCATGTGCGATATGGTGAAATCCCATAACCGAACGTAATGTCGTAGTCTTCCCTGCCCCATTTCTTCCAAACAGTACAGTAATCGTTCCTTTCTCAACAGTAAGAGATACCCCTTGTAAAATATGAAACTGATCTAAATACGTCTCTATATTATTCACTTGTAATAGTGCCACTATATAATCCCCCTAAATAAGCACTTTGTACACGCTCATCTTTCATCATTTCTTCGGGCAAACCTTCAGCCAATAACTCTCCATGGAATAAAACGATAAGATGGTCTGACAAACCTAGTACCATATCCATTTTGTGTTCAATAAGTACAATTGTACTCTCTGGATGTTTCTTAATATTTTCAATCACTTGTAAAATAGCCGGTACCTCCTCAACTGATATACCTGCCGTCGGCTCATCAAGTAGTAACACATCCGTTTTTAAAGCTAATAACATCGCAAGCTCTAACTTTCGTTTTTCCCCATGCGCTAGATCTTTCGCTAATACATGTTCTTTCTCGTGAAGTAATACTGTTTTTAAGAAACGTCTCGCCTCTCCAACTTGTTGCTTAAATTTTGCCGAACTCGGAAAAAAACTATAGTAATCTTGCACAAATGATTGAACACTTAAACGAACATTTTCAAGTACCGTTAACTCTGGGAATATATTTGTAAGTTGAAAAGAACGACCAATTCCTAATCGAGTACGATCCGAAATTGATAAATTTGTAATCTCTTGTCCTTTAAAATATACTTCACCCTTTGTTGGAGAAATTTGTCCACTTAGTAAATTGAATAGCGTTGTCTTTCCAGCACCATTCGGTCCAATTATTGAAATGAGCTTTCCTTTTTGTACCGTTAAATTAACATCCTTAATAACATGATGATCCCCAAAAGATACACAAAGATTTTTCGTCTCTAACAAATGTGTCATAAAATCCCTCCCACTGAAAGCCATGTTTATGAAAGAAACAAGTATAAAGAGGGTATTCCCTCTTTATACAAATACAACAGAAAATTCAGTCTATTTATTCTGAATTGATGGTTCTGTCTCTTTCATCGTTAATTCTCTCTCTAACACTGGTACTGGATAATCAACACCATCTTGCTTTTTCAGCGTTATAGAATATAGAGTTTGTAATGCTTGATGATCCTTCTCTCTAAATTTCATCTTTCCTTTCGGTGTCTCAAATTCCATCCCTTCCATTTTCTTAATAAGTGTATCTACATCTGTATCGCCCTTCGTTTTCTTTAAAGATTCGACGATAGAAATTGCCGCTGACATTCCTCCTGCTGTAAACAGATCTGGAACAGCACCATTAAAACGTTTTTTATGTTCTTCTACTAGCCAATCGTTCACCTTATTCTTTGGAAGTGAGTGATAATAAACAGAAAACCCTTGCATCCCTATTAGTGCATCCATCGTTTTTAATGCTGGTATATCAGGTGCACCAGTAGAAATTTTAATACCTTGCGCTTCCACATTCATATCTTTCAACTGTTTCCATGGTGAATTCGCACCTGCCCAAACGATAAATAAATAATCTGGCTTTGAGCTAATAATATTTTGAATATTTGCAGTGAAATCAGTTGAATTCGTATCCGCGTATTGCTCGTTTACAATATTCGCACCTAATTTCTTTGCTCCCGCTTTAAATGCTGCAATCCCTTCACGACCGAAAGCATTATCTGGAGCAAACGTCGCAATCTTTACATCTTTTTTAGCAATTGAGGCAGCCCCAGCAATCGCATCTTGCGAAGAGTTTCTACCTGTTCTAAAAATATATTTATTCCAGTTCTTCCCGGTAATACTATCAGCAACTGCTGGTTCTACAACCATTATTTTTTCATATTCCTCTGCAAGTGGTAAAACCGCTAATGTATCACTTGAACTAGACGATCCGACTAAAAAATCGACTTTCTCTTCTTCTAATAACTTCGTAGCTTTTTTAACCGCTACATCAGCTTTCGTTTCCGTATCTTCTACAACAAACTTAATCTTCTTCCCTTCCACTTTCCCAGTTCCACCAGTTGCATAGTCTAACCCTAATTCAAATCCGTTCACTGTTTGTTTTCCATATGATTCTAATGGACCTGTTAATGAAGCAAGAACCCCTACCTTAATCGTCTTTTCATCTTCTGTACTTGTCTTCTTTCCCGAACAAGCTACTGTTACTAATAATGACCCTAAAACACAACCAGTAACCACCGTTCTTAGCCATTTACGTTTTTTCATCGACATTGTGATCCTCCCCATACTTTACTTTCTGATAGAATCAAACACGCCAAATTCCCCTGTCCGTAATCATGACTTTAAAATTGGTAATGGAAAACTCTTGTAGTAACCTCTACATTCGGCACAAATCTATAATCACCTTCCTATTAAATGGAAACGGACATACAATCAATATATATTCCGTTGTTCAAATGAAATTACTGTTTCATTACAGTAATCATCACGCAAAAAGCTGCAAATAATTGACTTAATTCATTAAGTCAATTATTTGCAGCTTACCTAAAAAAATGATTAGAAAAACCGATTAATTATTTTCGACTTTCTCTAACCCCTCAACCAATTGCTTCTTATCTAATCCTTCCCCTATTACTACCAAGTTTGTCGGGAAACCGAAGTCTTGTTCCAGTAAAGTTGGTACGCCAAATGAATATTGGAATAAGTGAGGGTATTTATCTCCATGGAATTTCACAAATCCTTTTACACGATAAATACTATCTGGTAAATTCGAAAGCCATTCGTATAATTTATCTTGATCAATCGATTTCGTAAATTGATACGTCATCGTTTGTATATGTAAATGCTGTTTGACATGTAGTGTCTCATGTTCCCCATCATTCGTAAATTCAGCTTCTTCTATGTCTTCTAAAGATATATTACAATATTTTGTTTCAAACAATTTCGCATGATTATTTATTGCTTTCACGTCTTCAAGTACTTTGTTCTTATCCGAATCTGTTAATAAATCTGATTTATTAATAAGAATATGACTTCCATATTTCATTTGCTCATGTAATAGCTGTTGTACATTTGCACTTAATATACTTCGGTTTAACCATCTTACTGCATCTAAAACGACGACAATTGATTTCACTTCAAGGAAAGGAGCTAAAATTGGTGATACACATGCATCTAACACTTCAATTGGATGTGCGACACCTGTTGTTTCTATATAAATTACATCTGGTCTTTCTTGTTGATATAAAGAATGTAATTGAATTTCAAGCTCTTCTTTTAACGTACAACAAATACATCCTTTCAGAAGTTCCCTTAGCACATTCTCTTTTCCAATAATATCTGTATCTACCGAGTATTCACCGATTTCATTCATCAAAACTGCAACTTTTCGATTTTTCTTCTTTTCTGCTAATAATAAATTTTGCAGCAATGTTGATTTTCCGCTACCTAAAAAACCACCTAATATATGAATTTCTACTTTACTCATTCGACCGACCATCCATTTCTCTACTTCAAATTTCTTCAAAGCGTAATTATTACGATTTATATTTATCATTTTATTAAAAGAATACCTATTTGTAAACAAAACTGCTAGATTATCGTTTCATTTTCCATTCACTTCATGAGCAACTCTAATTCCAGACTCGATTGCCCCTTGCATCCATCCATGTGTTAATGTCGTATGTTCTCCTGCAAAGTGCACTCTACCCGCTGGCGGCGTAATATATGGAAACAATTCAAGCTCTTGCCCTGGTTCAAAAGCTGTAAATGCTCCGCAAGAATACGGATTTTGACTCCAGCTAAAAGATTCTCCCGCAACATACTCACTATAAACCACATTTCCATATATTTGCGCTAAATTTTTCAACGCATAACGAATACGTTCTCTATTCGAGAGACTATCCCACGTTAACGCCTCATCTGCCCACGTATAACTCACTAAAACGATAGCCGCCCCTGGTGTATGAATGCCGTAGCTCGGATAATATGTAAAGCGGATAGGTAAATCTGTAATTGACTTACCACCATATTGTCCTGCTCTTTCCCAAAATCTACTTTTAAACTCTATCGCAATTTTAGTTGCAGCAATATAATTTAATTCACGAATTGCCCGCCTTTTATAATAAGAGAATAAATGATATGGCTGAACTTCTACAAAGCGCAAAGCTGAAAATGGAATTGTGATAATAGCAATATCACCCGTTACTATAAATTGCTCTAACGTATGTTCATGAGTTACTTGCAACATTACTTTATTATCTTCCTGTATAATTTTTTCTACTTTATATGACATAAAAATATTATCCTTTAGTTCTGGTAAAAATGAATTTGGTAATTTATCCATCCCGCCCGTTATCTCATAATATTTCGTCGTCGAAGTGAAAAAGATCATTTCGCGTAATACTTCAATTAAAGACATTCCCATGTATGCTTCCATATCAAGAAGTACTCCGATCATATCTATTGCTCCATCTGAATAATACTCAGTTAAAAATGAAGCGAGCGAATATGTTTTATACTTTTTTTCAACAATAATCCAGTTTTTATTAGGATCTTTCTTAATATAATTAAGTATCGGTTCCAATACCTCTAACATTAACCCTTCTGCCGTTTTCCCTCTTTCTTTATCTAAAACTGGATATCCAAGTACACTTGGATCCTTTTCAAACACATCCAATCTCGTTCTTTTGTTATTCGTATAAATTATATCTGAAGAAGTTTTATTAATAAAAAGGTTTAACGGTAGTTTAAATTTACGAATGTAGGCTAAAGTTAAATCATGAGTATCCGGAATACGCATAGGACCTGCGTTAAAATATAATCCTGCACTAAATGGTTCACGAATCGTATACACCCTGCCACCTATTCTGTTATTCGCTTCTATAATCGTTACCTCATGCCCAGCCTCTTTTAATAAAGATGCTGCAACTAATCCAGATATCCCTGCACCGGCAACTGTAATCCGTTTGGGGTTATTCGTTTTGGCAAGCCCTTCATGAACAATTTGAAGCATTTGTTCCATCGATAATGGATTCCCCATGCCAATTCCCCTTTTACGAAGGATTTTACTGAATTATATTCGTTTAACAGGATTCCTATGTTTCATTCAAGTAATTGAGTGGATACATTTTCAATCACTTGAATATCTTTTATAAAATGTAATAAAATAGATATGAAACTATAGAAGTAAGACGTATTATCTTACATAATAAAATTTATGAAATAGCGAGGAATTTTGAAATGAAAAAAGGTATTAACCGTGTTGTATTAGTAGGAACAGGAGCAGTTGGATGTAGTTATGCTTACTGTATGATTAACCAAGCTGTAGCTGAAGAATTTGTTTTAGTTGATGTAAATGAAGCAAAAGCTGAAGGAGAAGCAATGGACTTAAGCCATGCCGTTCCTTTCGCACCAGCTCCAACAAAGGTTTGGAAAGGTAGTTATGAAGATTGTAAAGACGCAGATCTTGTTGTAATTACAGCTGGATTGCCACAAAAGCCAGGTGAAACACGTTTAGATTTAGTTGAGAAAAACGCTAAAATTTTCAAGCAAATTGTTCGTAGCATTATGGATAGCGGCTTTGATGGCATCTTCTTAATCGCAACAAACCCTGTAGATATTTTAACTTACGTAACTTGGAAAGAATCTGGATTACCGAAAGAACGCGTAATCGGTTCTGGTACAACTCTTGACTCAGCTCGTTTCCGCTATATGTTAGGTGAGTACTTCGATATTGGACCTCATAACATTCACGCTTATATTATCGGAGAGCACGGTGATACAGAACTTCCGGTGTGGAGTCACGTATCAATTGGTATTCAAAAACTACAAACGCTTCTTGAAAAAGACAACACATATAACCAAAAAGATTTAGATGATATTTTCGTAAACGTTCGTGATGCAGCTTATCACATTATTGAACGAAAAGGTGCTACATACTACGGCATCGGCATGTCACTTTTACGTGTTACGAAAGCAATCTTAAGCAATGAAAACAGCGTATTAACTGTATCAGCATATCTTGAAGGTCAATACGGCCAACAGGATGTTTATATCGGCGTACCTGCTGTTTTAAACCGCGGCGGTGTTCGGGAAATTTTAGAAGTTGAACTAAGTGAAGAGGAAGAATTAAAATTCGATCACTCTGTTCAAGTGTTGAAAGAAACAATGGCTCCTGTTCTTTAATCATATTTTCCAATCAAAAAAGCAATCCGATTTATATTGGATTGCTTTTTTATACTTTTATAGTTCCCCCTCAATTTAAACGGTAATATTATCTATAAAAAGGGGTGATTTCATGAATGATTCTTTGACGATTGCAATCCTCTTGCTAGCTGTAGCATCCTTAATACTTTTCCTCTTCTTAATCATCAGAACGCTATTTCCAACTAAAAAATATGATAAGAATCTCGGATTGATTCTAATTATTTTAAGCTTGTTAGCAATACCGATAAGTATCTTCCTTGTAGGAGGATGGGCAGGTATGGGAGTTAGTGTAATTGCAGTCTTTATTTTTGCTGCTGTTATTATAGCTTTAATTGCAAATACCTTCATTAAACTACCTCCTCCAAAGAAAAAATAATAAATGACCGATGTTTTCATCAAGAGAAAACATCGGTCATTTTCTATCACTTATTATCTTTAATCGGTTCATCATTATTTACATCAAGTACATCTAATAAAAAGATAAAGATTGGAATCCCAATAATAAGCCCCCATATTCCGAGGAAATGCTCTGAAAAGATAAGAATCATAAATGTATAAAAAACAGGTAAATTCGTTTTTGCAGACATAAATTTTGGATTTAATAAATAACTTTCAAGAGCGTGGATTACTGTAATGAACACTAGTATGTAAACAACATACACAACCCCGCCGACGTTATAGGCAATGATACAAAGTGGAAACAATGAAATGATAACACCAGCAACTGGAATCAAACCGAGTAGAAAGACCATGACAGCCAATACAAGAAGCTGTGGAAATCCTAAAATGACAAGTGCAATTACAGTGAGCACACAATTTACAACCGCAATTAAAAACTGTGCTTCAATCACTTTTCCGAACGATCTTGCAAACCTTTCACCGAAATATGCAATCTCCTCATAAAAAATTTTCAGCTTACTATCTTTAAATTTCGAAGTAAATGCTATAATGCGTTCTTTTTCTAATAAGAAAAATAAGCTTAAAATAAGAGAAAGTAGTATTTGTAAACTGACTTTTCCTATGTTTGCTATCGATTGATAAATGACATCTACACCTTGTTCGATATATTTCGATACTTCCATTCCATTAATTGTCGAAAGTGCATATTTAATTATCTCGTTATCAGGTGGGTTTTGAAAAAACAATTTAAATTGATAAATTAATTGTGAAATTTGTATCGTTAGTACAGGCAAATATTTATATAGTGTAGTTACAATAAACGTCACTAACACAATATATAAACCAGCAATAACCACTTTCCTATTTACTTTCAATTTTTTTGAAATAAACTTTTGAAATCGATCCATCAAAAACGTGAGAATAAACGTAATTAATATTAAATTAATCATACTTTTTAATCCATACAATACAAGCACTAATATTATTAAAACGAGAAACCGTTGAAACCCTCTGCTTCGAAAGAAATTTTTCACTTCATTCATTAAGAATTAACCTCCCCCTTCAATGGATGGAAATTGGATATATTACATTTTATGAACTTCTATAGACAATCTTTCTTACTAATTGGAAAGATTCCTTTTTTTCTTTTTTATTGTCGGATTTTTTTATCTACTACTTTTCTAAAAACTACTTTATCAACTCTATATTTTAGGAGATCGTCTATTTTTAGATTGCTGTTCATACGCATATCCAATATTAAAAAGTTCTTTTTCACCAAACTGTTTCCCAACAAACACTACACCTACCGGCTGACCATCAGAATCATATCCTGCCGGCACTGCTAATTCTGGATAACCAGCCACAGCTGATAGAAGAACTTCATCGTTATTAATCATCACAAGAGCATCCAAACCTTTTTCTACTAAATACCTATCTAGCTCTTTTCTTGCATTTTCTTGACTCGTTTGAACTATTTTTTCAAACTCATCTTTCGTTATAGCAGATTTCTCAGAACCCTCAATTAATGTTTGTCCATACTTTATTCGTCGTTTACTATCCTTTTTATTAAACGCTATAATCTCTTCTAACGATTTTACTGGCACATTTTTTTGCCGTGAAAGATAATCGTTAACATTATGCTTGAACTCATATTCTAATGTTTGCAGATTATCTACACCCTCGCTGTTTAACTGAACATCATCAGTCAATATTGCACCTGCATCTTCAAGGTCCTTTCTAATCTTTTTCGCTACTGCTTTTCTAATTTCATCTTGTTGTTCTATAGAAAAAAGAATCCCTATCTTTTTCCCTTTTAATCCATCTATCGATAACTCCTTCGTATAATCCATTCTATCTCTATCTTTCATTTTTTCTATCATAGCATCTTTTCCATCATAACCTACCATTGAATTAAATAGCGTTGCTGCATCTTTGACCGTTCTTGCCATTGGCCCTGCTGTATCAAGTGTTTCAGCTAACGGGATAATTCCTGTTCTGCTAACCATACCTAAAGACGGACGTAACCCAACTACTGATTGTTGCGTTGCCGGTGCTACTATGGATCCCGTCGTTTCCGTCCCGATTGCAAGCGGTGCAAAATCAGCTGCAACTACTGTAGCAGATCCAGAACTTGATCCCGATGTATCAAACGTAATCGGACCGTATGGATTTAAATTTTGTCCTTTCTTCCCACTATATCCACTTGGCATTGTAAAAGATAAATAATTTGCCCATTCAGACATATTCGCTTTTCCTAAAACAAAAGCACCTTCTTCTTTCAACTTCTTCACGATCGTCGCATCTTCATCTGCAATCCAATCTTTTAATACATAAGTTCCTGCGCTTGTCGGCATCACTTTTTCCGTTTGTATATTATCTTTTACAATGAAAGGAATGCCATATAAGTTCGATTTCTTCTTTAACGCTCTCTCTTTATCTAACTTTCGTGCTACTTCCATCGCATTAGGATTAATCTCTGTAACAGCATTTAATGTCATTCCATTTTGATCATGTTCTTGTATTCTAAAAAGATAAATACTCGTTAATTCTTCATATGATAATTTCCCATCATCAACCATTTTTTGAAGCTCATCCACAGTCGCATTTACAACTTCTTTTTCTTTTATCTTTATATTATCTATGTCGATCCCTTTAAGCTGATTATGTATCGGTTTTAACACTCTGTCTTTATCATATACAATACGCTCAGGTTCCTTTGGAAAATAATTTTTATACACGTAATATCCTCCGGCACACGCCAATAGAACAATACCTCCGGCGATAGACAACGTTATCTTTACCCATTTTTTCATGTTGCTTCCTCCACTCTAAAAGTTGCTCATTTATATAAAAAAGAGAGTTACCTTTTACTTAACTCTCTCCAATCAAAATGCTAAATGAAAAAATGAAAGATTTCAATCTAATTACTTTTTTTTTGCATTTGCTTTGCTAACAATTCCTTCACCTGATTATATGTTAATCCTGAATTTTTATTTAAACGTTTCACTTCATCAACATCAGTACCTACCACTGTATATTTTTTCTCATCATTCATTTTTCTACTTCCTTTCTCACCGGATTATTTCTTATATTTCTTCCCTAAACTCTTATAAATTAACACAAATACAAATAAGGAAACTACACTAAATTCAATAACTAAAAGGAGTTCTGTTGCGTAAGAGGAATAGATAGAAAAATGTCGAATTTATTATACTTGTTGAATTTGAGGACTTGGAGGATACATTTTGAAAAAATATGAGTTTAAAAATAACATTCCAACATTGGAAGAGTACAAATATTTGTGTGATTCTGTTGGATGGACTAATTATATGAATTTTGAAGTAGCGGATACTTCACTGAAGCATTCTATTCACTGCATCACGGTCAAAGATAATGAAAAAATTGTGGGCATGGGGAGAATTGTTGGTGATGGATCTATCTATTTCTATATTCAAGATATAGTGGTTCATCCGGATTATCAGAAACATGGTATTGGGAAAGAAATAATGCATCTTTTGGTTGCATACTTAAATGAGAATGCCCCTGATAAGGCGTTTGTCGGTTTATTTGCATCACAAGGTAAAGAATCGTTCTATGAAAAATTTGATTTTAAAAATTACTCACCAAACATGACGGGGATGTTTACTGTCATTTCAAAAACATGATAGATTTTTAATTGTAGGGAAAACTTCGATTCATATGAAAGAAATTATTCTTGCAGTAACCTTTTCCACAATCGCATTTAAACATTACATACGAAAGGAGAGTACATATATAGCTATATATGTACTCTCCTTTCATTTATTTAACTCTGTATATATTAAATTTCTTAATAAAATTTCACTACATCTTCAGTAGGTAAGAATGTTCTTTCCCCTGGTTGTTCATTTGGCTCACCAAATGGCATTTGTCCTACTAAACTCCACTCCGCTGGAATATTCCATGTTTCTTTCACTTCAGCATCTACGATTGGATTGTAATGTTGTAATGATGCGCCAATTCCTTCAGCTGATAATAACATCCATACAGTATGTTGTAGCATTGCATTTCCTTGATGAGACCAGAATGGGAATTGATCTTTATATAACGGTGCATTTTCTTGCATTTTTTCTACAGTTGCTTGATCTTCAAAGAATAAAACGGTACCTACACCTGCATGGAAACCTTTTAGTCTTTCTACAGTCGCTTCAAAGTTTTCTGCTGGTACGCGTGATCTAAGCGTTTCTTTTACGATATCCCAAAACTTTTCATGCTCTCCATCCATTAATACGACCATACGGCCACTTTGCATATTGAAAGAAGTTGGTGCATGTAAAGCTGTTTTTAATACTTCTTCAATTCTTTCCTTTGTAATTGTAGCGTTTTTTGTTACTTTACGAATTGAACGACGGTTCACGATTGCTTCTTTTAAGTTTGTTGTAGTTGCTGACATTTTAATTCCTCCAAATATATGTTTTATTATTTTTATTTAAACAAATCAACTTGATTCTTTCATGCAAGACGAATTAGCAATATCCATCCGTCTTACATTGCATACCTTCAAATGAATTTGTTTTATCCTTTTCGATTTCTTTATCAATTACTCTTTGTAACGTTTCTTTACTAGCAAGTCCTTGAATAACTTCATCTCCAATCATGACAGTTGGAACAGCCATAATATTTGCTTCATCATATGCATGCTGAATTGCTTCTTGATGTTTTTCTTTATATTTACGATTTACTAAAGCATCTTTAAATTCAGCTTCAGGAAGCCCTACTTCTACCGCTAATTTCGTTAATACATCAATATCTTCAATGTTTTGCTCTTCTTGGAAAAACGCAGTAAATACTCGGTGATGATACTCATTTCCAAGTCCACGCTCTTTCGCGAATTGGCACCCTTCAAAAGCTAAATGTGTATATGGATGCGGAGAAACACGTGGCAGACGCATTTCAACCCCTAATTTTTTTGCAGTAGGAAGAATGAAAGAATCCCATGAACCTAACTTATCTGGCTCGTTCCAAGGATCTATTTTAGAATATGGACTTGGACGCAATTCAAATGGCATCCATTCGATTTCTACATCTTTCTCTTTCGCTACTTCATCTAATGGACCTTTTGCTAAAAAGCAAAACGGGCATATAAAATCTGAGTATACTTTCATTTTCACAGTCATATTATTTGCACCTTACCTTCTTTTTATTTTTAGGTGTAACCGAAACGGTTACAATTTTGAGAAAAAAATATGCATTCCCTTTTAGAGACTTGCAATTATCATATTATGCATTCATTTTTTGTTGTAAAGATTCAAATAACTGCCCCATCGTAATATTTCTCAACACTTCTTCCATCGCAGATTGCGCCTGAACTAAAATAACCTCTAAAACAGCTTGAATATTCGCCCCAATTGGACAGTCTGGATTCGGTTTTTCATGAATGTGAAATAGTTTGTCTTCTTCCACTACATTCACTGCATGATACACATCTAATAATGTGATTTCATGTAAATCCTTTAATAATCCCGCGCCACCCGGACCGCGTTTGACGTATACAAACTCAGCTTGTTTCAAGTAAGACGTTATTTTTCGAATTACTACCGGATTTGTATTTACACTTTCGGCCATATAGTCCGAAGTACAAACTGAAGATGGATTGTTTTTCAAAATAGATAAAATATGAACAGCTATAGAAAAGCGGCTACTAATTTTCATTGTGATTACCACCTCGATGTAATCATTATAGTTACAACTAGAGTATAAGTCAATCCTTTTTACAAATTTTTTAAAGCAAATAAAAAAGTGCCCCATTACAATATATGAGACACCTCTTCTTATTCTGCAAACAAGTCTTGAAATTCTTCAATAAATAGCTGCACAGCGATTGAAGAATCCTTTAATGAAGGAACAGCTAAAGCAATTTCTCTCCATACTTGTGGTTCCAATTCTCTCGTTTGTATATTCTTTGGTAAACTCGTTAAAGATAACTCAGCCAAAATTGCGATTCCTAATCCTTCTTGAATCATATTTAAAGCTGTTGTAACTGTGGAAATTATATATTCAGCCCGAAGTGGTACGTTCGCTTGTTTAAACATATCGATAATGGGTGGTTCGTACCCACCCTTACATAATATGATCGGTTCATTCTCTAAATCACCTATTGTAATAGAATCGTTCTTACAAAGAGGATGATCCTCTCTTAAGACAACAACCATTTTCCCCTTCGTTAAGGGCACGATCTCCATATCTTTATTAGGCAAGATAACAATTCCTATATCAACAACCCTCGATACTAACCAATCTTCAACTTCTTTAATCGTGCCTTCACAAAGAACGACTTCTAAGTTCGGATACTTCTCCTTAAAAAGATTTATCATTTTGGGTAAGAAATGTGCAGAAGCACTCGGAAAACTCCCAATTCGAATCGTCCCAACTTCGTGCCCTTTCTCCATCGCTACTTCTTGTTCAATCTTCTCAACGCCGTTTAAGATTTCTCTAATATGTACAAGAATTCTATTTCCAACATCCGTAACGATTAGCCCTTTTCGTTTATCGCGTATAAGAATGGTAACTCCTAACTCTGACTCAATGCTTGAAATCGCATGACTTACAGCTGGTTGTGTCATATTTAACATCCCGGCAGCCTTCGTAAAACTCCCTAATTCAACCGTTTTAATTAAAACTTGAAGTTGTGTAATGGTCATAACTAATCACTTATACTCCTTATAAAAAAGATTCATTTTATTTATCATAGTCGATATCATATCATAGTGAAATGGAATACAACAAGGAGGGATTACAGTGACACAGCTTTCTCGAACTAAGACGGCCATAATCCTTACATTTCTCGTTATTATGTGGGGAATTAATTGGCCGTTATCAAAATTCGCTCTGCATTACACACCACCCGTACTCTTTGCAGGGATTAGAACATTAATAGGAGGATTTATCTTACTTACTTTCGCATTACCGAAATACAAACAATTAAATTTAAAGGAAACTTGGCATTTATACTTTATTTCATCTTTACTCAATATTATTTTGTTTTACGGACTACAAACTGTCGGACTTCAGTATATGCCCGCCGGACTCTTCTCCGCAATCGTATTTCTCCAACCTGTCTTACTCGGCATTTTCTCATGGATTTGGCTTGAAGAATCTATGTACGGCTTGAAAATTTTCGGACTTATTCTTGGATTTATTGGTGTTGGGGTTATTAGCTCTAGTAGTTTAACTGGACATATTTCTATTATCGGTGTACTACTTGCTTTAGGGTGCGCTATCGGCTGGGCACTCGGCACAGTATTTATTAAGAAAACTGGACACCGTGTTAATGCCATTTGGATGGTAACACTTCAGCTTATTATTGGCGGACTTTGCTTAATCGGATTTGGTTCAGAATTTGAGAGCTGGTCTAACATCGCTTGGAGTATACCATTTGTAAGTGTACTACTATTCATCTCGTTCTTTGTTATTGCAATGGGATGGCTCGCTTACTTTACACTTGTAGGAGCTGGTGAGGCAAGTAAAGTTGGGGCTTATACGTTCCTTATCCCACTGATCGCTATTATTGTAAGCTCTATTTTCTTACATGAGGCCATTACAATTAGCTTATTCATCGGACTTTTATTTATTATCGTAAGCATTTGTTTTGTAAATATAAAGCCGAAAGCACTTGCTGTAAGGCAGCAAGTTGAAGTGAAATAAATAGATATGAGAAAGAGTCTACCACTTGTAGGCTCTTTCTTTTTTACCATTTTATCAGTACAGTCACTTAACATCTTAGCAAAAGGAAAATTTCCCTTTTTTATTGTATGATGATAATTAAGTAGAAAATAGTATCTCTAATACATATGTATGGACTAACACTTCTAATCATAAGGGGGAATTATATGGTTTTACAGTATAAAGAATTTGGAGATTCAAGCTCTCCACTTATGGTTTATATTCATGGGGGCGGAGTCAGTGGATGGATGTGGGACAAACAAATTAAACATTTTACTAACTTTCACTGCCTTGTTCCTGATTTACCCGAGCAAGGGGAAAATAGTAGTAAGGATCATTTTTCAATACACTTTAGTGCTGAAAAAATCATTGAATTAGTTGAAGAAAAAGGACAAGGTAAAACTGTTATAGTAATCGGTTTTTCGTTAGGTGCTCAAGTATTAATTACAATGCTCAGCATGAAACCAAACTTAATTCAATACGCTATGATAAATAGCGCATTAGTTAAACCAATTCCTTTCGCTAAAACATTAATAAGATCCCTTGGCTTAACCTATCCACTTATAAAGAGTAAGACATTTTCCAAAATACAAGCAAAATCAATGTACATAGATGAAACACAATTTGATAACTATTATCATGAAAGTTGTCAAATAAGTAAAAATATATTTGTGAGGATATTAGAAGAAAATATGTCGTTTACAATACCAAAAGGTTTCGAGAATGCTAGTAGCAATATATTAGTGACTGTTGGAGAAAACGAAAAAAGAATCATGAAAGACTCGATGACTGTAATCCTTGAAAGCAATCCTAATTGCACAGGTATTATCATTCCTAAAATCGGTCATGGAATCCCTTTAGCAAATCCCAAACTATTTAATACTTTAATTGAAAACTGGCTTAAGCATGATAACCTACCAGAAGAAGTAATGACAGTCAATTGAGTTCCTTATCTTAATAAACCATGTTGTATTTGTAGCTCTAATCCCCCTCGAAGCTGCTTAATCTCAAAATTTTATTAACAAAGGTCTCATTACTTTCAATGAGACCTTTCAATGTTCCCTACTTTTTACGACGTACTACAAAAACACACGTACCTACGGAAGATACAATCGCTAAAACTGATAAGACAATTGTTATTGTTTGCATATTACTTGTACTTTCATTTTTTTCCACACTAGATACTTCACCATGTTCTCCTGTTAATAATGTACCTTTTGCAATCGTAGTAAGTGAGTGGGGCTTTTCAGCTTTCTCATCGCCTGTCCATTCAACAATTTCTCCATCTTTATATTGTTGATATGCATTCCAAGCTATTTGTTGCTCTTTATCTGGATTTTTAGCAACGAAAGTAAATCGTTGGAACTGACCAGGTAAAATCCCTTCTCCTGTTGCTTCCCATATTACAGTTTTAACTTTTCCAGCTGCATCTTTTTGTTCTTCCACTTTCCACCCTGGCACTGGCTCGTACTGTTGAAACTCGACTCCAGACGGTATTTTCAGTGTGACTTTTGTTGTTGCCATATTCTTTTCAACAGGTACCTTTATTGTATAAGTCTCCCAAGAGCCAACGTCAGAAGTTGCTGGTTTCACAGTTACGTGAGCACTAACAGGTAACGAAAAAATCCCCATTGCAATTATTGTTGCGATCATTGTTGTTCCTAATTTTTTTATACGTTTCATTTTCTATAAACTCCTTTTCATTTATAACGTCTTTTTTATCTGCCACCTACAATAAATTTATAATCCGCATCGAAACTATCAAGAGATTTTGTTAATCCGTGAACTTGTATATTCCAGTTTCCTATCATATTAATATACATACCTTCCGCTTCATATTCTCCCGGTGACACTGCCGAAACTTTAAATGAACCTTTGCCCATATTCATATCTAAAGATTGAGTCGTCAATACAATTTGTTCCATATCAGTAACAGGCTGTCCATTCTCATCCTTCAAAGTAATATGAAATGTATTCTGTCCTACCTTATTAGGACTTACATGTAAAGTAAGTTCATATCCATTATCTAATTGTTTACTCTCTGTAAAAGGTCCCGTAGGAGGCATCGGCGGCGTTTGTACATTTGTCATAAACGCTACGATTATGAAAACGATAATTCCAATGATAAACTCTACTTTCACCGTAGCTCCTAACCTTTGCTGCGCTCGCATTCTCCCTTTCACATAATGAATAATTCCCAATATCCCCATACACACGAATAAAAGTATCTTTGCTAATAAGGCCAATCCATACTTCGTATCAAATAGGGAATGGATCGTGGGAATAAAAAATGTACTGTTAAAAAGACCCGTTAATAAAATCACTATGACAGTACCTGTTGCCCATGGTGAAAAACGCTTAATCGCATCCCAATACATAGTCCACTTGTCATCCTCTTTACGTAAAAGAAGAACAATCGATGATAGCCCCCCAATCCATAACGAAGCTGCGAATAAATGTAGAAAGTCCATAACGACAGCAATTTCTTTAAACTTTAATCCATATGCATGACTATTGAAAGCTTTCATAACCAGTAACCCCATAAATAATACAATTGGAATGCTCCATACTTTAAACGACGAAAGCCTCTCACTCTTCACTGCAAAATATGTAACAATTATAAGCGTACTAATAAGAGCCATTTGAGTGATCCATACATAACCAAAAACAGATAGCTGTAATGTTTCTTTTAATAATAAAGGATCGAATGCTTCTAACCATGAAACATCAGCATTTATTTTCGCCTGCAATGGTAGATTGAATAGTAAACTAATAAATATCCCAAATAATGATATCCATATTATTCTCTTACTCCTTGATTGAACTGAGGTTGCATTCCCTTTATACATAATAAGATTAAAGAATAGAACTCCTAAAAATAGTGAGAAACTTGTATATAGAACCCCACGTTCCATAATCATATCGATTTGCGGAACATAGCCCATCTCTTCTACTTGTATATCATCTGTTCCCGCTTCTGCTAATCCAATACGGAATGGAATAACTCCTTGAATCGGATGTCCATCAGCTGAAATAGCTTTCCACTGAATAGAGTAAAGACCATTTTTGAGATTCTCTTTTAACCCAGCCTCTAATATTTTTTTGTTTTTCTTATCAATATGTGCATCTTTTAAATCTACTCTTTTACCTGAGGTGTCTCTTACGAACAATGTATTAAAACTTGAAACTTGTATGTCCTCATCGAATTCAATTTTCACAACAGATGGTGCTTTCTTTAACGTTTCATTTTCAGCAGGATTTGATTTCACAACATACGCATGAGCAGATGCGCTTTTTGGTATCAATATGATAAACACGCACGCTATTAATAGCCATGCCCCTAACCTTCGTATTACTTTCACAATCATTTCACTTCTTTCTTCTTTCTCGCTACACTTTCATTACTTTATACTTCCTAGTTTGATTCCCTGACGAAATATTAACCTAATTAAGTATTTTTTTATACAACATGACGCTTTCTTTCTCCCCACCTTTAAACTTCTAATATAATAGCAGCTACTTTAATTAAAACAACTTACATTTTTAAAGTCGATTGTTATTATATCATAAAATATATTTATGTAAGTTTCCTAAGAAGAAAAGTTCTCGTGAATCATTTGTGAAGAAAATGTGAAATACATAAATAAAAAGGTGTTACGTTATTACGTAACACCTTTTTATTTATAAATCGTGCCATTGGAGAAGGTATAGTATTCGTTGGTGTAAGTAATTCAATTCTATCACCATCCACTTCAAGAATGGCTGCTTCTCCTTCCACACCTAGCACCTCACTTACGTAACGCTCTATTACTGTTCCTTACCAAACCTTTTCGTAAAAACGTATAACTATCTAGATCATGAACTACGATACCGCTATCCTAAACAAAATGAAACACTTATTTAAGTCTCTCCATGATAGAGAACTCCCTTTATATCGCCACTTCTATATCATCGTTTTAATTATAATTAAAAGCTAAGCTTTTCTATACAATATATCCTTTTATTTTTTATAGATATTTAAAGAATGCATTTATATGAAACGGCTATTCCTAAAGTATCATATTAGGAATAGCCTCAATAACCAATATCTTATCTATCTTAAAAATTAAATTTGACATTTTCAATTTCTGTATTCTCGATTACTAACCCTTCAATCTCAATATTTTCTAATTTTATTTCTTTATTTGAACTAATCGTGTCTAAGATACCTAAAAAATTCTCCGCTAATTTTTTTATAGTTTCCATTCTATACAAACTACTTGCATATTCAAATTCAAAAAACAACTCTTTTTTTCCTTTTTCTACAAATAAGGTTAAATCAAATTTCGAAATTTTATTTCTATATTGAACAGGCGTCATTTTCAAATTCCCCATTATACTTTCATTGATTTGAGATTCTTGAAAAGCTAACATTGTAGAAAATATAGGGTTTCTCCCTAAGTCTCTCTTAATTTTTAACTTATCAATAATCATATCAAACTGGTAATCTTGATTATCATACGCTTTAATTAACTGTTCTTTAATCTCTGACAAAAATTCCGTAAAGTTTTTTTTCTCAATAGGGAAACTTCTAATTGCAATAGTATTTGCAAACATACCAATGATATTTTTCAAATCAGAATGTGTCCGCCCTAAAATAGGCATTCCTACAATTATATCGTGCTGCGAGGAACATTTTGATAACAAAATACTATAAGCTGCAGACAAAATCATGTACAATGTCGTATCTGTTTCTAAACATAAATTGTCTAAACGTTGCTTTAATTCATTTCCTCCCTCAAAAATAAAACTATTTCCTTCAAAGCTTTGTATAATTGGTCTAGGAAAATCCGTAGGCATATCTAATACTGGAAGATCCCCTGAAAGTACATCTAACCAATATTTTTCTTGTATACTTGCAGCACTTGTCTTTAAAAACTCATTCTGCCAATAAACGAATTCTTTATATTGAATAGGGTTTTCCTGTAACAGTTTTCCTTGATATAATTCTGATAACTCCTGCAGTAAAATATTGACTGAATATCCATCTGAAATCAAATGGTGCATATCTGTTAAGAGCACATGTTTATGACTACTTAAGCGAATGATCCTAACTCTTACTAAAGGGGCTTTACTTAAATCAAAAGGTTCAATAAATTCATCAATTATATTTTCCAGTTCGACATTCAGCTTACTTGATGGATTAGAACATAAATGTTCATCTAAAACAGAATAACTAATTTCTATATCCACTTCTCCCTGAATTCGTTGTTTGGGCACACCATCTACTACTTCAATAGATGTTTGAAATGCCTCATGTCTCTTTACAATCTCACAAAAAGCTTTTTCCAATTTATCCAGATTGATTTCACCTTCTAGTAAGGTTGCTCTTGGCATATTGTAACTAGTTCCAATCCCTTCCATCTGTTGTAGTGTATATATCCTTTTCTGAGCTGAAGAAAGGTCGTAATATTCGCTCTTTTCTACAGGTTGTAATGACACATACTTACTTTCAGATCTTTTCTTTATATGCTTACTTATACCTCTTACTGTTGGTGCTTTAAACGCTTCTCTTAACGATATATCTACACTAAACTTTTTGTGAATTTCTGCCATTAAAAGCATTAACGACAATGAGTTTCCACCCATTTCAAAAAACGAGTCATTCATACTAATTTGCTTAACATTAAGAGTTTCTTCCCACATTTGTGCAACAGTTTTTTCAATTGGATCCTCAGGCAGTTCATAATTAGTTTTTATCAATAATTCATCCTTAATTTCTGGGAGTGCTTTAACATTTAGCTTACCATTTGGAGTCAAAGGAATTCTATCTAACTTAATAAAGATAGAGGGCATCATGTAGTAAGGAATCTTACTTGAAAGGTATTCCCTTATTCCCCACCCATTCTCATTCTCTTTCAACACAATATAAGCACATAGTATATTATTATTTTCTTTATCTTTTTTTGGAACAACAATTGCATCAAGTATCATATCGTGTTGCAACAGTACTGAATTTATTTCTTCTAACTCCACTCTATATCCTCGAATTTTTAATTGATTGTCAATTCTTCCGAGAAATTCTACTTCTTGATGGCATGTGAGCCTCCCTAAGTCTCCCGTTCTATAGAGTTTGATTTTTTCATGTCCCAAAGGTGAAACCGTAATAAACTTTTCGCTATTTAAATCAATTTGATTCAAATAACCTTCTGTCACTCCTACTCCCCCAATACAAATTTCACCAGCCATTCCAAGTGGAACAAGTTTTTGACCTCTATCCAAAATGAATATTTTCGTGTTATCTACTGGCTTTCCAATAACCGTTCCCTTGGATACAAGGTCAAAATCAGTAGCATTAAATTTGTGAAATAGAGCGCCAATAGTAGTTTCTGTAGGTCCATAGTGATTCATAATTACAGTTTGCGGATACACCCTATTAAACTTACTAATATCAGCCGACTTCACTTCTTCACCGCCCAATACGATTAACCTTAGCGCCATGCAATTCTCATAATCTTCAACCATACGATGGTTAACTAAATAATTAAATAGTGAAGGAGTCAGTTTTATATAACTTATCTTTTTCTCTTTCAAATATGTGATAAGGGTTTCTGGGAGCATATAATGTTCTTTTGGAACTAAATGTAACTCACACCCATTTAATAAAGCTGTATACAAACTTGTATATCCTAAATCAAATGCAAAGGAAGATAATAGTAGTGTTTTATCCCTATACGTTATACTTGCTTCTCGTGTGAACCATGAAATATAATTTACCAAGCTTTGATTCTTAATCGGTACCCCTTTTGGGAGCCCAGTGGTACCAGATGTATAAATAATATATATTGGATTATCAACTGTACTTCTTTCCTCTATATTTGAAGGACATTCAAAAAATAAGCTCTTATCTTCCAATTCCATAACCTCACAAGTAAAATCATTAGAAGTTACTAAGTGAGACTGAGTCAAAAGAAGAATTGTATCACTGTCTTCAATCATGCTATTTATTCGTTCTAATGGAAACTCCGGATCAAGAGGTAAATAAATTGCCCCGCTTTTAATAATACCCCATAGTCCAATGATCATTTCAATAGAAGGCTCAGCTAATAAAGCGATTACTGTATCACTTCCTGCCCCCTTCTTAATCAAGTGTTTAGCTAATTGATTTGCTTTATCATTTAATTCCTTATAAGTTATTGTTCTCTGTCCAAACACTACAGCAGTACGATTCGGATGTTTTTCCACCAGTTCTTCAAATATACGTTTAATCGTTTTTTCTTCTGGATACAAAGTATCAGTATTATTAAAAACACCTATTCTATTTTTTTCTTTCATGGTTACTAGATCAATTTCCTCAATTGGAATAGTAATGTCCTCTATGATAGTATCAATAATTTTAACGAAATGTTCCGCCATTCGTTCTATCGTTTCTTTACGGAACAAACCTGTACTATATTCAAATATAAAACGAAGTTGTCCATCCTGCTCAGTTACTTTCAGCTCTAAATCAAATTTAGATGTACGATTCGTATACTCGTACGGTTTAATTTCAAAATCACCTATTTCCGCCCTTACTGCATCAACATTTTCAAAAGCAAACATCACATCAAACAGAGGATGACGATTCACATTTTTTCGCAATTGTAGCTTATCAACGAGCATCTCAAATGAATATTCCTGATGTTCGAGAGCTTGAAGTGTGTGGCTTGCAACTTCTTTCAAAAAATCCTCAAACCGTTTCTCTGAAGTAGGATAATTTCTGAGCGCAAGTGTATTAACAAACATACCTACCACATTTTCTAATTCAGAATTCAGTCTTCCTGCTACCGGGCTTCCAATTATAATGTCTTCTTGTCCGCTATATTTAAACAGTAGTATATTGAATGCCGAAAGTAATAATGAGTACAGAGTAGCTCCTTTTTGGCTTGAGATTTCATTTAATTTAGATGTATAATATGCATCCAAATTAAATTGAACTACATCACCTTCAAACATTGGCTCATCTAACCTTGGATAATCAGTTGGTAAATTGAGTAATGGTATTTCTTTTGAAAATATTTCAAGCCAGTACAGTTCTTTTAGTTTCCAGTTCCCGGATTCTATCATTTTGTTTTGCCAGTTTGAAAAATCTTTGTATTGAATTCTTACGTCTGGCAAATTATTTTTTTGATAAAGAGATGCAAACTCTCTAATTAAAATTCCCATTGATAAACCATCGGATATAATATGGTGCATATCATAAACAAGCAAATATTTCGATGATGGTAGCACCTCCACAATTGCTGCTCTGAACAAGGGCCCTTTCTCTAAATCAAATGGTCTAATAAATGTTTCAACAACACTCTCAAAATTTTGTTCATCTGCATACAAGTGTTGCATATTCCATTCAGGATTCTGATGGATTTTTTGAACTATTTTCCCTTGTACTTGTTTAAATGATGTTCGCAAGCTTTCATGGCGATTAATTAAAGCTTGCAATGCCTTTTCTATCTGTACTATATTAACTTCCCCTTCAAGAAATACTGCTCCGGTAATATTATAGTTTGTAGATGCACCATTCAATTGACTAACAATATACATACTTTTTTGTGCTGGAGAGACTTCATAATACTCCTGTGGTGGTGCTAGACGAATCACTTCATATGTTTCTTTTTTCCCCATCATTTCTTCAATGATTACAGCCAATTCCTTAATAGTAGGAAATGCAAATATATTTCCAAGTGGAAGTTCAACTTCAAATTCCCTATGAATTTCAGAAACAAGTGTTATTGCTTTTAATGATTGTCCCCCAATTTCAAAGAAATGATGATTAATGCCTACACCATCAGTTCCCAGTATCTTTCTCCAAATACTTACAAGTTTTTGTTGTATCGTATTATAAGGTTTTTGATACTCTTCATCAAACTGTACTTTAATCTCCATATTTTCTAGGGACTTCCGATCAATTTTTCCATTCGGACTGAGCGGAAGGCTTCCTAGTTGAATAAAATAAGAAGGAATCATATATTCAGGAAGTTTTTTCCGCAAAAACCCCCTTATACTGCATTGATTATTTGTACCATGTGAGGGGGAATCATAGAATGCAACAAGATACTTATCATTTGCTACTCCATTCTTCACGACAACTATAGAGTTTTTTATGTTATCACATTTGTTTAAAACAACTTCAATCTCTCCTATATCAATTCGATGCCCTCGTATTTTTGTTTGGTCATCCTTCCGCCCCAGAACCTCAATGTTACCATTGCAAAGTAATTTCCCCATATCTCCTGTTTTATAAAGCATTTTTCCATAATTATGATAATACGGATCTCGAATAAACTTATCCTTCGTCAACTTAGAATTGTTAATATAACCTCTAGCTAAAGGTATGCCACCTATGAATATTTCCCCCTTCACTCCAATCGGCAAAGGGTGCATGTTCTCATCAAGGATATAAATGCGCCTGTTAGCAAGTGGTTTTCCCACGGGAATAACTTTTAAGTCGGCACTTTTAGTTCTTTTTCCAGACACTTCATATAAAGTACTTGTCATCGCCGTTTCAGCAGGTCCATATGCATTTAACAAAATAATATCTTCTAAAGGTAACTGTTCCCACATCCCTACTTTCTCCGCTGGCATTTGTTCCCCACCAACTATAACGAGTCTGAGGTTACTATCTGGAATTATTTCTGGTCTTGTATACCATTCTTGTACAATTTCGCCCCAATAATTTGTAGGTAGATTAACAACTGAGAGTCCAAGTTCAACACATTTCTGAGAAAACTGATAAGGAGTCCATATATTCTTATCACGCAAAACAAGAGAACTTCCTGCAGCTAGTGTTGTAAAAATCTGTTCAAGTGAAATATCAAAACTTATCGAAGAAAACTGAAGAACACGATCCTCCGGTGTCAGCTCATAACGTTTGCAAATATCAATGGAGTGGCTTACAACTGCTTCATGAGACATCATTACACCTTTTGGTCGACCAGTAGAACCCGAAGTATAGATGATATATGCCAAATTCTGGGGTTCAATTCTAACACTCGGTTGGTTTTTTGGTTCTTCGCGCACTGAATCCCATTCTATATCAAGACAAACGGTATGCCCCTGATACTCTCTAATCTTCGACTGTAAATTATTTTGGGTGAGTAATATAGGTACTTGGGCATCTTTCAACATCAAATTTATTCTTTCGCCAGGATAATCCATATCTATAGGTAGAAAAGCTCCACCAGCTTTTAAAACAGCTAAAATTCCTACAATCATTTTAGGTGAACGTTCAACATACACTCCCACAGGTATTTCAGGCCCTACCCCTAATTTAATTAGCTTATGCGCTAACTGGTTTGAAAGTATATCTAATTCTGTGTAAGATAAACTTTCATTCCCCTGTATAACAGCAGGTTTGTTTAAATTTAATTTTACTTGATCAGTAAATAAATCCTGAAAACATTGATTCTTAGGATAATCCAATGAAGTAGAATTATTATCACTTAAAATATGTGTAAGTTCTTTTTCGGAAATCATTGAGATATTCTCTAACTTACCATCTTCGCTAACAAGCATTTCCCACAAAATATTGATTAAATGTGAAAGTATCTGATTTGCTTCTGTTTCATTTAAAAAGGAACTATTGAATAGTAGCTTCAATTGAAGCTTTGGTTGTAGATTACAATAAACAACCAAAGGATAATCCATTTGTTCATCTATACGTACTGATTTCACTTGTAATGAACCAATTCCGTCTTTCAATTTCACATCGAATGGATAGTTTTCAACAATTACAATACTCTCATACAAATCATATAAGGCAGAGCTTCTTGGCATATCAATCCAACTTCTTATATCAACGAGTGAGGTATATTCATATTGACGCATTTCAACCTGCTTCAGTTGTACATCTTTAAGCCATTTAATCAAATTTACATTTTTATTTATCTTTACCCTAAAAGGAAGAGTATTCATAAAGCAACCAATTATTGAATCCGAACCTTCTAACTCGGCCGGACGCCCTGATGAAGTTACCCCAAAAATAATATCTGTTTCTTGGGAGTAGCGATTTAAAAGAATTGCCCAAGCCCCCTGAATCATAGTATTTAGTGTAATCCGATTCTTTCTAGTAAAGTCTTGAATTATCTGTTGTTTGTCTTCAGACACTTCGTATACTACATCTCCAAAAGCAGATAACTGATTTGAATTTTTTGCAGGAAAAATATTATTGAATCGTATAGGTGTTTTAAATCCATCTAACTCGGTTCTCCAAAATCGTTCCGCTTTCTTCTTGTCTTGCCTACGTAACCAGTCGATATAATCTTTAAATGAATATACATGTCCAAATGTTATCTTTTCGTCAACACATAATGCTTCATAACACTGACCCAGTTCCTTAAAGAGGATGCTATTACACCAACCATCTAACTGAAGGTGATGATGCGTCCATACTACATCATAGGCATACTCTTCTTGCTTAATGACCAAAATTCTCATAAGTGGTGGTTTTGAAAGGTCGAATCCCTTCTTACGATCTTCCTCAATAAGTTGTTCTAACTTTTGCAATCCTTCAGATTTCGAAAAATTTGTCCAATCTAAAACTTGAAAAGGAATTTTTAAATCTTTATGAACAATCTGTACAGGTTCTTCTAGTCCTTCCCAATGATATGATGTTCTTAAACTTTCATGTCTATCTAAAAGTTTTTGCCAAGCCTTTTCAAATATCTCAATATCTAGTTTTGATTTTATTGAAAATATTGTTTGCTCCACAGTTACTGACGATTTTGGTGAATAGATATGATGAAAAACCATACTTTGTTGTACTGGTGAAAGCATGTATATATCTTCTATATTTTTATATACCTCAATCCATTCATCAATTTTCTTTTGATCTATGGAGACAAGTGGGAAATCTGAAGGCGTCAAATATGTACCTTCTTTTGTTTGACAGTGGTCAATTATATCCTTCAAATTGTTGACAAAATCCTTTGCCAAGCCTTGAATGGTTTCAACCAAATGACTATTCGCACTATATTTCCATTCTACACATAATTTTTTATCAACGATCATACATTCAATTTCAAGCAAGTGACTTCTAATTCCATTCAAATCACGGGTTGGTCCTGTATTCACATCCGCTATATTAAATAACTGCTGTTTTTTAATTGCTTGTTCGAACTGTCCTAAATAATTAAAGCTTATTTGTGCCCTTTTCCTAGACGAAATTTGCCCTCGCATCTCTTTCTCTGCTAAGTAATATAAAATTTCATAACCAATTCCACCATTTGGTATAGCACGATACCGCTCTTTTACTTGCTTCAATATTTCTGCTATGCCCTTCTCTTTTTCAATGTCGCCCATAACAATAGGATATACACAAGTAAACCATCCTACAGTTCTTGAAGTGTCGTACTCTTTTAACAAAGGATTCCTACCATGGCCCTCCAAATCAACTAGTGTTTCACCACTCCAATTTGCTAATGTACTTGAAAGTGCGGAAAGCAGAATATCATCAATTCTCATTTTAAATAATTGATACGTGTCATGCAGTAAATACTTTGTTTCTTTCTCCGTCAACATAAAAGAAAGTGTACGAGCAGAGTTTTCATCATTTCTCCCCCCTTCCATGTCAATAGGTATAGTATTTACAGAAGAAGGGACATTGTTCTTCCAAAAAGCAAGTTCATCTTTTAATTGATTGGAATAAGCATATTCATAGAGATGCTCAGACCATTTTTTAAAAGAGAGGCCTTTCACTGGAAGTTGAACAGAGCCACTATTTGTAAGCTGTTCATATATCATCTGTAGAGTGTCCAGCATAAGTCGCCATGAATATCCGTCTATTACAAGATGATGTACTGTTATAAACAACCTTCCTTTTTCCTGATCCCCGGAATCAAAATATGCAACTTTAATTAATGGCCCATCTGTAATGTTTAATTCATACTGCAATTTTGATAAAATTTCATGCATATGACTATTATTAAAATCATGTAATTCAAATAGCACATTCTCATCGGACTCTGAATAAACTTGAATCCATTCTCCAGCCCTTTGATAATAACGGAGCCTAAAACTCTCATGATAATTTGTAAGTATACGAAAACTTTCATGCAACAAATTCGGATTTATACCTGCTCGTGTTTCCAATAGCACAGATTGATTCCAATGATGATAATTTTCCAAATCTTGCTCAAAAAACCACTTTTGAATCGGTGTAAGAAGCACTTCTCCAGTCTCAGGTTCTTCTATTTGATCTTCACTATAGCTTTCTTTAATATCTGCAATACAATCCGCCAGTTCTGCTATCGTTTGGTTCTCAAACATCTGACTCACGGTAATCTCTATACCCTTTTGAAGCGCTTTACCTACTATTTGAATACTTAAAATTGAGTCTCCTCCCAACTCGAAGAAGTTATCATGTATACCAATCTCCCCCTGATGTAGACCCAATACTGCAGACCATACCTCTACTAGTTCTTCTTGAACTTTATTTTTTGGAGCAACGTAACCTTTATAAGTATGAATTTGAGGAGTTGGTAAGTTCCTTCGATCAAGCTTTCCTATGGAAGTTAAGGGCAGACTCTCTAGCTGAATATAGTATGACGGAAGCATATAATCTGGTAATTCTTTTGCTAAAAATCCCTTAAGTTCCTCCATGTTAACCTGAACATGGGAAACGATATATGCACAGATAACTTTTTTCCCATTATTAATTTCCCAATCAATTACAGCAACATCTTCAATGTAGTTCCTTTTTAATATTAAATTATGAATTTCTGAAAGTTCAATCCGATACCCTCTGATTTTCACCTGATGATCCTCTCTTCCAAGAAACTCGATTTCTCCGTTTGGAAGCCATCTTCCTAAGTCCCCTGTTTTATACATACGATCATTTGGATTAAAGGGATCATTCATAAACTTTTCATTTGTAAATTCTGGTAGATTCAAATACCCTCTTCCTACACCGTCTCCAGCAATATACAACTCACCAGGAACACCTATTGGACTAATATTTTTATCTTTATCTAATATATAACATCTAACATTTGAAATCGGCCGCCCTAAAGAGACGGTATTTTCTGAACATTCAACACTTAAAGCATCCACTGTCGTTTCTGCTGGACCATAATTATTATATAATTTATATCCTCTATCAATCAGTGCATCTTTTAATGATTCTTCTAGTCTTTCTCCACCTGAAATAACTGTGTGTAAACTCTGCAATTTGCGATCATGACATAATAATTCTTTTAATACAGTCGGTATGAAATTAATAATATGAATTTCATGTTGATCAACATAATCACAAAAATGCTTCTTATTTAAAATTAAATTCTTTTCGGCTATATGTAATGTCGCTCCATAAAGTAATGTACCGAAAAAATCCTCAATACTCGGATCAAACACATAATTTGTTAGTTGTAATAGATTTGTTTTTTCCGTTATATTAAATGTTTTTCCAAACCACTGAACAAGATTAACAACATTTCGATTTTCTATCATTACACCTTTAGGTTTTCCTGTAGTACCTGAAGTATACAAAACCGTAAATAAATCATTCGGACTAAGGTTTACTTTTGGTAGAAGAGTCTCACCCGAAAATTTTCTACTATTATCCAATATAAAAATACAATCATTGTTGAATTTTCCAATTACATAGTCGTTTTTATTACTTACATCCTTACTGGTCAATATGAACTTTGTTTGACTATCCTGTATCATATACATTTTCCTTGACTCTGGATATTCTGGATCAATTGGCAAGTATGCAGCTCCGACTTTTAAAATAGCAATTATCCCTATTAGCATTTCAATTGATGGATCCGTCATGATTCCAATAATCTCACCCTTTTTCACTCCTTTTCTAAGCAGTTCATTTGATAAGCTATTGGATATGTCATTTAATTCTTCATAAGTCATAGTCCTATTTTTATATACAATCGCAACATTATCCGGGGTTTTCATCGCTTGTTGCTCAAACAACTGACTAATCGTCAACTGATGTGAATATGTTTTACGAGTATTATTAAATTCCAAAAGGATTTGTTTTTTCTCTTCAATAGATACGATATCAATCTCTTCTATTTTTTTATGAGGATTTTTTATGACTGCTTCTGCAATTATAGTAAAATGCTGAGCTAAACGCTCAATTTTAGATGATTCATATAATTGTTCGTTGTAACTGAAACATATCTCAATATCTTTGTGCAAACTTATACTAATAGATAAGCCATAATTAGTCATTTCAAAGGTGGAATATGAGTTCAAAGCGATTCTATTTTTGTTTGTCAGTATCGTCTGATCTAAAGGGTAGTTTTCAAAAACAACAATAGTATCAAAAAGGTCGATTTCCGTATCCAATTCACTATATTTTTTTATATCTACTAAAGATGATGTCCCATACAATTCCCAATCCTGCAATGTCTTATTTAACTTTTTGATAAGTTCTATAGATGTTTCGCCAGAATCCTTTTTAACTCTTAATGGAACTGTATTTATAAATAGGCCTACCATTTCTTCAATCCCATTAAATGTTCCTGCTCTACCCGAAATAGTTGCGCCAAAAATAATGTCATCGATATTATGATTCTTTTGTAGCACAATTCCCCATAAACTATAAACAAGGGCGGCAAGAGTAACTTCATTTCCCTTCGCAAATCCTTCCAACTTATCCCTTGAAAATTGAATACGATACTGATGATCTTTTCGAATTGATTTATGTTTCTTTTTTGTTACTTCCAATCTATTTTGCGAGTTAAATCCTTTTAAATACTCTTGCCAAAATACTTTCTGCCCTTCTTTATCCTGTTTTTGAATATATTTAATAAAATCTTTATATTTTTTTTTAGTAGGCAGATTGTAAGTTTCTGATTCACTAAGGCATCGATATGCGTTTAGGAATTCTTTTAAAATAATTCCATTACTCCAGCCATCATATATAATATGATGATTACTTATAATCATTTCATGTCTTTCTTCTGCTAATATGCACAAAGTAACCCTGAATGGTATTTCTCGAAGATTAAACTTTTTTTCACGATCTTTAACTTTTATCTCTTCTAGTAAAATATTTTTTTCACTTTCACTCTTGTGTGTAAGATCAATTATTTTAATATGAGGGGTATGTTCTTTCAATACTATTTGAACAGGAGTTTTCACTTTTCCCCAACGAAATAGTGTACGTAACTGCTCATTTGTTTGGACAACCGCGTCCCAAGCTTTCGTAAACAATCCTGCATCAACTCTACCTAAAATCCCCAAACATATCTGTTCAAAATACTCATCACTTTGAGGATTTTTTAAGTGGTGAAATAACAACCCTTCCTGTATTGGTGTTAAACCAAGAATATCTTCCAAATTTTGTTTATCCAATTTTATCATCATTGAGCTCCTCCTTGAGACAATCAAATGAATCTAAATAATTATGCTTCTTCATATTTTCTATAATTTCTCCTCTTTCCATCTTGATAACTTTATCCGCGATATGAAAATACCTATCATCATGAGTAATAGCAATGATAGCTTTTCCTTTTTCCTTTAATTCAGCCAATAGTTCTGTATAGAAAAAATGTCTAAATTCAGGGTCTTGATCTGCCGCCCATTCATCAAATAGATAAATAGATTTATCCTCTAAATAGCTAATTAATAGTGCTAGTCTTTTTCGTTGTCCTGTTGAAAGTTTAGTTGTACTAAATTCTCCATTTTGAATTTGTACTTTTTCATCGATACGTAATATTTTCAAATATTTTTTTATTTCTTCTTCCTTTGAGCTATAGTCAATACCATAGACTTTTGTAAACAAATAAAAATCACTAAATATTGCGGAATATAGCTCTCTTAACTGTTCCTGATTTATTTCTTGATTGTTAACAAATATGTTTCCGCTATTTGCAGAATACAAACCTGTAATTAGTTTAGCAAGAGTTGATTTACCACTACCATTGCCACCGGTTATAAATACAACCTCTCCTGATTTAAGTTCAAAATTAATTGGCCCAACTTGAAAAGGTTCTCCATGTTCACTTTCGTATTGATATACTACCTCTTTAATCTCCATGTTTATTTTACTTTGAGGTATCAAAGTACTGTTTACGTCTGTCTTATTAGTTTCGGTTTTTAAATACCTTGAAAAATCATTTATTCTCTTCCAACTAATTTTCATTTGAATCGCATTAGGGATAGTATTGAGTATACTATGTAGAGGTCCTGTCATATAAAGAAAAACAAAAACATAGCTTCTTAAAAACTCACTCTGTACCCCTTTAAATAAAAGCGGAAATAAAAATGTAACAGCCCCAATTACCATAACAAACAGCAATTCACCAATAATAAAAACATTAGCAAACTTAAGACCACCTTGAATCCGCTTATCCTTATAATCCTCACAGCTCTCTTGCATCCCTTGTCCAAACTCTTCTCGTTTTGACTTTCCTATGCTTAACTCTTTATAACCGCCAATGAGATCGTTTATATATCTAAAAAAAGTGTTTTGGATGTTTCTTGTTTGTTCCCAAAGATTATTAGCTGATTTTCCAGCTACATAATACATACCTGCTGCAACCAAAATAACTGCAATAGAAACAAGCAGTCCATAAACATTAATTACTCCCAAATAAACCAAACAACATAAAAGTGTAATTGAATCAGTCAAACCAGTAATTATGGTGGCAGCATAATTACTGATAGCTTCTGTATCATTATTTAAGGTGGTTTGAATTCTTTCTGACTCTATTTTTTCAATTTTTTCATAAGGATTTTTTAATATATCGTTAATTAACTGGGTCCTTTTTTCATAAATCAGATTATTTGTAATGGTAATCAACTGCGTCCGTACCAATTTTTGCGCTAATACATAAGTAATAATTCCTAGCAAAAAATATAAAAATAAACTATTGTTGCTTGAATAATTACTTCTAGTTAAAGCTTCATTAATAATAAAAATAATCATCGCATTTCCAAAACCACTGGTTACACTCAACACAAAAATCGGAAAAAAATTTTTCTTATTATGCAAAGGAAAAACAGTTATTAAAGATAAATATAGGCAGAACAGTACAATACTAATTAAAGTAGCCCATACCGCAAAACTCATACTGATAGGTAACCAAACATTAACAAAATCCCAAGAAAGTCTCCCGAAAAATACAAATGGAATTTTATAAAGGGCATACCCAGCTAAGAACGCAAACAGAAACGTTATAAAGGGAATACAAATACTTTTAAATTTATTTTTTTCCAACTTCCTTTTTTTCTTATACACCTGAATCATAACTATGAAAATGAAGTATAGAGTAATAATTGAAAAAGGAACCATAAACAAAAGTACAGTAACAGAAAAGGCATCAATACTCTTATACGTATCTTTACCGTTTGTCACCACACTCTCCCCCACAAGTGTGTCCATAATAGCCTGGCCAATATTTTGAGTGTAATCGGAGTTCATGTTAGCCATCACCGCAACTCCTAACTTCTCTTGAGGATGAAATACAACGAAAGAGGAGAAATTCGGATTACTTCCTGCATGTGATATTTCACCAGGACCATTTTGAAAAACTTGCCACCCTCCGGCATAAGAAGAGCCATCCTCAGATGGTGGAACTGATCTGTTTGGTATATGTGTACTATAAATTGCCTTTTGGTGATCATCACTTAGTCCATATATCCCAAGCTGCATACGAAGCCACTTTTCCATGTCTTCATTATTTGAGATAAAATAACCTGCGGGTGTATTTCCTCGATAAATAGGTGCATTAAACTCTATAGGCTTTAAAAAACCTATTTTATATCCCTTTGACATATCATATTTAGCGACATCTTTTCTAAACAAAAAAGTATTATCCATATTAAATTGGTTTAATATATTATTCTGAACGTATTGTTCAAAAGATTGATTGGTAACTTTTTGTATAACTAATCCTAGAATATCGTAGTTAATACTGGCATAATTGAATTGCTCTCCTGGATATGTCTCCAATTTTTGATTTAATATTTCTCTAACTGTATTTTCCAACGCATCATTGTCATTTGAGATAGGTATGTCCCCAATGGTATGAAAAGGGATCCCACTCGTATGATATAAAAGCTGTTCAAGAGTTATTTCAACATTTTTATTAAGTTGTTGTCCTTTATAATTACCTTCATATATCATTTGAAACCACTGCAAATATTTGCTAACAGGGTCCTTTAAATCAATTAACCCCTTTTGAACAAGTTGATATATTGCGAGAGCTGTAAACGCCTTACTATTCGAACCGATTTCAAATAATGTTTTTTCCGTTACACGTTGCTTTGTCTCAAGATTTGAATAGCCAAAACTTTTTTTATATACAGCTTGATCACCTTTGACTACTATCACTGACATTCCAGGAATTTTGGCTTCTTGCATTTGTTTTTTTATAAGCGAGTCTAGTTGTTCTTTATCGTTTTCCGTAAACATTCTATCATTCTCTGCATTTGCTATTTGAATCCCAAATAGCATCTGTACATTTAATAATATTACAAGGGTAATCAAAACAACTTTTACTCTCATCATGATTGAATGACTCCTCTCTAATATCATATATTAAATATATTTTCAAGATCTTCACTCGAGAGGTTTGCCGTTTCAAAATCAGATGGGGTGAATTCAGCATGTTTTCTCTGACAACAATGTTGAATCAAATCTCTCAATTGATTCATATACTCCATGAAAAATTGCGATATTGTTTCTTGTTTAAATTTGTTTTTGCTATACGTAATCGACAAATTCAACTTTTTATCTACTGTATACGCAACGATATCTAGCAAACAATCCATCTCATTTTTATTGCTGTTATCTTGACCGGAATTTTCATACGCAAATTCAAAAATTCCATTGGAAAATGTAGCATTAAAATCACCTAAATAGTTAAAACGAACATACTTTCGAGATTCGGAACTTAATTCCTTCGAAATATACTTTAAAACTCCATAATTTAGACCTTTACTTGGAACGCTACGCAATTGCTCTTTTAATTGTTTAATTTGTTGTGATATATCTACATCCTCAAATTGTAACCGAATTGGAAATAGGCTCGTAAACCATCCAATAGTTCGCGATACATCAATTTCATCATTTAATTCTTCACGCCCATGCCCTTCAATTTCAATAATCACATCATTTGTTTTAATATACTTAGCCATTACCAATGATAGCGCTATAATCATTAGTTCATTACCTTTTGTTCGATAAGCTTCATTTGCTTTTTGTAACAGCTGCATAGTTTCTTCTTCTGTTAACTTCTTAATCATTTTCTCGCAAAATTCCATACGATCCAATCCTAAATCAAAATCCTTAAATGAATTCTCTTCATATTGATATACATGCTCCCAGTATCGCTTTTCTGATTCTGGAATTTTTTTACTCATTCTCTTTAACTCAATTGCCCAATCCTGTACCGAATTATCTTTTGGCGGCAAAGAAGTTTTCTGCTTATTTTCTATCTGTTTATATAATTGATTTATATCTTCAAAAATAATTCGCCAAGATATACCATCAACAGCTAAATGATGAGCTGTCATTAATAATCTTTTACCAAAATCGCCCAAATCAAATATACAAACTTTAAGAAGAATTTCATTTTCAATATTAAAGCTCGATTTCAATATTTCTCCAATACTAGCAATACGAATACCTTGCTCTGTTTTTGATAATTCGGATAAATCTAATGATTCTATTTTTATTTTTTTATTGTAATTATTTTGATTATAAAATAATTCCTTCGTTTCCATCCGGTAATTCAAGCGAAAAGCGTCGTGATGACAAACTAATAAGCTAAATGCCGATTCAAGTATCCCAACCTCAACGTCATCCTTTACTTTGACTAACACTGACTGTGTATAATGGTTTATATTGTTCAAATCTTGCGAAAAAAACCATGAGATAGATGGTATCGTTTCAATACTACCAACACATTGTTGATTACTCTTCTGCTCTTTTGTGCTAGTCATTTCTAAATATAAAATCATATCTTCAATAACTGGATTAGCCAAAATATCCTTTGTTTTTATTTTAATCCCTTTCTCACGTATCTTAGAAGAAATTTGAATTGCTTTAATGGAATCCCCGCCTAGATGATAGAAGTTGTCTCTTATACTTACTTTTTCAACATTTAATACTTCACGTATAATACCTACTAAATCACTTTCTATCTCACCTTCAGTTTTTTTCTCTATTTTAACTTCAGGTTTCGGCAAGGCCTCTCTATCCAGCTTTCCGTTAAACGTCAACGGTATTTCTTTCAACACAATAAAATACGAAGGAATCATATAAACTGGTAAGATCTCTTTTAAGAATCTAAATAGTTCGGATGTCTTCACCTTAGCATTCTCAGTATAGTAGGCACAAAGATAGTGGTTTCCATCATAATCCTCTTGATCAATCACTACCACTTCCTTAATGCTCGGATATTTTTGCAAGTTTATTTCGATTTCTTTTAGTTCTATGCGGAACCCACGAACTTTTACTTGATCATCTTTCCTTCCCAAATACTCAATCTTATCTCCTTCAATAAATCTAGCTAAATCACCCGATTTATACATCTGCTCTTTTTCCGAATATGGATTTACAATAAATCTCTCTCTTGTTAAATCCTGATTGTTAAAATATCCTCTTGCAACACCTTCCCCAGAAATATAAATTTCTCCAACAACTCCCATTGGTACTGGGCGAAGTTCGGAGTCCAACACATATATTTTCATATTTTGTGCAGGTACACCAATAGGAACAGATACCCCTTTATCTTTTTCAATATCGAATTGATGAATCATACATCCTACAACTGTTTCTGTGGGCCCATATTCATTATATATTTTTGTTTCTCTACCTAATTTTTTCTGTATGTTTGCGGCAAGGTCTACTGTTAAATTTTCTCCACCAACAATAATTTTTTTAATTGAACACCCAACAAAGTCTGAATCTTTCAATAAAAACAGGTGAGATGGAGTTAATTTAATAATACTTGCTTTTTTTTCTTTAAATATCCTATATAATACATATTCGTTTGCATCAGCAGGATAAATAATAATCTGATTACCACTAATTAATGGGGTAAATATAGTTGTAACAGTAAGATCAAAAGCAAGAGATGAATACAATGGGAAAACTTCATTTTCACTTGCGCCTACATATACTTGATTTGCCCAGGAAATATAATTAACCAATCCTTTCTGTTCAATCATTGTACCTTTAGGGTTTCCCGTAGAACCCGATGTATATATGATGTAAGCAAGGTCAGTCGGCTCACTTCTATTTTTAATATTAGAAGTATCTCCCATATAAATATGAGCTGCACTTATATGGATAACCTCAACCGCATACAAAGAAAGATCCCATTGATGCGAAATATCAAAATTAGTGAACAGAATATTGATATCTGAATCTTGCAGCATATAATTGACCCGTTCAGATGGATATTGTGGATCAATAGGTAAATATACCGCTCCCGCTTTTAAAATTCCTAAAATTCCAATAATTGTTTCTAGAGAATGCGTAGTTGATATTCCTATTACTGTACCTTTTGTTACATTTTTCTTTAATATATATCTCGCTAATTGATTAGATCTATCATTCAATTCACGATACGTAAGTTCCTTATCTTCCAGGCAAATCGCAACTCTATCTGGTGTCCTTTCTACTTGTTCTTCAAAAAGCTGATGGATTGTCTTGTCCTTTGGATACTCCCTATTCGTTGCATTAAATTCATATATCAATTTATTCCACATATCTTCTGGTAAAATTTCTAATTCCATCAACTTTTTATTAGGCGACTCCAACATCTGATTTAGTAAATGACTGATTCCAAGATACATTTGTTCAATTTGCTTTTCTGTATACATATGATCCTTATAATCTATATCTAGATTAAATCCTCCTAATCTAGACCATTCTCGAATAATCAATTGAATTGAATAAATCTGATTCCTATTGTAAAATTCTTCATTTTCTATTGGTGTACCATTAATTTCAGTAGGAAGTTTTGTATTGTAATAGTTAATACATGTATCAAATAAATCACCGTATCCCTTTTTCTTTAATTCCAAATCTTTCACCAATACATCATATGGATATTTTTGATGATAATAACAGCGAACCAATTCACGATTAATGCCTTTTATAAAATCTATGACTGTCATTTCACTATCAACAGTATGACGAAATGGCATAGTACTTGTTAACATCCCCACAATATTTTTTTCATTTTTCCCCGCTCGATTAAGTACAGGCATTCCAATAATTAAATCATCCTGCCCATTTACTTTATTTAAGTAAATATAATATAGGGCAACAAAGAATGCGTACACAGAAACATTTATGTCAGTAGCAAATTGTTTAATTTCATCCGATTGATTATTTGTTAAAGAATATGTTTTTCTATTTGCCTTTGCACAATCTACTTCGTTCTTCCGCTTCACAATTGGGAGCTTACTAAACTTCTCATTCCAAAAATTTTTATCCTTCATAAATCTTTTTGAAGTTAAATAGGATTCTTCCTTCTCAAGGCAATACATATAGGTACTATTAAGCTGATCTGTTATTTTTTCACCTTTCAAAATTTGAGTGTATGCATTACAAATCTGTTCAGTTAAAAGATTCATAGACCAACCATCAGAAATTATATGATGGACCTTAACGAAATATCCCCCTTCTTTAGTATCTTGTAACTTGAACAAAGCAAAATCAAATAAGTCTTGTTCATTGATATCGAAAGGTTTTGCAGCTTCCTGCTGAACCCAGGCATCTAAATCCTTCTGACTATTAAAAATAGTATATCGAACTTGATATTTATGATATTTCTCCACATATTGATGAACCTTCTCATCCGATTCTACAAATCGATGCCTGATTCCATCATTTTTTTTTATAAAATAATTAATTGCTTTCTCAAGACAATCAAAATCCACTTCTCCTTGTATCTTTACTGTTCCCCCAATATTATGCAATGGCTGATGAGGATTAATTTTCTCCATATACCAAATCCTTTGTTGAGGATGAGTTAGTGAAAAATATTCTCTATACTTCAAATTATCACCCCTTTATATTTAATGTTTTTCGAAATAATTAACTTTTTGACCATATCTAATCATTTTTTTCGTCATTTCATCCGTAATATTATTCCATACAAAACCCGTTTTTCTTAACAGCATATTCGTTTTATCCCCCATTATATGGAATAATGTTTGTTCGACATCATTAAATGTTTTCAATTCATCTCCTATACAATGCAGCTGTAAATTATATATATCTGATGCATATTGATTAAATTGCTTTTCATCAAAGATATAATCTATAAATTTATCAATTGAAGTTTCTTTTACATCTATGTCTAATCCATACGTTGTTAAAAGAGCTGATAAGCTTACATAGTTAGGATTGAAAATGTGATGAGTCTCATTCATTAATTCTTTTTTATTAAACAACTTAATAATTGCCTGACTAACATCATTCACACATGCAAAATCTATATCTCTTTCCATTTCTGGAACCAATCCAATTCTTATATATGATTTCATCATTGAGTATAATGCATTCTGCTCTATGTTTTCTTGAAACCTTCCTGTTTTAGAATCAAAACCAATGTTTCCCACTCGAAAAACATTTACATTTATTCCCTTATCCCTCGTTTCCAGTACAATCTTTTCAGCTTCTAACTTTGTCTTTGGATAAGGATTTTCAATAATTTGCCCTAAATCATTATCATACTCCGTATACAATATATCTTCGTTATTCTTTACTACACCAGAAGCTACAGCCAATGTAGAAATATGATTCACATCTTTCTTTACTCCCTTAAGCGAAAAATCAATTACATTTCTCGTAGCTAGAACGTTTGCTTCATAGGATTTTTCATATTTCCCATAATGACTAACACTGCCTGCTGAATGTATAATACATTGGATTGTTTCACTCAAATATTGATAGTTCGGCAAATCTAAGCCCATATATTTTTTTGTCAGGTCGCCACTATATACAAAAATTCTTTTCTTATACTTATCATAAAAAGATGTTCCAAAATAAGAGCAAACTTTTTCTTTAATGCGATTTTCTGCTTTTATACAATTGTCACTTCTTACAATCAAATGTACATTGCAATCTAATTCAGTTAATAAATCATGTAATAAGTAAACGCCCAAATATCCCGTGCTTCCTGTCAATAGAACTTCCTTATAACCGGTTTGGCAAGAAAGGTTGATTTCGTAATACTTTTTGTTTCTATCATCATATAAACTTCGTATCGCTATGTCGCCTCTTATCTTCTCCTCCATTAACCGATGCCTTTCTCCTCTAGCAATCAGATAAGTTGCTAATGCATCTGGAATGGTCTTCTCCTTTTTATATGTCATATGCTGCGCTAGATCAGAGACTCTAGGGTATTCAAATAAATGATTAATAGAAATATCAAAATCCTTCTGTAAGCTCGAAACAACATTGATAGCCGTTAATGAGCTACCTCCTAATTCAAAGAAATCATCATGGATACTAACTTGTTTTACTCCCGTAACTCTCTTATATGATTCTATAATTTTCCGCTGTTTATCATCTTTCGGAACAACATTCCTCTTTAGCTCTTCTACATAGTCACTTTGCGATAAAGGGGAACTCTCTTCCATTTCAATATCCTTAGAAAGGCTAAAGAACTGCCGTTCAAAAGGATACGTAGGGAGTGGAACACGATATCTTCTTTCTTGCGAAAAATACTTGGACCAGTTAATCTTCACGCCATGAATATGCAACTTACCAATATTTTGAAGCAAGTAATTGTCATCAAAAATTTTTTCTTTAGGATGCCTTACAGTATTAATAATTGGGCATTTTGATTCTCCTTGAGTATGTTGTCTAACAAAACTACTTAATGTTCTACCTGGTCCAACCTCCACAAAAATACTTTCCGTACCCGATAGTAGATGCTTAATGCCCTCAGAAAATTCCACTACATTTCGCAGATGATTCACCCAATAATCTGCACTTTTTGCTTGTTCTTCCGTAATCCATTCTCCTGTAGAATTGGATATAAATGGTATTTTAATGTCCTGGAAATTAATTTCTTTTAACTTCTTTCCATAGGTATCTAAAATTGAGTCCATCATGGATGAATGAAAGGCATGGGAAGTTGTAAGTTTTTTAAACTGAAAACCTTTCCTAATCAATTCCCCCTCAAAAGTATAGATTGCCTCATCAGAACCTGAGATTACGCATGATATTGGACTATTCACTGCGGCAATAGATACATCTTGATTCATTAGTGGTAAAATTTCATTTTCCGAAGCCATTACACTTATCATGCTGCCTTTAGGTAATTGTTGCATTAAGGTCGCCCTCTCATACACCAACTGAAGCGCTTGCTTTAATGAAAACACTCCCGCCAAACAAGCAGCCACATATTCCCCTATACTATGTCCAATCATGCCGTCCGGATAGATGCCCCATTCCATTAGTGTTTTTGCTAATGAGTATTCAAAAATAAATATTGCAGGCTGTGTATTAGATGTTTGATTTATATCATCTCTCATTCTAGCTTCCAGGTCCTTTGGATATAAGACTTCCTTCCAATCAATCCCACTAATCTCTTCTAAAATCTCACAACAAAGATTCACTTCATCTCGAAATCTCTTCTCTTCATTATATAAATCCAATCCCATATTTACATATTGTGCACCCTGCCCGGGAAACATGAAAATTATTTGCTTACTACCGCCATCACAAATGTTAGTTTGAACCTTAGCAGAATTTTGAATAAAAAATTCTCGCTTCGCTTCCTCTATATCCGAAACCACTAATGCTCTTCGATATTTTAAATTTTTCCTTCCATTTAAAAGTGTATAAGCTACATCAGCCAAATTCACATTATTGTTATGATTTAAATATTCAGCTAACTTTTCAGTTTGCTCTTCAAGAGATTTTTTCGTTTGTGCAGAAAAAGAAAGTAATTGATATCTCCTACTCCGCTCAGAAGCTTCTCTTTGGGGAGGTTCCTCAAGTACAACATGGGCATTTGTTCCTCCCATACCAAATGAACTTACTCCTGCTCTTAAAGGAAACTCTTGGTTCTTCCATTCCGCCAATGTATCCTGTACATAAAATGGACTATTACCAAAATTAATTTTTTCATTTGCTTTCTCGTAGTTAATGCTTGGTGGAATCATGCGATTCTCCAAAGCAACTACAGTTTTTATCAAACCTGCTATACCTGCAGCGTTATCAAGATGACCAATATTCCCTTTAACCGATCCAATACCACAAAAATTATTCTTCTCTGTATTAAATGCCAATTTCAAGGCTTCAACCTCAATCGGGTCACCTAGCATTGTTCCAGTACCATGAGCCTCTACATATGATATACTTTCAGATTCTACCTCGGCCATGTGATGAGCTGCTCTAATAACAGCAGCTTGTCCTTCTACACTTGGCGCATTAAAACTAACCTTATCAGCGCCATCATTATTTATTGCGGATCCTTTCACAACAGCATGGATGAAATCTCCATCAGCAATCGCATCCTCCATACGCTTCAAAACAACAATTCCCGCTCCATTTCCATTGACCGTTCCCCTAGCATTATCATCAAAAGGTCTACAGTGTCCATCTGGTGAAAGAATCATGCCATCCTTGTATAAATACCCTCTTTTCTCAGGTAATGTAAGTGAAACCCCTCCAGCCAAAGCAATGTCACAATCTCCACTTAATAGAGCTTGACATGCCAAGTGCACAGCAACCAATGAAGAGGAACATGCAGTTTGAACTGTATAACTAGGACCTTTCAAATTTAATTTATGTGATAATCTGGTGCCGAAAAATTGAGAACCATTTAAAAATTCTGCTTCTTTTATAAAATCTTTCGCTCCATCATATACCGCTTCTAACCAATATAAGTTTGTAGATGCTCCAATATAAGTACCAATTAAACCATTAAAGTTATCCGAAAAGTAAGCACTACTCTCTAATGCTTCCCAGGCACACTCGTGCAAAATTTTCAGCTGTGGATCCATTACCTCTAATTCCCTAGGTGAGTAATTAAATAATTTATTGTCGAACCATTCTGTTCCTGTAATAGCCCCACCAGCCTTTATATAATTGGGATTTTGGATCGTTTCTAGATCAATTCCTCCATTCTGTAACTCCTTATCTGTGAAGAAGGTTACCGATTCTACACCATTCTTCAAATTTTCCCAGAATTCATTTATAGTATCTCCACCAGGAAATCTGCAAGACATTCCAATAATAGCAATCTCTATACCATTTCTTATCGGTTCCTGTGCACTATCATTCATTCGAATCCCTCTTTCTTTGACGTCTTTGTTTTAACCTATTTTTCGATTCCTTTATTACCTGAACTCTATTTGAATTCATTTTTTCCTGTACCCTGCTCTCAGCGGTCATCTTTAATTGCTGGGATAGAGAATAAATTGTAGGATATCTAAATAGCATCATTACAGTTATGTCGATGTTCAAATCATTTTTCAACCGTTCATTTATTTGAATAATATTCAGTGAATTCCCACCAAGTTCGAAGAAATGATCATAAATACCGACCTGATTTACCCCAAGTACCTGTTTCCAGATCTCCGCTATCATTTTTTCTAGATTCGTTCCAGGTGCTATATAAGTAGTACCTAACGATATATAATTCTCATCATCCCTTTCTTGCAAGGCTCTTACGTCGACTTTGTCGTTATTCGTTACAGGCATACTCTCTAATTGCACAAAATGTGACGGAATCATATATTCAGGTAACTTATTCCTCAAATACTCCCTTAATTCTGTACTGGTAACCTCTTGGTTTGTAATTAGATACGCACACAAATAGCTTTCATTACTTTGATTTTGTTTCGCAACAACAATTGCGTTATCAATATATTCATGATTTAAAATGTGGTTTTTTATTTCATCTGGCTCTACTCGGACTCCCTTAACCTTTACCTGATGGTCAATCCTTCCAAGATACTCAATGTCCCCATTAGGGAGCCACCTTGTAAGGTCTCCCGTTTTATACATTTTCTCACCTGGAATAAATGGATTGGACATAAATTTTTCATCTGTCAAATCTGACTTATTGATATATCCCCTTCCTACACCTGCCCCAGCAATATATAATTCCCCAGTCACACCAATAGGTACAGGATAATAATCTTGATTTAAAATATATGCCCTATAGTTACTTAGAGGCTTACCTATTGGTATGCTCGAACCCTCTTCATTTTCACGACAAATATAGTATGTTGAAAAAATCGTCGTCTCGGTTGGACCATACAGATTAATAATCATCTCAGCATTAACAGTACTCTTTAATTGATCATAAAGACTCTTTGTAAAGACCTCACCGGCTACAAGAACATAGTTAAGAGGTTGACTTATGACAATATTATCTATTAAAACTTTCAAATGGGTAGGTACAGCGCCCAAGACATTAATTTTGTTTTTCTCAATAAAGTTCCACATATTTCTTGGCTCAGCGATTAGCTCTTCCTCAGGAATATATAACCTACCCCCAGAGAGAATCGGGAGAAGGATTTGTTGAACAGAAACATCGAATGTGATTTTTGCTAGCAATAAATGATTCATTTCTTGATTAAATTTTAATTTCCGAATGAGTCCTATCAACTGATTCACAATATTCTTGTGTTCGACCATAACCCCTTTAGGGTTACCGGTTGTTCCAGAGGTATAAATTACATATGCCAAATCGTCGGGCTGGTTTATGTTTTCAAGATAACAACCATCTTCTTTACAGTTTATTTCATCATCCAACCTAATTACTTCCTGTTCAAAAGTAAAGCGTTCCTTCATATTATTTCGGGCCAGAACCAACTGACAATCACTGTCTCTCAAAAAATATTTTATCCTGCTTATTGGAAGAGTGGGATCAATCGGTAAAAATGCCCCTCCTGCTTTTAGCACACTGAGAACTCCTATGACCATTTCTAAGGAAGGCTCTGCAATAAGTCCAACAACGCTATTTCTTTGCACTCCCTTTTTTCTTAAAGTGCGGGCCAGTTGATTTGCCCTTGCATCCAGCTCAGAGTACGTTAGTGTCATTTCTTTATACACGATGGCATTTTCTGATGGACCTTCTTTCACTTTCTGCTCAAATATCTCATGCACCGTCATTTGATACGAATATTCATCCGTCGTATTATTAAATTCATAAAGAACGGTTTTCATCTCTGATTCAGACATCATCTGGATATCTTGTAATGGTATATCCATCTTTTCGGTAATCTCATCAAGTAGATAAATAAAATGTTCTGCTAATCTTTGTACTGTATCCTTCTTGAATATATCCTTACGATACTTCCACTTAAAATGCATATCTTCATTAATTTCTAATACATGAATGAACATATCAAATTGAGTCATACTACTTTCAAATGGGAATTTTCGGAAAGTTAATTCCCCTTTATCCTTAAAGAAATACTCATCATTATCCAAAGAAAACATAATATCAAATATTGGATTTCTCCCTGTATTTCGATAAGCATCTACTTGATTTACTAACAATTCAAACGGATATTCCTCATGATCAATGGCTTTTATTGTATTATCCTTCACTTCATCCAGAAAATTCAGAAATGTTTTTTTGCGACATGGGAAATTTCTTATTACTACCGTATTCACAAACATACCAATAGTCCGTTCCAAACCTGGACGAGATCGGCCAGCTGTAGGGGTACCAATCGTAATATCTTCTTGACCCGTATATTTTAAAAACAATACATTTAAAGCAGCAAGTAGCACCGTATATAGGGTTGTCCCATTCTCCTTCGCTATCTTTTTCAAACGCTTTGTCAAATCGTATCCCGCCATAATTGGTACATAATCACTATCATAAAGTTGCACCGGGTGTCGTGGATAATCTGTATTTAACTCCAGTAATGGAGGTTCATCTTTAAATATGTTTAGCCAATACTTTTCTTTACTCTTAAAATCATCAGTCTGAAAAAATTCTGCCTGCCATACTGCATAGTCTCTATATTGTAATTTAATCGGAGGCAAATCTTTATTTAAATAACTATCATAAAATTCCTCCATAATTATGTCCATCGATATACCATCAAAGACAATATGGTGAGCATCAGTTAACAGCAAATGCTTATTTTCTCTGATTTTAATAACTTTGATTCTAAATAGAGGAGGTTGTCCCAGATTAAAAGGTGTAGCAAACCCATGTACATACTCCATTAATTCTTCTTCCGATGCTTCAACGATATCAACAATAACCTTTAATTTAGGATGTACATACTGCACCACTTGTCCATTGATGAATGAAAACGATGTACGTAAAGATTCATGACGATCAACAAGATGTTGGAAAGCTCTCACCAACATATCATATTCGAGATCACCCTCTATGATTGTCCCCGACGGTAAATTATAAGCTACTGAATCACGATTAAGTTGCCACATAATAAATAGCCTTTTTTGCTGTGATGAAACAGGATAGTATTCTCTTGCTTCAACAGGTAATATAATTGAACTTTTATGTTGTTCCCCATCCAGTATTAGAGTTGTAAATTCTTTTATAGTTGGCTTTTTAAACATTTCACTTAAGTGTATATTCACGTCAAATTCTTGGTTAACTTTCAATATAATCGAAGCAGCATTTAAAGAATGCCCACCTAACTCAAAAAAATTATCATACACTCCTATCTTTTGAATATTAAGAACATCTCTCCATATATGTGCAACCTTTTTTTCCAATTCGCCTTCTGGTGCAACATAGTCGAAGTCTGATACTGGATCCAAGTTGGACACTGGCAATGCTTTACGATCAATTTTCCCGTTTTGATTGAGTGGCATTTTTTTCAGTTGAGTGAAGTAGGTTGGCACCATGAAATTCGGCAAACTTTTAATAAGGAAATTTCTTAATTCTGAGTTTGTTATATTCACATTGGCAACAAAATAAGCACTTAATACTTTCGTACCGAAAGTATCTTCGATTGCAACAACAACCTCATCTACATCTGGATGCTTCATAAGACCAGTCTCTATCTCCCCAACTTCTACCCGAAACCCCCTTATTTTCGTAAGATTATCTTTCCTTCCAATAAATTCAATATTCCCATCAGGCATCCACCTTGCCATATCTCCTGTTTTATAAACTTTTTTTTCGGTAATTTTCGGAAACTCTACAAATTTTTCTCTCGTTAAATCTGGAGCATTATAATACCCACGTGCCAATCCAACCCCAGCAATACACAGTTCTCCTGTTACACCAATAGGTACAAGATTCATTTCTTGATCAACAATGTATATTTCGACATTATTAAGAGGCTTCCCGATTGGAATCACCTTCAATTGTTCTATCTCTTGATTACTAATTCTATAGAAAGCGGCTAAATCCGTGCATTCCGTGGGACCATACGTATTTATAATTTCGCTCTTGAAATTTATTGATTTAACTAAAGGTTTGAGTTTTTTACAATTTATCGATTCACCACCTAAAAAAATACGCTTCAACGTGATTAACCTGCTAAAATTAGTTCTCTCATTATAATCAACCAATGGATAAAAACCACTTGGGGTACAATTAACGCTCGTGATTTTATGAATATTTATATAATCAGACATTTTATTGTAATCATACATACCTGACTCAAAAAGGTGCAATCGCCCCCCTTTTATCAATGGAGCAAATAAATTTTTATGCGCTGTATCGAAACTAATTGGGGCAATTAATAATACATTATCGGTTGGATTCATATCAAATTCATTGGTATACCAGTTGAGCAAATTCATAAATGAATTTCTTTTCACCATAACTCCTTTAGGGTCACCAGTGCTTCCAGATGTATAAAGAACATACATTAAGCTCTCTAATGGGATTTTCAATTCTAAATTCCCACTCATTTCTATAGGTGTACCGTCTCTCAAAGTTGTATCTATATCAATAAATCTAGTGTTTTCATTTATAAAATTAAATTCATTATTGCTGTACTTCAATATGATATCTACATTAGAATTACTTAGAAGATAATTAATTCGTTCATTTGGATAGTTTGGATCAATGGGTAAATATGCAGCTCCTGCCTTTAAAACACCTAATATACCAATTGGAAGTTCGAGCGATCTATCTAACATAATTCCTATTACAGAATCTTTTTTAGCTCCTAATTCAACTAATTTATGTGCTATATGATTTGCTCTTATATTTAATTCCTCGTAAGTTAAATTTTGATTTTGGTAAAAGACTGCTAGCTTATGGGGACTTTTAGCTACTTGAAATTCAAACAAGTCAACAACAGATTGATCCTTAGGAAAACCTGTTTTTGTGTTGTTAAACTCATTTAGAATACGATTTCTCTCATTGGATAAAATATCAATTTCAGAGAGCCTTATACTCGGATTAGCTACTACTGCTTTTAACAAATGAGTCAATTGATTTATAACTCTTTCAATCAAGTCTCCTACACTTTCTTTACAAGTGATACAACACTCTAGTTTATCTCCATGCCATGTAAAATTAAAGACGGTATCTGCATTTGTATAATGATTAGAAATATTATGTTGAATATTTTCAAACTGTATGACTGTACGAGGATTCAGTTTATTAGAATTTGCATTCTCATCTCCTAAAAGTTTTGCTAATCGCTTATGCGATACTTTCTGATTTTTATTTGCCTCTGTAATGTTTTGTTGTACTTTTAATAGAAGCTCTTTAAATGTCATATTACTATGGACATTACTTCTTATAATCAAAAGATGATCATAATATGCTGTGCCAGATTTTGATTGAATTACTGGCGTTCCAATAGAAATATCTTTACTATCCGTGTATATTGAGAGCAAATATTTCACACTAGCAATCAAAATGATAAGCATTCCATATTCAGAATGATTACTTATTTCACTAATTTTATGTGATATGTTTTCTGATAATCTATATGTAAATATTTTTTCTTCCTGATTTTTCACACCAACTTTTTTATTAAAATTTACAAAACTACTCATTTCTAAATCCGTTGATAGTTGATCCAACCAAAACTTCTCCTCTTTAGTTAACAAATCTGCATTATAAACATCATTGCTCATAATAATCTCCTCTCCCAACCAATGTTGAATTAATAAGATTTATAATATCAATGTAATTTTCATTAATAAAAAAGTGATCTCCTGGATAGCCATAAACAATAGTATCTCTCGAAGTAAACTCACACCATTTTTTCATGTATTCCTCAGTAACATCATCCAGCTTACCGTACATTGCAGTAATACACGTATTTAACTTGTACAATTCATTACTGAATTTATATTCTTCTATCAATTTAAAGTCAGATCTTAAAATTGGGATAAATATATCCATTAACTGCTGATTATTAAGAATTTCTTTTGGAGTACCATTTAAATTTAATATCACATCTTTAAATTCTTTTTCTGGTAAGTTAGACACTTTTTGTTCTCTAATAAAATTTGGGGGCTTTACACCTGATAGAAAAATATGCACAGGAGCATTAAGATTTCTACTTTCTATTTCCTTACAAAGTTCATAAGCGATAAGCCCGCCCATACTGTGACCAAAAAACGCGTAATCGCAATTACCTACAACTCTATATATACATTCGAATATATCATTAATCGCGTGATTCATATCATCATAACAATCTTCTTGAAATCTTTTACCCCTTCCTGCGTATTGAATTGGTTTCAATTCAATACTAGGATGTAAGTAATTTTTCCACTTACTATATATCGAACCGGATCCACCAGCATAAGGAAAACAAAAAAGAATCGTATTATTCATATACTCTCCTTTCCTATGAATCAAAATTATTTACTAAATTTTAAAAGGCTCTATAGAACTTAATTAGCCACCTAACATCTCCCAATTTTTTTTATTAATCTAGCTCCCATTTATATTTTAGGGTGCAATCAGGAATTATCTTTGGTAAACCATTAAATTTCCATACAGCCTATGTAGCACAACATGTATAATGATCTATTTCCCTTTCACTTTATTCCAAAATGGTATACGTCCTTGTATATCATCTATTACAGAAGAGAATCCTGGTGCAGTGGAAAAAAAGAACCCTGTACAATGATGCGCTTTTTGATATTCTTCATCTTTCATTAAAATAAGATGAGCCTTCTTTATATTAAAGTGTGGAACAGCAGGGAACAAGTGATGTACCAAATGGTATGAGTTTCTATGAGGATGAATGAGAAAACGCTCAAAAAAATTCCCAAAAGAATTTCTTGATGCAAATATCTCATTTTCCGATTCTAGTCCTGCATGTTCGGCCATTTCAGCCCAATATTTTAACATTTGAAAAGTTGTTAAAAACGGAACTACCCAAAATAAAATCAACTCTTGCCAGAAACCGAAAACAATTGAACAAATAATGATAGCGCCCCAATATAGAGTCCTGATTATTTGATCAAATCTAGGTTCCTCTTTTGCATATGCTGTTACTTTGATCATTCCAATCAAATAATTCGGCACATGTACTAAGAACAAAGGCTTTAAGCAATGCTGAATAAAAAATTCCATTTTATTTTTAGTCGGTTTATCTAACCCAACAATTTGATACCTTTGCTTATCAGGGTCTATCTCACTCCATAAATACCTGTGGTGATTCATGTGACTCTTACAATATGCTTTATAAGAAATCATTATCGGATAAGCAGCAAAGAAACATGCAACCCACTTATTTAATTTACGATTTTTAAAAAGCATACGATGACTTGACTCATGCATCATAATATCAAGGCCACGCATACGGCTACCAATGATAACAATACTAATCAAATACATCCACATAGTAGGGATAAAATAATTCAATGCAATTACTAAGGACACAATACCCCAATCCAATCCTATGGCAAAAAAATTATACCAATTGTTGGTTTTTTGTAATTCGCGAATTTCCAAGTTGATTTCTTTCGAAAAACGATGCTTCTCTAACTCTTTCTTTTGACTTTCCCCTAAATCGGTAGTTCCTCTAATCATATTATTAACTCCTTTATATAGAAATTAATGCTGTTGATTTATATCAGGAATCCTTCATTTAAATCCTTAACAAACACCCTTAGGCTCTCAAAATTTATACTCTAATTAATCATTTAAAGCGAACAATCCAACAGTTTTTATAAGCATATTAACTCTTAGTTAAATATTCATATCCTTTTTTATTTTGTAGGTATCAAAAAACATCCATGAATCTCAAAAACTAAATCTTTTTTTCAGAAATTAATTTATCAATCCCACTTTTAAGAGGAACTACATTTCGTTCCACATTAGACATAATATGGAATTGTATCTTAGACTTTGCATTTACAGATGAATGAACCCTCACACCTGGATCAAATCCAAATACAAAATATTTGAGAATCTCATCATTTTCCATTGAAATCCAAACACCATATCCATAATGTAAACTATTATTTTTCACATAAGGAGTTAACAACTGATTAGTGTACTCTTTATTTAGGAGTTTCCCATTAAATAATCCATTCCAAAATTCTCCTAAATCTAAAACTGTTGTAAAAGCCCCTCCATCTGGCCCACCAACTATAGGGACCGAATAGATATTAGTTCTCCAAGTGTTATCATCTTTATTATCTATATATCCAAGTGCAGTTCGTTCCGGCAGTTGATCCATCCGGAAATATCCTGAATCTGACATGCCACAAACCTGAAATATATTCTCTTTTACATATTCTGCAAACTTCATCCCTGTCAATTTTTCTACAATCAACCCAAGTAAAATATAACCTGCATTACTATAAGAAAATTTACTTCCAGGATTAAACTTCATATGATAATTTTGAAACATAGGCAGAAAATCTGCAGGAGATTTAATAGAATACATTGGGGTATCCTTCCATAAATCTTCAAAATCATCCATTTCTTCTTCATCAAAATAATCTGGTATGCCCGAAGTATGAGTTAATAAATGATGAATTGTAATGCCTTCATAAAAATGTGGGAATGAGTCTTCTAAACACTCTTTCAAACAGGTATCAAAAGTTAAAACACCCTTTTCAACTAATTGACATATTGCCACTGCAGTGAAAATTTTACACCCAGAAGCCATACCAAACCGAGTACGTGATGTATTAAAAATTTGTTCACTTCTATTCGCATATCCAAATCCATCTTCAAAGATCTTTTTTTTATTTTGAATTAAAATCGCACCTGAGAATGGTAATTTATCATCATAATTCTTTATAAATTCTTTTATTTCTCCAGAAATTATCACTTACCCAATCCCCTTTTATTTTTCTGATTTTTCCAACTATTAAACAGGATTAATTGTAACTTCATTTAATTTTCAAAGCAATCTAAAATACATAACAAACCTTGAGAAACTTTTTTAATAATTGAATTGACTTCAAAAAAAAAAAATAAAACATAAGTTTGTTCATTTCTTCAAAATAGCTATACAATAACACTTAATATAATTCACATGATTTCTCAATAAATCTTATATCGCTCTCTATAATTTAATGGTAGTTGATAAATAATAAAATTAATTATACATTTAAATTCTCTTGAGACTATTATTTATATTGTTAGTGAGGTCATTATGAAAAAAATTGATAGTTACTTAGAAATTATTGCAGTTAAATTAGGAATTTTACTACCCTACAAAGACATAGAGCTGAAACTCACAGAATTACCTAAAAATGAAAGGGAAAGAATTTTAAGATTTCATAAATTAGAAGATCAACAAAGAACATTATTAGCTCATCTATGCATCAGAAAACGTTTGCAAAGATTATTGCTCATACCTGCAGATACTATCTCTATTAAAAGAGATCGAACAGGCCGCCCTTTTTTAAATAAATATCATGGTTGGAAGGGGGATTTTAATTTATCTCATTCTGAAGAATGGATTATATGTGGACTTGCTTCAACTGGACGAATTGGTGTAGACATTGAAAAAATTCAACCTATAGATCTTTCCGTAACCGAACTATGCTTTACTCAAGAAGAAATTGACTATTTTCAGTATATTCCTCACGATAGACAGTTATCGTTTTTCTTTGATATTTGGACTCTAAAAGAATCATTTGTTAAAGCAATTGGAAAAGGACTTCTATATCCATTAGATAGTTTTGGCTTCAATATGGACGATTGGTCCCAAAATAAAATAACCTTACGGAACACTAATTCCGATTTTAGTCAATTCTATTTCTGCCTAAATCGGTTAGAGCAAAATTACACTATCGCGGTTTGTTATACAGATTTGGAACAGATAAACAATTCATCTATAAAGATACTAGATTATTCTGAGTTCCTATAATTATTTTACGTTTTTTCTAGAGCAATGATACACCCGCCGTTATAAAAAACTGAAAATACAGAAAAATAACAACTTATAATAATCACTTTAATTATTATAAGCTCAATCTTTTTTAAGTTCATATTTTATTACGTTTTATCTTCTGTATCCAAAAATATTTTAAGCTTCAATCATCGTATAACAATTTAAAAATCACCTATATTGGAGGATTATTAGAATGAGTATTTTAAAGTCATATTGCTCAAGTGAATATAGTACGTTAAAAAAAGTTGTACTATGCGAACCATTATATATGAATATTTCTAGCGGTATAAACAAGACCCAAAAATATTTTATCAATTTAGGCTTTAATGTAAATCTAGCGAGAGAACAATACTCAAAATTTATTGATATACTTAAAGAAAATAGAATACACACTTTAATGCTACCTCCTGAAGTACGCTTTCCCGAACAAGTTTTCACGAGAGATATCGGTTTTACTGTAGGGGAAACTGTTTTCATTTCTAACATGAAAAATGAAGTTCGTAAAGGAGAAGAGCAAATTTTCAAGAAAATATTATTAGAAAAAGATATTACTTATATAGATTGTATTAATAGTCATATAGAAGGCGGCGACGTCATTATCGATCAAGATATTGTATATATTGGCGTAAGCAATCGAACGTTATTTAACTCTGTAATAAAACTTCAACAGTTGCTCACACACTATAAAATAATTCCTGTTCCTTTTTCCAAAGATTTTTTACATTTAGATTGTGTTTTTAATATCATTTCAAAGGAAGAAGCCTTAATATATCCACATGCATTTAGTAATAGTACATTAAAAATGTTATCAGATCGTTATAATTTAATAGAAGTATCTAAAAAAGAGCAATTTACTTTAGCAACCAATGTATTATCTTTAGGCAATAAAAAGATGATTAGTTTACCCATTAATACTACAACAAATAAAGAGCTGAGACTTAGAGGTTATGAGGTTATTGAAATCGACTTTGGAGAAATTATAAAATCTGGCGGATCTTTTCGCTGCTGCACTCTTCCTCTACAAAGGGGATGATTAAAAAACTAAAAATTAAAAGCTCACATTATAAAGGTGTTACGTTATTACGTAACACCTTTTCTCAAGGATAAACTTCCTTTACTTCTCTTCCGGATAATCACAGTACTCAATGATTGTTCCCTCTGTATCCGCTGGGTTAAGATAAATTAATCGTCTACCATGTTTATTAATTCGAAGCGTATGTTCTAACGTTCGAATCCCTTGTTCCTTTAATTCTTCTAAAGCTACATCTAAATCGTCTACACGATACGCAACATGATGGACACCTTTCCCTTTTTGCTTTATAAATCGTGCTATTGGAGAAGTCGAATTATTCGTTGGCGCAAGTAATTCGATTCTATCACCATCAACTTCAAGAATAGCTACTTCGCTTTCAACACCAGGTGCTTCACTTACGTATCGATCTATTAAAGTTCCTGATAAAACCTTTTCATAAAACTGTATCGTACTATCTATATCACGAACTGCGATCCCGATATGGTCAATTGTTTTTTTCATTTTATTTCCCCTATTACTTTATTTTTTCTATTCTTATCAATAGTAACAAAAAAAGTTATAGAATCAAATTCTATAACTTTTTTCATTTAACTTATTTTCTTATTCGCACTAGCTGCTGGGCGAACTCCATTTTTCATTTTCACAACGCTAATGCCGTATCCAATTAATCCACCAATTACTGCTGGTAACACCCAGCCTAATCCAACCTCATGCATTGGAAGTAACTTAGTAAGAATATCGCTCACTACTGCTAATTTCACACCAGCAGCACTTAATCCATCAAACATACTTACAATAAATGTTACTAATAAACTTCCCTGATACACTTCAGCTCTTCCATTGAACAATGGGTGAAGGAACGTTAGGAAAATTAATACGATTGCTAATGGATAAATCGCTGTTAATACAGGAACTGAAATTGAGATTAATTGTGTTAAACCTACATTTGCAACAACTGCACTGAAAACTGATAACATAATTGCAATCGTTTTATATGGAATACTTGGGAATAGCTTATGGAAAAATGAAGAACACGCTGAGACAAGTCCAACACTAGTTGTTAAACACGCTGCTATAACCATTATACCTAATATAACTCCGCCATATGAACCAAAATAATAGCTTGAAACTTTTGCTAACACTGCACCACCGTTATCTAAGTGACCAAGTTTTGCAACACTTGAAGCTCCCATAAATGAAAGTGCTGAATAAATTATTGCTAAAATAGATGCAGCGATCAATGTTGCTTTTGCACAAACAATCATAATTTCTTTTTTTGTTTTTGCGCCCTTTTCTTTAATAGCATTGATAATGATAATACCAAATACGAATGATGCTAACGTATCCATTGTTAAGTATCCTTCTTGGAACCCTTTAAAGAACGCATGTGATGTATAAGCCTCTGCAGGTGCTTGCATTTCTCCCATTGGATGAATAAAAGCAAAGACTACCAAAATTCCAATAAACGTTAATTTAATTGGCGTCAAGATTTTTCCAACAATATCGACAATTTTCGCAGGATTTAGCGAAAAAAAACAAGTGATGCTAAAGAATACAATTGTAAAAAGAATTAGCGCTGTAGAACTTAAGCCTTCTGGCACGAAAGGTTTAATACCAATTTCATAAGAAACGCTTCCTGTTCTAGGAATAGCGAATAACGGACCGATTGCTAAGTATAAAACTGTCGTAAATACAATTCCGAATACTGGATGCACTCGGCTTGCTAATGACTGTAAATCTTCTTTACCTGAAATCCCAAATGCTAATACACCTAGTAATGGTAAACCTACTCCTGTTACTAAAAATCCAGCGTTAGCAATCCATACATTCTCTCCTGCCGATTGACCAAGCATCGCTGGGAATATTAAATTTCCTGCTCCAAAAAATAGTGCAAATAACATTAATCCGATAACTACTATGAACGAAAACGGTACTTTATTCGTCATAATATAACCCCCATTCAAATTTCCTTATCTCATTTCCAATTTTAACTAATTGAATTTTCTGAATATTTAATTTAAGTATCAACTATTCTTGAACTCATTATAGTTTGTTATATAATATTTTGCAATACTATTTTCAAACTTTTCATTTATTTTATGAATATACATTTTTTAACATGGAAATTAGACTAAAAAACCAACATGGTCATCCATGTTGGTTTTACATTTACTATCATTAATTAAAATTTCGCCGCTACTTTCTTAACGTTATCTAAACCTTCTTCAACAATTTGCTGTGAACGATCTGGATATTGATTGTGTCCTTCAATTACAACTGTCTCTGGATTTGCAATTCCCCAGAACCCAAGTACGTTTGTAACGTAATTAACAGCCATTTCCATAGGAGCCATTTGTTCAGAAGAGTAATCTGAACCACGAGCACCTAAAACAACTACTTTCTTATCACCAACTAAACCTTCTGGACCGTTCGCTGTATATTTAAACGTTTTTCCCGCTTGAGAAAGATATGAAATATACGTGATTAATGGTGCTGGTACTGTAAAGTTCCATAATGGGAATGCAAATACTACTTTTTCAGCTTCTAAAAACTGGTTTAAGTACTTATCCACTGTAGCAACTGCCTTCTCTTCTTCAGCTGTTATCTCCATTCCTTGACTACGTTTATATCCACCTGAAATAGCGATATTTCCGTAATACGGAAGATCTAATGCGAATAAATCTAACTCCGTAATTTCTGTATTCGGATTTGCTTCCTTATAAGCACTTACAAATGTTTCATACATTTTTGAACTAATCGCTTGCTCCGCTGGACGATCGTTTGCTTTTACAAATAATACTTTTGACATTGTTTTATTCTCCTCTACTTTTGTATTTTCTTCTTTTTTACCAAATAACGAGCTAAATAATCCCATTTTCTTCACCTAAACTTTCTTATCATATTCATTATTCATCATCATAAAAATTCTTATTCTAATAAAAAGTTCCAATAGATACCTTAACCTAAGTAACTCAAAACTTTTTGTTATTTAATTACCTTATGTAAGTGATTGTAATACATTCACTTACTTTAGTCAAGTAACTTCTTAAAAAGAAAAATATCTCGGATTAAAAAGAATAAAGAAATATATTTCCTCATTCAAAATGATTAATTCAAAAACACATAAGTGAAATCCCTTGTATAATACAACTAGAGAGAGAAATTCATCTATAGAGAGGATTTATTAATGAGTACTTTAGAAAAGATTCAAACCTTTATCATTCTTGCAGCTGTTATATTCGGGGTTATATTAGGACAATTTAATATGATACATATGTATTCGGAAAAATTTATTGTTCCCTTCTTATTTTTCATGCTTTATGGATTATTCCTCAGCATCCCATTGAAAGAAATAAAAAATGGATTCCGTAATTTAAAATTCGCTGGAACGAGCCTCACCATTAATTTTTTATGGACACCTTTACTCGCTTGGGGGTTAGGAGCACTATTTCTTTCAGATCACCCGGCACTTTGGGTTGGATTTATTATGTTAATGGTTACTCCATGTACAGATTGGTACTTAATCTTTACTGAAATAGCAAAAGGAAATGTAGCACTTTCTACTGCAATTTTACCTGTAAATTTAATATTGCAAGTACTACTCCTTCCCATTTATTTATTTTTATTTGCTGGTGTCATGAAGACTGTAGCGTTTTCTGTTTTAGTGGAAAGCATTGTTATCGTAATCGTCTTACCATTTGTACTTGCACACGCTACAAAATTCATTATGAATAAAATGAAAAAAGCTGAAACACTCGAGAATAAACTCATTCCGTTTTTCAGCTCTGCGCAAATTGTATTTTTAAGTTTAGCAATAGTAGCGATGTTTGCCTCACAAGGTAAGTACTTATTACAAAATATGAATGTTGTTTTATTGTTACTTATACCAGTATTACTGTTCTTCATAATTAACTTTATACTAGGACAGTTTGTAGGACGTATGATGCATTTATCCTATGAAGACACTGTAAGCCTAAGCTTAACAACATTAGCGAGAAACTCGCCTGTTGCACTCGCTATTGCTGTAACAGCTTTTCCAGACGAACCTCTTATCGCGCTTGCATTAGTGATTGGACCGTTAATAGAACTACCAGTACTAGCGTGTGTGTCACAAGTGTTATTACTTATTAAGAAAAAACAGCAATACACATAAAAAAACGTCCTACTTTGGGACGTTTTTTTTATTGTCGAGAAAGTATAGAAGTAACGATACTTATCAGCTCTAAGGATTTTATACGTTATAGAAAATTAGCTTGTCGTTACGTTAACAAAGTCTTTCTAATTAAAAATTATAGGAAAAGTAAATATAACGAAAGCTGCCCAAAGTCCGTAGATTGGCAAATACTTCGTAACGGCGTCTTGGATAGCTGTCGGTCCTGATTTGTTTTGTAGAAAACGCATATAGGATAACATAATCCAAATGAGATTTGCCCAAATCAGTATGTTTACTCCTAAAACAGCAAGTCTATTAGGTGTAATCCCATAAGAAGAAAGTCTGAATACGATGGCTGACAAAGCTACAGTGTCAATAATAAGCGCAAGAACAATTAAGGCAAAATTGATATAATCTGAAATGTTCTTTTTCTCGTCTGATTCACTCTCAACAATGGAAAATATGGTAACAGCCAATACACCAAGGAGTATTCCGTTGAAGGCCATTAGGAAATTGCGGTCCAAGAACGGATTTTTCCCGACCCATATAACCGTTATAAGATAAATCAACAATGTGATCAGGACGAGAGGACTAAAAATTTTAGATATGTATGGTGTAATATTCTTAGCAAGTTTAAGATTCATTGATGCCAAGTATGCAGCCACAATAGCGAGAGCGGCAGCACCAAATAAAATAACATTACTAAAATAGAAGTCTTCTATATTCAAGTCAACAAACCTAAATAACTGCATGGTTAATGCTGCTAGTACCATTCCGCTCACTGCCATGCTGGCGTAGAGAATACCATATTCCAAATTAAATTTAATATAAGCTAATCTCGTACTTCCTTTTGAATATTCATTTCCTGTAAACGCAAACCCTACTAAGACCCATAACAATATAGGAAGATGTAAATAAGCAAGGATAATGCTGTCTTTATAAGTTAATGGCAACATATTAAGATACAACCCGGAAATTAGGAACAACGCCGCAAGGAAATAAATAATACTTTTTTTCGGAGTATTATTGTAAATAAAATAAGCAACAATAAAAGGAATTACACCAAAAGCTAGGTTAATTGGAGCAATTGCTTCCTGCTCGACAAAGTGAAAAATGATTCTGGTGCTTAGCCCAGCTAGAATAGCTAACATGCCCATGAATAAGAAACCTTTTTGAAACAGCGATATTTTTTCTGCATTTTCCGTTTCCTTGAAATGCATCCTTTCATACCAAGCAGCTAGAAGCTGAGAATCAGGGTTTTCATCCCATGCTTGTGAGAATGACTTTTTAAAAGCTTTCGGGTCTTTTCTATACAGTCTCTCCAACTCATGAGGGTTATCCATATTTTCAATTATTAAATTGTTAACCTCCATATTTATACCTCCTCTATTTTAAAAAATAAAGTTGTTACCTTTTCCATAAAAAGCACCACACTTATTTATTATGTTTTTGATTTTAATATAGAATTTATCGTTTTGCAATAAAATTTTATTATTTTAGATAGTATTTTTGTTGTATATTTTTATTCCAAGCAAAAACAAAAAGCATTCCTCATTCAAAGAAATGATCAAAATGATATAAACGTCCAATTTAATAACACCTTTTCAAACAATTATTTCAAATAAATTTTAGTGCTAGTATACAAAACTCTGTAATTATAAAATAAAAAAGCATGACATAAAATTGTCATGCTTTTTCTTTTCTATCTATATTTTCAAACCTAATACAGCACATTTTACTCAGGAAAGAGCTTTTTCATTTGTTGAAACCACTTATGTCCTTGTATAAAAAGTTCTTTACTAATAAGTAATGTAATTACTGCGTTTTTCAAATTAGTAAAGAACTTTTTACCTTTTATTTATATAGCTACAGTCAGTTTTGAAACTTCCTCAAGTAAAGAACTTTTTATCCCGGCTCAATTTTTCGTAAGATGTCTTTATTACTTGATTGAAGGCTATTTTTGCTTTGTTCATATCTCCTAATCAACCATTTCCCAAAATTGAGATGCTACTTTGGAAATTCTTTGGTCTTTTAATTTTACTATTACAGGCTCTAACTGAAAATCAAATTGTTTCAATTCAAAAAGCGTTGTATGTTCTAAAAATGATGATGTGTAATCCATTCTTGGAATAACGGATAATCCTAGTCCTCTACTAACAAGTGCTACAACCATCCTTATATCTTTACACTCGATAATGATATTTGGCTTGACTTGATGTTCATCAAATACTTTGAAAAGGTCTTCATTGAAGGAGAGTCCTTCCATTGCTCCTAGCATAATGAATGGAAACTGGGCAATCTGTTCAATCGTCACATGCTGTGATGAAAACGATGTTGCCCAACTTGATGGAATAATCACAGCGGTTGGTTGTTTTTTTAATATTTTCATCTCATATTGTTCACTATTGCCCAATCTTAAAAGTAAGGCAACATCAATTTCTCTTTGTTCTAGTCTTTTTAATAATTCTTCTGAATTTCCAGTTACTATTTTTATTTTGACATTAGGGTATTGTGTTCTAAACGTACTAACATAGTCAATGAGCATATTCGAACATGTAGACGATACACCGATACTTACTGTTCCGCCTATACCTTGTTCAATTTCTTGAATTTGCTGCTTTACATCTTGAATTTGCATTAACATTTGATTGGCATATTGGTATAGTATTTCACCTGTTGCTGTAAGCTCCCATTTTTGACGATATCGATGAATTAAAGTTGTGCCAAGATCAGTTTCAAGCTTTTTTAATAATTGGCTAAGTGGGGGCTGCGCGATATGGAGCACTTCTGCTGCCTTAGAAATGCTTCCTTGTTTCACAATTTCTTTAAAGTAATATAATTGCCTGAAATCCATTGTATCTCTCCGTCATATGTTTTTTGATATAATTAGTTTATCATATATATATTTTTCATATGTCGAATTTAGCGTTATATTTAATTCTATAGCTATAGTCTTTATATTGATAATATTAACTAGAAAGTGAGAGATACTATGAATCATTGGAGTAGAACCTTGAAGCGCATCATCTTATACGTGCTCGGGTTATTTTTTATGTCGATTGGCATTAGCATGTCGATTCAAGCAGGATTTGGTGTATCGCCTGTGTCATCATTAGCATATGCAAGTACGCTAACGATTGGTTTATCGGTTGGTGTGACAATGGCGCTTGCAAATGTTTTATACATTATTATTCAAGTGATATTAAGTAAACGAATGGAGTTAAATGAATTTGTGAGTCAATTCATTATTTCGTTTTTATTTGGTTTTTTCATGGATGCAACGCTCTTCCTTGTACAACTTTTCCCTGCACCTGAAACTCTCCTTGCTCGAAGTGTATATTTGATTGTTAGTTTATTTGTTATAGCGGTCGGTTTAATGGGCTATACAACAGCGAAACTGCCATTAATGCCGTATGATGCGTTAACTTATGCAATTAGTGAAAAATTTAATTTAAAATTCGGTAAAGCAAAAATTTTGAGCGATTTAATAAACATTTGTGTGGCTGGTGCAATCTGTATAGTTTTCATTCAATCATTAGGCTCAATCGGAATCGGCACACTAATTGCCGCCTATTTTATCGGCAAAATTTTAGGGTGGATGATACCGTATTATCAACCACCTCTCCAACAATGGGTATTTAAAACAGAAAAGGCTGTCTAAGGAATCATAATAAAGTACAGGAAAAATAGATGAATCAAATTCCTCAGCCGAAATCAAATAATGAATTTTACACCTTACCAAGTGCCAGTCCACATTAGGAATGGCACTTCTTTATTACTGCCTTTTCTTTGACCTTCTATCACTTTGGTTAAATGATAAAACAAATATTGTATTAAAACTAACCTGCCGTTTAGTTAAAGAAGGATCTTTAAACAACTTTTTTATATTTTAAAAGACTTTATTGCTACTTAACACTATTTCATACCATCTTTTCAAACAATTATTTCAAATAAATTTTAGTGCTAGTATACAAAACTCTGTAATTATAAAATAAAAAAGCATGACATAAAATTGTCATGCTTTTTCTTTTCTATCTATATTTTCAAACCTAATACAGCACATCTTACTCGGGAAAGAGCTTTTTCATTTGTTAAAACCACTTAATTCTCAAACACAAAATTAATCTTATTATCTTTCCACTCTAACTTCGCATCAAACGTTTTCTCGCCTTTTTTAAAGCCTTTAATTAAATCGGTCTTCTCACCTTTTAATAGTTTCGTCATGTTTTTTTGCGAAATAGCTTTGCTTAAAATCTTCTTCGAGATGGTAAAATCACATTGTGTTGTATTGTAGTTAGAACAACCGTAAAACGTCGACTTATCAATAACATCGCCATCGCATTTTTTACAGTTCCCGACCTTTTTACCTGTTGTAAATTTCGATCCTTTTCGCTCAATCGATTCAACATGTAATCCGGTGAAATCCCATTTCTCCGACATTTCTACCGCATCTTCAATAATTTTAGCTGATAGCTTTTTCGTTTGCTCCATAAATGTCGCTGGTGAAGCTGTACCTTCTCCAATTTCCGCAAGGCGTTGCTCCCATTTTGCTGTCATTTCTGGTGAAGCCAGTATTTTATCACCGATTGCTGTAATTAATACTTTCCCTTTATCGGTTGCGTACACTTGGTTTTTCTGTACATCTATATATTTACGGTCTTTCAGCATCGTAATAATACCAGCACGAGTGGCCTCAGTACCTAAACCTTCTGTTTTCTTCAATACTTTCTCAAGCTCTTCATTTTCTAAATACTTACCGGCCGTTTTCATTAACGTAATGAGTTGTCCTTCTGTATAACGTTTCGGTGGCTGTGTTTTTCCTTCTTTCACTTTCACCTTTACAACTTTTCCTTGTTCACCTTCAGCTACAATTGGAAGAATCGTTTCGTCATCTTTATCGTCTTGGAAAATAACTTTACGCCAACCTTCTTGAATTTGCTGTTTTCCTTTCGAAATGAACGCAGCACGTTCGTCTACAAGAGTTGTAATCGTTGTGTAATCAAAGATTGCTACTTCATAATGCGCCGCAATCAGCCTTCTTACAATCATATCGTAAATTTTCTTTTCATCACCTGATAGTTTGCTTGGATTTGTAACTTGCTCTGTCGGTATAATTGCGTAGTGATCTGTAACTTTCTTTTCATTCACATAACGCTTATTATTCATAATCGATTCAATTGGTGCTGGCAATAAACCTTTATATTCATCAAACTGACTTAACTTCTGTAAAATATCAGGGAACGTCGCTGCCTCTCCTTGTGTTACATAGTTAGAATCCGAACGAGGGTAAGAGACAATCCCTTTTTGATATAGTGCTTGCGTTATATCAAGTGTCTTTTTTGGTGAAAATTTAAAGGCTTTATTCGCTGTCGCTTGCAGTGCTGATAAATTAAATAAAAACGGCGGCTGAAACTCTTTACGCTCCGTTTTCATTTCTTTTACTACAGCCGGTTTGTTTTGACAAAACGCTGCAATTTTATTTGCCAAATCAGGGTCATTTAAGCGGGACTCATTATCTTTCTCCCATTTCCCCTCATATTTCTTTCCTTCTATATTAAAGGTTGCGAACACTTCCCAAAACGGCTCTGACTTAAAGTTCTCTATTTCTTTTTCACGCTTTACAATGAGTGCTAATGTTGGTGTTTGTACACGACCAGCGGAAAACACATCATTCATTCCTTTTTTCTTTAGCAAAATACTAAAGACACGCGATGCATTCATACCAACGACCCAGTCAGCGCAAGATCTTGTATATGCTTCGTAATACGTATTAATCGTATCTGCTTCATCTAGTAAGTTTTTAAATCCTTGATAAATAGCTTGCTTCGTTAAAGATGAAATCCAAAGACGCTTCATTGGCTTTTGCACGTTGCAAAGATTAATAATATTTCTTACAATCAGTTCCCCTTCACGCCCAGCATCACCCGCGTGAATAATTTCTGTTACCTGTGGATTATGTAACAGCTGTTTCACAACGTTAAATTGCTTATACTTTGACTTTGTTACCTCAAATTGAAAACGCTCTGGAATCATCGGCAATGTATTAAGTGACCATTTCTTCCACTCAGCGTGATAATGCTCTGGATTACATAACTGCGTCAAATGACCAATTGCCCATGTACAGTACGCTCCATTTGGAAATAACTCATTTGCTTCTACTTCTAAATACCCATCTTTCCGGCGATATTTAAACTGTGAAACAAGAGCCAAACCTTGATCTGGTTTCTCGGCAATAATTAATTTCATCTTCTAACTCCCTATCTGTATTCCAGTGTTACTTTCATTGTCTATCTGTTTAGAAGCGATGATAAAACAACCATCTTATTTATCATTCGCGGTTTGCCTCACAAATGGGAGACCTATAATATTATACGCTTATTCTTTATAGCTTCACAATAGAAACTCATTATATAACACTTTCTTTCTCATGCTTATAGACAAAAAAGATGCTCAAAAATCGAACATCTTTTCCATTCACTACTACTTGCTTACATATATTCTTTCAAAATAAAAATACAACAATTCTTTATGAAGCATCGTCCACTAAGAGAACCATCATTATTTGAAAATTATATTGAACTTACCTTTTTTAAATTGTGCAGATAATTTGCAGATATATATTAGCATAAGTACTCTCCATTTGAACATATGATGAAGTGAATGATAGGACAGGGAGGTATCATGATGTTCGCTTATACGTTAACTGCCTTAACACTTTGTTGTATCTCGATTATTATTACATCATATATTTCTAAACGTAAGGGTACCCTAATGGAGTATATGGTATTTATTATGTCTTTTAGTATGTGTATCGGTTTAAGTATAGGTTTTTATTTAGGGATTCTCTTCAAAGGAGAATTACTATATTCTACTTTACTTGCTATTTTGATTAGTGGGTTTATCGGTTTTTTAGTCGGTCTACGTTTTCACCTATATACTGCTTTAGAAGGACTGTTCTCTGGATTAATGGCAAGTATGATGGGAGCTATGATTACAGAAATGTTAAACGCTCAACAAGCCCACAGTATACTGTTCATTAGTCTTTTACTTACTATAACAATAACTATGTCATGTATAATTCAACTTTTATCAGAAACCTTTTCTACTTTTATCCAACGGCGTTTTTTATTATTACTTTCAATTAGTGTGGTAATTATCGTTGCCGTGTTCGTGACATTCCCCGACCATACTCCCCCATCTTCATCCGGGCACGATCAACATATGCATTAACACTTGCAACGAAAATAAATAAGCAGCTATCCATAGGATAACTGCTTCATATTATTCTGGCTTATTAGGAATGTTAGGGTTTGGAACATAATCAGATTTATAATCTGTATATTTCACTTCTGTTACCATCCCCGCTGAAGCATGGTGTAAATCATGACAGTGGAACATCCATTCACCCGGATTGTCTGCTACAAAGGCTACTTCATATTCTTCTCCTGGTTTTAAGTTCAAAGTGTCTTTAACAATTGGAGAACCTTCTACCGGTTTTCCATCTTTACTTAACACCTGGAAGAAATGACCGTGTAAATGCATCGGATGATCGTCCGCTTTAGAGCGATTTACTAATTTTACTTTTACTAAGTCACCCTTTTTCACTGAAATTGGGTCAATATCTGGGAATACCTTTCCGTTAATTGTATATACCATTTCATTTCCATTCATTTGTGTATTCAAGTCCATATTATATGTGGCAATATACTGTTGATTTAACGTGAAACTACCTAATTTTTTAGCACCATATTTCGTCATATCTAATTTCGGTAATTTTTCTTTTTCATCTGCTTTGTCTTTCATCTCTTTGCTGCCATCATATTCAATAATAGCTTTCATTCCTTTTGCACCTTTACTTTCTGAATGGTCTTCAACGTACCATTTCCCAGGATTGTTAGCTGTAAATTCAATATCATAACGTTCACCCGGTGCAATTGAAATTACTTTGTCTTTTATAACTTTTGGATCGTTAATTGGTTGACCATCTGTCGCAATTACTTTTATATCATGACCGTGAACATGTATATCATGTGATAGATAACCAGCATTAACGAGTCGAAGACGAACTTTATCCCCTTCATTCACTTTTAACAGCTCTACTAAATCTCCGCTTTGACCATTGATTGTGAATAAGTCATACATACTCATATCATGACCTGCCATATTACTAGAGTCTTTTTTATCACTGTCCATACCGGAATGATCCATGCCTTTCATATCATCATTCTTTTTCGTATTTTCATTACCCTTAGATTTATTACCTGTTGGCCCTTTTGTCATTTCTTTTAACTGCTTATTAATTTCTTCTTTATCTGTAACCCATTCATCCAACATTAATGTGTAATCTTTATCATATTTTTCATTAGTATCTTCTACAATGAGAGCACCATATAAACCTCTATCTAGTTGATTCACAGAATCTTGATGCGAATGATACCAATATGTTCCTGGTACGTTCGCTTCAAATTCATAGGTAAAACTCTTTCCAGGTTCAACCGCATCTTGCGTCACACCTGGAATTCCATCCATGTTATTTGGGACAGGATACCCATGCCAATGAATAGATACTGGTGCATATAATTCATTTTTTAATGTCACTTTAACCTTTTCACCTTTTTCCACTCTGATTTCTGGACCTGGGGATGAGCCATTAAATGTCCAGACTGGAACAATAACACCGTTACTTAGCTTTTGCTTTTCTTCTTTCGCTACTAAAGTAACTTCTGGCCCTTTTACAACTTTCAATGGTTTTGTAGCCGTTTCAGTCTGTGTTGTTTTTTTATCGTCCATATTTTTATGATCATTTGTTGTATTTGTGGTCGCAGAACATGCAGCAATTAAAGATATTACGGAGACTGTAACTGCTGTTAATATAAATCTCTTCATTGAAAATCCCTCCTTTTTCTTTTTCAAGATTATTATAGAAGACAATTTTCAAGAAAATATGGAGGTTTAAAACGGCCCAAATAAAAAGACGCCCAAAATTGAGCGCCTCTTCTAATAATTATTTCGTAACAACTTCATCTTCTTTTACATTCACATTATTTTCACTCATAAACTCTTCAATCTCTTCAACTTCTCTAATGATATCTTTTGACAAGTTTTCATACCCATCTTTTGTTACAAGGATATCATCCTCAATACGAATTCCAATTGATTCTTCTTCAATATAAAGACCAGGTTCGATTGTTATAACCATACCTTCTTCTAACACTCTATCTTTGTATGTTCCTACATCGTGAGTATCTAAACCAAGGAAATGGCTGACGCCATGATAATAGTATTTTGATAACTCTTCATCTTCTTGAATTAAACCAATTGCTTTACACTCTTCTGCCAGTACCTTTTTTGTATGCTCATTTAATGCCGTAAACTTTAATCCTGGCTTAATAAGCTCAGTTGTTTCTTTCAATGCTTTTAACACTATATTATATATTTGTTTTTGGCGACTAGAAAATGTTCCACTAGCTGGGAATGTGTAACTAATATCAGCGTTGTAGTAATCTTTTTGAGCACCTAAATCGAGCAGCACTAAATCACCATTTTGAATTTGTGCATCATTATCTTCATAATGAAGGACTGTAGCATTTTTACCACTCGCCAAAATTGTATTGAATGCATGATGTTTAATTCCAGATGATTTAAGCGTAAAATCAAAATGAGCTTCTAATTCATATTCCATCACATCTGCTTTTGCATGCTTCAGCACGTTATAAATACCCTCTTTAGTTACAACAATCGCTTCTTTAATGATTTCAATTTCTTCTTCCGTTTTAAACACTCGTAATTCACAAATATACGGATATACATTACCAATTAAAACGTGTGGATACTGTTCTCTTACATATTTAGCAAACGCTAACGTTTTCGTCTCAGTACCCTTCCACTCACGACGCTCTAAATCTAAATACAGATGCTTCACATTTTCTGTGAAAAGTGTATTTGCCATTGTCTTCTCAAAGCTTTCTATATATACAACTTTTTTTATGCCTGAAATTTGTTCTGCATCTTCTTTAGAAACTGTTTTACCGTCCCATTTTTCCATTACTGGATCTGATTTTTCAATGAAAAGAGTTTCTTCCACACTATTTCCAAACTTTTTCAACATGAAAATAACATTTGGCTCATCGATTCCCGTTAAATAGTAAAAATTTCGATTCGGCACAAATTTATAATGTGCATCGGCTGACATATGAGGTGCTTGCCCAGCAAATAAAATAGTAATAGATTCATCCGGTAATGTGTTTACTAATCGTTCTCTATTTTGAGCAAAAAATGTTGATTTCATAATAATCCCCCTAGCATTCTATGTATAATTTTGAAACTGATTATCCAATATAATTCATTCTATTATTGTTATAATTTTTCGTCAATTAATAGTGCTCATAGAGAAAAGAAAATCTTCATTACTAGGGCCCCTTCCACTCTAAATTATGCATACCACTCCACAATTTCTTGACATTTATTCCATATACTTAAAATCTCATATATATGGAAAGGAGTCTACAAAAGTGAAACATTATGTAGCAACAGGGTTAGCAATTACTTCTTTATTAATAATTACAGGATGTTCTAGCAATGCTGAAACAGCACCAGCTAAAAAAGAAACGGTGCAATCTCAGCCAAAAAATAAAGAAACAGCAAATACGATTCCACAAAACTTCTATAAAGAAATTACCTCTGGAAAAATCGAGCACATTCATGGAATTGGCTACGCGGGAAATATGCCTGGGGTTTCTATCGCAACTCACAGTGGTATAAAAGTTTATCAAGATGGTAAATGGTTTGAAACTACGACTGAGCTACATGATTACATGGGATTTCAGGCAACAAAGAATGGATTCGTTGCCAGCGGTCATCCTGAACCAGGTGCAAATTTAAAAAATCCTTTAGGGCTAATGAAAAGTTCTGATGGCGGTAATACCCTCGAAAAGCTAGCGTTTTATGGAGAATCTGATTTTCATAACCTTGCTGTCGGATATAATACGGAAGCAATTTATTTATACAATGAGCGTCCAAATTCTAAATTACAACAAGGTTTTTATTTCAGTACGAACAACGGACAAGATTGGAAAAATAGTAAATTAAACGGTCTTTCAAGTACAATCCATTCCTTTTCAGCACATCCAGATCAATCTAGTGTAGTCGCGGTAAGTGCTAAAGACGGTGTATATTTGTCTACAGATTATGGAAATACATTTGAACTATTTTCTAAACCAGTTGAATCGACCGCAGTTACATTAAGTAATGAAGACATTATCTATGCCTCTATTAATAAGCAAACTGAGCAACTGATTACGAAGAAATCAAGTGCTACAAATGAAGAAACAAACTTACAGATTCCATCTTTAGATTCTAAAGATACAATTATGTACATATCACAAAATCCTCAAAATTCAGCTGAAATAGTTTTTGCTACAATGAAAGCAAATGTCTTTCTTTCTATGGATGACGGTAAAACGTGGAAGCAGATTACTAAAAATGGAACATTACAATATAACTAGTTAGAAAGGTGAATATAACGTGTTTTCAACAGTTAGCGAGTGGAGTTATCAACTCATGTCTCCTTTAATGGATATCGCGAATGCTACGAAATCAATTCCTCTTTTATTTGCGTTTTTATTAGGCATTGTAGGTACCCTTGCTCCTTGCCAATTAACAGGAAACATTAGCGCTATTACACTTTATCCCGCATTAACGGGCAGTAAAACTCCCACCTCAAAATTCGGATAGTACAAAGAAGTTAGGTGGGATATCAACTGCCCGTAAATGCCCGATTGGTTCAACTAATAATCAGTGGGGGATGAACAAAACCCCCACTGATCAAAGTTTCACTTTATGGCAATCAATCTTTACAAAAGGGACATGCATGGAAACATATATTGTTATTCATTTTAGGAAAAATAATAGCTTTTACGACACTTGGACTATTAGTATGGTTCTTAGGAAAAGAGATTCAGCAAATATTAACTTTGTATTTCCCATGGTTACGAAAAATAATTGGACCTTTATTAATTTTAATGGGGCTAATGTTGGCAGGTATTATAAAAGGAAGAAGTTTCTTCTCAATCAAATTTATACGAAAACAAAATGAGGTTGGCTCATTTTTACTTGGATTCTTTTTTTCCTTAGCCTTCTGTCCGACTATGTTCGTTCTATTTTTCGGAACGTTAATCCCTTTATCTTTCTCATCTAATTATGGATACTTGTTTCCGACATTCTTTTCGATAGGAACTGCTCTACCTATCGTTGTACTTATGTTCATCATCTCCTACCTTGGATTAAATGGAGCACTACTTAAAAAGAGCCGAAAAACAGGAAAAAACATTCAGCGTATAGCAGGGGTACTACTCATTTTAATCGGACTTTATGATATATCCTTATATTGGGTATAAATAAAAAAGGCAAGTTCAAGTGAGTCGAACTTACCTTTTTTACAAACATGTTATTATTTTTTCTTTTTTTGTAACTGCGCTAATAAATTCATAGCAAACGTCAGAAACAATGGGTCATTTTCTTTTTTAGGTGACCATTGCATTATTAGTTGCCGTGGAATTTTAATTTCAATCGGTTGCACGGTGAAGTCATGAATAATTTGTTTATGAAGTCCTGATAACGGAACGATTGTTATACCGTTAACTTGTAAAGCCAGTGCTAATGCTGAACTAATGGTCTCTGATTCCATCACTTTATTAACTACTATTTCATTTTTCGTCAAATATGGTTCAAGTACTTCTTTACAACCAGAGAGCGGCATTATAAAAGGATAATTTTTCAACTCTTTCATTGTAAGACCAGATGGAACTGACTTAGAAGAAACCATAACATACGGATCTTCACCAATTACATCATAATGAAATCCTGGTATTAAATTTTCTTTTATAGAAATAGAAAAATCTGCACTTCCAGAAGACAGCCAATCTAACACTTCTTGATAGCTTCCTTCTCGAACTGCAAGCACATACTGACTTTGATCAAAATTACCTAGTTCGATACACTCCGCCAAACAATATACAGTAACTGAAGGATATGTAGCTAATACAATCTTATACAAGTTATTATTTTTTAATTGTAAAGCTGTTTCTTCAAGGTTTTCATACTCCATTAGAAGTCGATCTACACAAACTAAAAATTCTTTTCCATTTTCAGTTAAAACAGTTCCTTGTCTAGAGCGATCAAATAATGTTATAGCATATCGTTTCTCTAATTTGTTTACGATATGAGTTATGGCCGGCTGTGTCATATGTAACTCCTTAGCTGCTAAACTAATGCTGTTCAAACGAGCCACGTATTTAAAAACTTTAAAATCAAAAACGTTCATTCTGTTCTCCTTATATAAAAGTTATTTATATCATCTATAAATAAGCTTCATTATATTTATTAACCCACTTCATATACACTAATTATACATCATCAATATTACGAAAAAATAAACATATAAACATTAGAGGAGTGTTGATTAAATGAGTACTTACGTTTTAGTACATGGAGCATGGCAAGGTGAATGGGCATGGGATTTAGTAAAACCTCAACTAGAGGCTTTCGGACATACAGTTATTACACTAGACTTACCTGGAAGTGGGAAAGATACAACTCCATCACAAAATATAACATTAGATTCCTATGTTAATGCAGTAACAACTATTATAAATCAACAAAATGAAAAAGTTATTCTTGTTGGACATAGTATGGGTGGAATTGTGATCACTCAAACCGCTGAGCTTATACCAAATAAAATCGATAAATTAGTATATCTTTGTGCATTCTTGCCACAAAATGGAGAAAGTCTTGGTAGTAAGTTAGACGGAGAAGCTGGCCCACAATTCTCTATAAATGAGAATGACATGACCGCAGAACTTATACCAGAGTTGATTGAACAAACATTTTTAAATGCTACAGAAGACGGTTCTATTAAAGGAGCATCTTTTAATCAAATGCGTCCTCAACCACTAGGACCGTTCCAAAAAGAGCTGAAAATATCAGAAGAGAACTTTGGAACTGTAAATCGTATTTATATCGAAACAACTCTAGATAGAGCGATTCCGATTGATTTTCAGCGCCGAATGCATACAGAAACTACTTGCACAAAAATAATTACTTTGGAAGCTGATCATTCACCATTCTTTTCTAAAACAACAGAACTTGTGAATTGCTTAAATGAGTTAAGCTAAATTTCATTTAATGAAAATAGACACCCGCGGGTGTCTATTTATTATGCTAACTAGGGATTGTATTTTCTTCTCTACATTTGCGTTCCCTTTTTCTTCATCTCCCACTTTTTATACAGTAGTACTGCCCCAAATAAGAATACCCCCGCAATGAATGAGCCTACAGGTAACATTTTTATCATTTCATCAGGAAATACGAGCGGAAGTAATGGAAATGCATAAGCTGCTGGAATACGCACTCCAACGATTTTTAATAAAATTAGCATTAATATCATATTTAATAAAGTAACTACAATCCATGAATCAATCGCAAAGTACAATAACGTTCCAACAGTTGCTGATGTAGTTAATACTAGTATTTGTTTAAATGCCATTTTTTCATTGTACATCGGTTTTTGAAGTGATTCATACACAACGACTAGAATTGGCGGAATAACCGCTAATTGTTCATAACCAGTTATCCAACATAAACTGATCCATACAAAATTTAAAAATAGAAATACAACCATATATTTATATTGGATTTTAACTTTTCTCTCAATACCGTTATTCAATTTAAAAATAAGAACACCAATCATTAAAATAAATGTCAAAACGAAGACTGAGATAACAAATGACCATTCCGTCGCATTTGTTACTAATGGTAATAAACCTGTCGCAATAGATGGTGCTAAATTGGATTGAATAACACGTAAAAACAACATCATTAATATAAGTGTTAAGCTAACTTTTCCTATATAGGAAATATCCATTTGATTCACTGCAAAACCAATAACAGCTGTTATTGACGGCGCAATAAAGATTTTTTCTGGTTGTCTTAGCCATCCCGGCTCACGATATACCCATAAAGCTATTGCCATCGCAGCTATTTCCGGCAAAATTACTTCTGGATCATCTAATAGTACACCAGCTGTAACCATCGCTAATATAAATAGAATTGCAATGCTATATGATATGATTGTTTCTTTCCTTGAAATTACTGAATTCATTATTACATACTCCTTTTTGCTTATTACTCTCATAAATTAAAACAATACCCTATATACCCTACTTAGGTATTGTATATTAACATCTTTTCTATTTCAAGTATTTGTAGTTTTTTCATTCTTTATCACCCCATACACTTACAAAACAAGGCATGTTTACAGGCATTGACACTTATTAAAAGATACGTTACAATAACTATACATTAGTAAGTAACTAATGTAATTAAATCTAACTAGAGGTGAAAACAAATGAAAAACATTTTATTCCGTATTAACGAATTATCAAAAAAAGAAAGAACATCTGGATTAACAGTTGATGAAAAACAAGAACAACAAATGTTGCGTCAAAACTATACAAAAACATTTCGCGGGAGCTTAGATTCCATTTTATTAAACACAAAAATCGTTGATCAAAATGGTCTTAACGTTACACCAGTTGCATTACAAGATGCTCAAATCCGTTTAAAATTAAGCAAATGAAATCAAAGCTAAAAAAACAATCGTATAAAACATAAAAAGAGCTGAAATTCCTATATAGAAATTCCAGCTCTTTTTATTGTCTTTTCTAATTTAGTATACGAGCGATACATCGCAATTCTCCACGATACGATCATCGCAAAAGCGAGTAAGAAAAACATTCCACTTAATTGGGTTAAATCAATTGATTGACTTAAATATGATTTTAATGCTACCCGGACAGCTAATAAACCAACTAAAATAAATATGAACGCTTTTGATGGTTTCATATATATGTCTTCGCCTCTTATTTCGAACTTAGATGTTTTAATAAGAAATATAGAGAAAATAAGTCCTACGCTAATTGCCTCTACTATTTCTAAAGACGTTAATCGAAACTCTGGTAAGAAGTACATCATTGCACCAGTGCTCATAAAAATTGGCGGTAATATAATTTTCTTTTTCGTTACCGGTTTTTTCGCTGACTTAAAGCGAAGAAACATAACTCCAACGGCCATACAAACCGCTACTATACTTGATAAAAGTGCTAAACTCATACTCTCCACTCCTATCTATTTAAAAGATTTTTTGAGCAAAATCATAAACCAAACGAGCCCAACACTTATAATGACATGACCTAATCCAGCCATATGGCTTAAACCATTAAAGTCAGTTCCATTCACTTGTAGAATACCTCTAAATACCATTGTAGCGATTGTAAAAATAAGTCCTATGTTATAAACAACAAACCACGCACGAAAACTTTTTGTTTCACGGACATTAAATACTTTAAATAGAGCTAAAGCGATCAAAAAGAATACGAAGCCGAGCACTAATACGTGTGTATGCACTAATTGCAACATAGTGGATCCTTTAATTCCTTGCGCTTTCGTATACTCTCTAGCAAATACACCTGATAATAAACCAATAATTAAGTAAATGAATGCTGCATTATATAATTTCTTCATCATATTCCTCCTGCTGTAAACTTTCCATATTCACTGCAATCATTTTACGCAAAGTTTATGAACGGAATATGAACAGATTATTACATTCTATTATTTGAAATAAAAAAGGCCATTCCACAACTATTCATTGCGGAATGGCCTTTTAACTTATTTTAAATCTTCAATTGAAAAGGCACCAGGCAGTAACTGCTCTACAGTCACTTCTTTTTCATCACCTTTTACATTCGTTAGTAATACAGGCATTTTCGGATCACAAAATTCAGCAATAACTTGTCTACAAGCACCACATGGTGAAATCGGTCCGTCTGTTTCGCCTGTAATGACTAAGTAACTAAAATCGCGCTCACCTTCTGATACGGCTTTAAAGATCGCTGTTCTTTCTGCACAGTTACATAAACCGTAAGAAGCATTTTCTATATTACAACCAGTATAAATTTTACCTTCTTTCGTAACTAATGCTGCACCAACAGGAAATTTAGAATACGGAATATATGCTTTTGACAACATCTTATTTGCTTCTTCGATATATTTTTTCTTATCCATATTATTTCCTCCTCAAAGTAAATGTAATTATGATTAGTCAGTAATAACTGTATGAACTAATTTAGGAGCCACTGCTGTTTCAGCGATAGAAATGTTTTCATAAATTTTAGCTTTTACATCTTCTACATTTTCGCGATTTGCATAAATCGTTACGAATGGCTCGCCTTCTTTTACTGCATCGCCAACTTTTTTACGTAACATTAATCCTACCGCTAAATCGATTTCATCTTCTTTTGTCGCACGACCTGCACCTAATAACATAGCTGCGATACCGACTTCATCTGCAACAATGTTAGAAATAACACCTGAAGTTTTTGCAGGTACATCAATTACATACTTCGCTTGTGGCATTTTTTCTGGATTGTCTACAATTGAGCTGTCTCCGCCTTGGTTGCTTAAGAACTCTTTAAATTTCTCAGTTGCTTTTCCGTTTTCCATAACTTCAATTAGCATTTCACGAGCTTCTTCTAATGTATTTGCTTTTTTCGCAAGTACGACCATTTGGCTTCCTAATACAAGTACTAATTCTGTTAAATCTTCTGGACCTTCGCCTTTTAAAGTATCAATTGCTTCCTTCACTTCTAGAGCGTTACCAATCGCAAAACCAAGAGGTTGTGACATATCTGAAATTACTGCCATCGTTTGACGTCCAACATTATTTCCGATACGTACCATTGCATGAGCTAATTCTTTTGCATCTTCTTCGGTTTTCATAAATGCACCAGCACCTGTTTTTACATCAAGTACGATTGCATCAGCACCAGCTGCAATTTTTTTACTCATAATTGAACTTGCAATTAGAGGAATTGAATTTACTGTTCCTGTTACATCACGTAATGCATAAATCTTTTTATCAGCAGGTGTTAAGTTTCCTGTTTGTCCGATAACAGCCACTTTGTCACGGTTTACAATATCAATGAACTGTTCTTTCGTAATTTCAACGTGGAATCCTTCTACCGCTTCTAATTTATCAATTGTCCCGCCCGTATGTCCTAAACCACGACCAGACATTTTTGCTACTGGTACATCTAAAGCAGCGACTAATGGTCCTAATACTAATGTTGTTGTATCACCAACACCGCCAGTTGAATGCTTATCTACTTTAATGCCTTCAATTGCTGATAAGTCGATTGTTTCTCCAGACTCAACCATTGCCATCGTTAAATCTGCACGTTCACGATCCGTCATATCTTTAAAGAAAATTGCCATTGCAAGTGCACTCGCTTGATAGTCAGGAATACTTCCATCTGTATAACCGTTAATAAAGAAATTAATTTCTTCAGTTGTTAATTCTTTTCCATCACGTTTTTTCGCAATAATATCTACCATTCTCATTACAATCACCATTCCTTTTTATATTATATGAATCTGTTAAAATAATAAGCCAACGATTGTTGCTGATAAGAAACTTACTAATGTTGCACCGAAAAGTAATTTCAAACCAAATCTTGCGACTACATTCCCTTGTTTTTCATTTAAGCTCTTAACTGCCCCAGCAATAATTCCAATTGAAGAGAAGTTTGCAAATGAAACTAAGAATACAGATATAATCGCTGTCGTTCTATCTGAGAAATTAAAGTTTCCTTTTGCTAAATCTGTCATCGCAACAAATTCATTTGATACAAGTTTTGTCGCCATAATATTCCCTGCGTTAACTGCTTCATGCCATGGAACACCCATAATAAATGCAAATGGTGCAAATACATAACCAAGAATTTCTTGGAATGAGATACCGATTACACCTTTAAATACTGCATTAATGAATGCGATAAGGGCAACGAAACCGATTAACATAGCTGCTACTGTAATCGCAACTTTAAATCCATCTATAATGTATTCCCCTAATACTTCAAAGAATGTCTTTTTCTCTTCTTCTTGTACTTCTAACATATCTTCTTCTTCAGTAACTTCATACGGGTTAATGATAGAAGCAATAATGAAGCCACCGAATAAGTTAAGCACTAAAGCGGTTACAACATATTGCGGTTTTAATAACACCATATATGATCCAACGATAGACATAGATACTGTAGACATTGCAGATGCACATAATGTATACATTCTTTTCTCTGGCAATAATCCTAGTTGTTTCTTAACTGAAATAAACACTTCAGATTGTCCTAAAATCGCAGAAGCTACCGCGTTATATGATTCGAGTTTCCCCATCCCATTTACTTTACTTAATACTAGACCGATAGATTTCACAATAATAGGTAATACTTTAATGTGTTGCAAAATACCTATTAAAGCTGATATAAATACGATTGGCATTAATACACTTAAAAAGAATGAAAACTCTTTTTGATTTACTAATCCACCAAATACGAAATTCACACCATCAGCGGCATATTTTAATAATTCTCCAAAACCATCTGCTATTCCGCTAATTAATATATTCCCTACGCTTGTATTTAATAATAAAAACCCCAAAATGAATTGTAATATAACCATCGTTATGATTGGGCGATATTTGACTTTCTTTCTATCATTACTAGCAAGCCAAGCGATACCTAAAATCAATACGAGGCCAAAAACACCGATTAAGTATTTCATAAGCCGTCTCCTCCCATTCGTATCCGCTTACATTTTTTTCAATTGTTAGAGCAATAGATACACTATACGTTGTGTATCTATTGCTCTTCACTCTTTATTAATTAGTAGTTATCTGTAGCACCTTTTGCATCATTTAATACGATTGCAACACTAGCACTTGCTCCAACGCGAGAAGCTCCAGCCTCTACCATTTTGTCTGCATCTTCACGTGTACGAACGCCGCCAGATGCTTTCACGCCAACGTTTGGTCCAACTGTTTTACGCATTAATGCGATATCTTCTGCAGTTGCTCCGCCAGTTGAGAATCCAGTTGAAGTTTTTACGAAATCAGCGCCAGCTTTTACTGATAATTCACAAGCACGAACTTTTTCTTCATCTGTTAGAAGGCAAGTTTCAATGATTACTTTTACAAGAGCTTTTCCTTTTGCTGCTTGTACTACTTCATAAATGTCTTTTTCAACGAACTCATTGTCGCCATCTTTTAAAGCACCTACGTTGATTACCATATCGACTTCAGTTGCACCTTTTGCGATAGCATCTTTTGTTTCGAATGCTTTTGTTTCAGTAGTGCTTGCTCCTAATGGGAAACCGATTACAGTACAAACGTCTACATCATGTCCAGCTAATTCTTCAGCAGCTAGCTTTACCCATGTAGGATTAATACAAACTGAAGCAAATTTGTATTGCTTTGCCTCTTCGATTACTTTCATAACATCTTCTTTTGTAGAATTTGGTTTTAAAATTGTATGATCAATTAACTTTGCAATGTTCATTATCTTCACTCCTCATATCTTTTAACAACTTCATTCTAACCCTTAGTTGAACAAATGTAAATACACTTTTGAACTTTTGTTCATTCTTTTTTAGAAGGGAATTTCTAGTAATACATTGAAAGTAGTATAAGCTTGTAAATAAAGGATGTGAACCACTTGTTTAAGTCAAAATTCTTTATATTCACATTGCTAGTATGCACCTCACTATCCATATTTATTTTTTATAAAAGGGATGTTATTTTCCAAGAAGGAAACCCAGTTCCATTTGCTTTAGCTATGTCTAAGATGGTTATTCAAGATAAAGAAATGGTGGAAGTAGAACCGATAGATAATCAATACCCCTACTTAGTAAAGCGCGGAAAAATGGAACCTTTTATCGATATGATGGAGCAAGATGGCTGGAGTTTTGTAGATAGAGATATTATGGCTAACTCACTAATTTTTGAAAAAGAAGATCAATCAAAGAGCGTTCCTTACAAATACTTTACAAGGTACTACACATTGATTTATTCATACTAAAAATAAAAGGCTTTCTCAAAATTAATATTTTGAGAAAGCCTTTTATTTCTAACCTTTTTGATAATGTAACAATTCTTTCGCTGTATGCTGATCTATAATTAGTACATTTGCATACCCACCACGTAACGCACCGTCAATTGCTTTTATTTTTCTATTACCACCTGCAACTAAAATAGAACGTTTCTTTAATTTAAGTTCCTCTAACTCAATTCCAATTGTACGCTTATTAATTTCTTCGCTACTAATATTTCCGTCTCCATCAAAGAAACGTGAACAAATGTCACCGACAGCTTGTTCTTTCAAAATGTTCGTTTCATCCTTATCTAAATATCCTAATCGGAATAATAACGCTTCATCACGCACTGTTCCAACAGTGAAAATTGCAATATTTGCTTGTTTCCCCATTTCAATAATGTGATGAATATGTCTATCTTGCTCCACTAATTCTTTTGTCACCGCATTATCAAATATAACTGGAAGAGGTAGATTTCTTGGCGTCGTTTGAAAAGCATCTGCAAATAACGCGATCGTTTCATTCGCATATGTATTTACACTTGAGTGACTAATGCCACCTTTTAACTGGACAACCTCTACACCTTTCACATGTTGCGGTACGATTTTTCTAGCGATTTCATACATCGTCATTCCCCAGCTTACACCAACGATATCACCAGTTTTCACTGTCTTTTCCATATACTCAGCTGCATATTTACTAATATACTCCGTAATCGTTGCATATTCTGGCACTGGAGAAAATACAACATGCGCCTCTAACAAGTTGTACTTTTCTTTAAGTAAGTTCCCGACGTTATCTAAATCAGCAAATGGATCCGCTATACTAATTTGAACAAATCCTTTTTCTTTCGCGTACTTTAATAATCTAGAGATTGTCGGTCTTGAGATATTTAATTTGTTAGCAATTTCTTGCTGACTATAATCTGATTGATAATATAATCTTGCAACTTCAACGCTTAATTGTTGTTTATCCTTATCCATAGTAACTCATTACATATCCTTTCCTGTATTTCCTTTTCGTTACAAGCATTATACAGCTTTATGCAAGAAATTTCGACTCCCTTATTTATCAACCTAAACTTCTACTCCACTTAGGATTTACAATGAAACTTTTATTTTTTAGCTTCATACACTCGATACAAATGATCTTGAATCAGATAAAGTGAAACTTTAATCAGTGGGGGTTTTGTTCATCCCCCACTGATTATTAGCCCTCACCAATCGGGCTTTTACGGGCAGTCCGACTCCCACCTAACTCCCTCGTATTCGCCGAATTTTGAGTTGGGAGTCTTACTGCCCGCAAATAGCGGGATAAATCGATTCATATTTAATTCATTCTTTTTGTTCTTTCTGTAGTAACAATAACAAACATTAAATATCGTTTATGGAACTTCCTTAACGTACGGTAAAGCCAAGTTTTTTAATATAGAAATTCCTTAGCGTGCGAAATTCACGTTTTGATGGCGAGACCCCATCGCCATCAAGCTAAAATTTTATAGTACCCCCAGAACGAAATTTTGTGCTACTTGTAACAAAAAAGCACATTTTTTCGTTTTGGGGAGCAACCAAATTCTTAACTTGATGGTGATGGGATATTTACTTTTCTGAGCTTGATAGCGATGGACGATATCCCTATTACGTAATGATTGTTAGACGTCCAATTTGATTACACTCTTCAGCGAACCAAAGATCGCCATCCGGACAAAACGTGATACCATGTGGCTCTGCATTATTTGTAGGTATCGTATATTCCGTAATAACTCCTTCAACTGTAATACGGCTGATTTGGTTACCTCCCCATTCTGTGAACCAAAGATCTCTGTTCTTCCCAGGTATTATGGCATGAGGACGAGCGTTCGGCGTCGGTATAACAAATTCTTTGATCTCACCTTCGAACGTAATTCTACCAATTTTATTGCCTATGATTTGCACAAACCATATTGCTCCATCTGGGCCGCTCGCAATTCCAACTGGCCCGGAGTTGGGTGTTGGGATTGGATATTCTTTGACCTCACCTTTAGTGGTTATTCTCCCAATCCTATTGTTCTGATTCTGTGTAAACCATAATGCACCGTCTGATCCCAGAGTAATAAAAGAGGGAAATGATTTGGAGTTAGGCAATTCAAACTCGGTGATTTCCCCTGACTTTGTTATTCTTCCGATCCTACCATTATTCATTTCTGTAAACCATATTGCTCCATCTGGGCCTTCCGTTATGCCAAAAGGTGCAGCGTTCGTTGTAGGGAGTACATATTCTTCAAAAAGACCGTTCATCGACATTTTACCGATCTTGCTTGAGTTATATTCCGTAAACCATAAGTCACCGGTCTGGTCCGAGATAATTGACATAGCTCCTGCATTTGCTGTCGGAATGGGAAAAGAATTTATTTCACCAGTAGCATTTATTCTACCAATTCGATTCCCTTTCTGTTCCGTAAACCACAATGCTCCGTCTTTTCCTACGGTTATTCCATATGGTCCTGAATCTATTTCATTGACCACATATTCTTGTATCGTGATCCTCATATCATTTCCTCCCATTGAAAATTTTGAGTCTTGTTTTTCGGTATAATTTAGTTTTAAAAAGGACATTCCTGGTATTACAGTGGATGCCCTTTTTGCTAAATTATAAGATATTTTGTTAGAATTCAAAGTCTAGAATCATTTTACTGGTTTGACCTGTAAACTTATAATTATAGGACCCTTTCAGGCTTTCTAATTCACCAGTAGCTTTGATGATTGTTGCAGGGGAATCTAGATTTCCTTTATCAAATATCCCTTGCTCTATAGCTATAAATGTCCCTCGTTTTCCCTTATAAATTCCTTCGAAATGTAAAAATCCAGAAATTTTAGCAGTAGCCAAGTGACCATCATCTATAGTTGATTCTAAATAATATAATAAATATTCAACAAAAGCTTTTCCTTTTAATTCACCGTCAATATCATATTCGACATGGGCAATATTAATAGGGAAATCTTTTCTAGTGTCATTGACTGGCTTTTCATCCCATTTACTTACTGTAAATGTTACTTCCATACGCGTAAACCTCCCTTCATCATTAGATGAGTAATCTACCTCCAGTATATCACCTAAAAAGTACCATCAATAATTATATCTCATAGGAGTGTTTCTAAAGTAACGGATGCTGCTGGTAAGACCCTGTTAAGAGCAAAAGACGACTTATTTTTTGTTCTTCTTATATGACATTGAAAGTAAATTTTTATTTAACAGTTTACTTTCATTTTTATTAAAAAAGAACACGTAGAAATTACTACATGTTCTTTATGAGACGGTTCATTTTTAAATATTACGTATCTTCTAGATTTTTCTTATTATATAGTTGTGTCCTTCTATTTCTTTTCCCTCATTTCAACAGCAAAGTTCATGATCTCTTCCTCTGTTAATTTTTCTTCAGTGGTTAAGATCGGACGGATTACTCTATACGTTTCTTAATTATTTCAATTGTACTAGAAATTGTGAATTAAAAAAGAGAGCCGTAGCCCTCACTTTCAATTAATAGCAATTAAGGATGCTTCGAGGGTATTTAATAGTCTACATTTTAAGGAATGTAGGCTAAGTAATATAAGTTAATCTGTTATTAATTTTGAATAAATACTTAGATCAATAAACTTTTCATTAGATTTTTCACACTTTCTCATTGTCCCTTCGAATGTAAAGTTTAACTTTTGTAAAACTTTTATTGAATTGATGTTTTCAGATTCAACTTTTGCTTCTATTCTATTGAATTCTAAAGTACTAAACGCATAATCCATTAAAGAGAGAATGGCTTCTGGCGCATACCCCTTACCCCAAAAAGCTTTACTAATATCGTAACCAATTTCTGCTTTGGCGTTTTTGAAATCAAATGAATTATAACCACAAGAACCGATAATTTCATTTGATTCTAATTCAATTATTGAATAACGAATAGCTCTGTTTTCCCGAGATAACTTATCAAGCATTTCAATCATATCTACCGCTTGGCTTTCATCAGTAAAACTATTGATATTCATAAATTTTGTAACTTCTGGATCCGCCCAAATTGTAAACATGCTAGCTGAGTCTGATACTTTCATTTTTCTTAAAACTAATCTTTCGGTTTGTAGTTCTGTAATCAATATTTTTACCTCCATTATGTTTTTATTTTGGGGTCAAGATATTGATATCTGCGCATAGTTCAGTCCCTTCGTGTTTCAAGATAATATTATTATAAAAGCTATAAAGGATGAACCAATAAATTTCAAAAATTTGGTTATGTTACAGTTTATGATAACTGCGTAATAAAGAAAAATGAAACAATTGTATTGTGATTTTTAAACATCTTTAATTTTATTCTTATTTACCGTTCGTTGAGAGCAATTATTTTTTAGTTGCTGTATTTCCCATTGCAATAGAAATTCTATTCCAACTGTTGATTTGATTAATTACCAGAACAAGGTCAACATATTGTTTCTCGTCATAGTGTTCACGTACTCGCTTATATAGGTCTTCAGGAACTCTTTTAGTGGGAATTAGAGTAATATGCTCAGATAGTTCAAGAGCAACTTTCTCTTCAGGTGTATAAAAATCACATTCATTCCAAGCATTCAAGCAATAAATTCGTTGTTCGGTTTCACCTATCTTACGGGCATCTGATGTATGCATATCCATGCAGAAAGCACAACCGTTAATTTGAGAGACTCTAATCTTTATAAGTTCTCTAGTAATTCGATTAATTGTAGATTTCTTAGTGTACTTCTCCATATCCATCATAATTTTCATGCCATCAGGTGCAACATCATAGTAGGAAATTCTTTGACTCATAAGGCAAGACCTCCTTTGATTTTAAGATACTTATAATTATACCTTCATACGAACATTCGTGCTATTTTTTTGTTTGTAAAGCATTCGAAATCAAAGAGAATTTCAGTTATAGACAGTGTAATTAGTTGTTTCATGGTACGTAAATATCGCAAATGAGTAACCGTATTTTCCAAACAAATATTTTCACTTTTTAATTACTTTATTATTACCGTCAGAATAAATTGAATAACTCTATTAATTTTTAAATGATTTTATTATAAATGAAACAATTTTATTATCACCAAACAACTACATAATTTTGATCAAACTTTATTCGAAAGCTACAGTGTTTTTATCTTCCTATAGTTATTTATGGGGATTTAGTTAATTTTTTCGTTTTGGAGAACAACTAATTTCTTAGCTTGATAAGCTATGTGACGAGACCCCCTGCCCGTCAAGCTAAAGTTTTAATGTACCCCAAAAATAAAAATTTTCTTTCACTACAGTTAATTACTTTGAGAAGTCAGCGGATTTTTTCATTTTAGGGGGATTTTGTTTTGTTAGCTTGATAGTGATGGGATACAGCCAACATTTTGGAAGTTTTATATGCTAAGCGAATTTTAACCTAAAAAAGTCGAATTCCTGTACGTTAAGTGAAGTGGCATTTCATTCACATAATCCCTATTATCTGAAGTTAATAAAGTCTGTTACACTCTCTTCTTTAAAAACGTTTCCATAATATCCTTCTTGAATCTTTTATAATCAAGCTGAAAAGCTACATTATGCGTTTTATAGCCTGGATTAGTAGCAAAACGAAAGTCTGCAATACTTTGACCAAATCCTTCTCCTTGATCAGGAATTACTTTAATGGGTACTCTTGAAAGGCCAACAGCCTCTTGATTCAGCAAATACCACACTGTTACAAAATCATGCATAGGGCTTCCACTTATACCAGGATTAGACTTAGAGTAGAATTTATAATAATAGTCTAACATAGGTTTGATGATGAGTCCTGCAAGATCCTGTGTATTCCGATGAAATGCATCGATTTGCTGGACCATTTCGGGTGTAACAATCGCATGTTGAGTCACATTTAAAGGAATAATTGTCAAGTTCTTTGCATGCTGCAGAATTAAGTTTGCTGCATAAGGGTCTGAGTAAAAGTTAGCTTCAGCCACAGCAGTTACGTTACCTGGATAGAAAAAAGCTCCCCCCATGCAAATACATTCTCTTACGTTTCGCATTGTTTCTAAATTCAACACAAAAGTCGTAGCTAGCGAAGAAAGTCTTCCTAAATTGATAATTGTAAGATCTTCTAAATTTGATTCTATAATTTGATAAATATCATTTAAAGGATAAACTGGATATGAAATTTCAGGGGGAATGATAGGTCCTAATCCGACTTTCCCATGTACCTCAGGGAAATACTGAATCAATATACCTGTCAACGGTACAGAAGCACCAAGGAACACGGGTATCTCTTCTCTTCCCGCAATGTACTTCAAATAGTTAATATTTCTTATTGCATTTTCTCTGGATACATTTCCATAATCGGCTACAATTCCTACAAGTTGAATGTCTTTACGAAAAAAAGTGTACAGTATAGCAAACGCATCATCAATCCCCAAATCTGTAAACAGGAGAACCTTTTTTTTCATATCTCTTCCTCCAAAATCTATAGAATCCTACTTTCACTAATGATGTAGTGATCAGACTAAGCTTGTATGTATATATTTTATGTATTCTTAAAGAGTGGATTCTATTCACTTGAAATAGCTTTGCTCATCTAAATTTGATATTATGTTCAAGCGTAAGTTTCTGTTCTTAAGTTCATAGGCATGGTGTGCTATCCCATGCCCATCAACTTAAGAATTTTTTAACACCCCAAAACGAAAAAACAAGTTAAATTCTCATAGATAACTATCTTATAATTAATTATATAATTTATTTTTTAAATATAATAATATAAAGATATTACTCTTAAAAGGGGGGGATTCAAATTGGTTAAAAACTTACCTTTATACTAATAGTTATTTTAATACTAGATGTAAGTTCTTCTACATTAAGTACGGACGGATACTTTTCTCCAGTTATAGAATGGTCTTTAATGATTATAAGTATTATTTTAAACATTACTGCAGTTATAGGCTTATCACTACACGTCTTTGTATATCAACCTATGAAAAGATTTGAAAAAATTAAAATGAAATCTTCAAATAAAATAATTATATTTGAGGTAACACCACCTCGCCATCGAGTGTTGATTTAGAAAAAAGTTTAATTATAAATATTTTATGATATTCAATAAATTTAACTTATAAAAATATTTTTATTCTTATTCAACTATCCTGCCCCGTTAGTTTAAGTACATTTCTTCACAATTTTTACAGTGATAGTAACATAAATACCCAACAAAAAATCATCTCACCTCTAGAAATCTATAATGGTAGTTTTAGAATAAGTGAATAAGAGAAATAACCACCATTGATTATTTCTCTTTTCATATACATATTTATTTTTGGAAAAATAACCTAACTCCAAATACTAATAATACTGTGCCAGTAATACCCTCTATTGTACGGTTCACTTTTTCTTTTCTTAAAAAAGTTCTTAATTGACGTATTAGTGAGATATAAAGTAAATACCATATTGCTGTCAAAGTCGTAAATGTGAGTCCTAACAAAAGAAATTGGAAGAGATGACTTTGATTGCTCACAATAAATTGGGGTAGAAAACTTAGGAAAAACACAGCAGTTTTTGGGTTTAAGATTGCCGTGGTAAATCCTTGTCTAAAACTTTTAATCGTTCCAATATCCTTAGAGTTCATTTCCACTGAACCTGACATATCTTCTTTTTTAGACAAGGCACTTTTAATTGACTTTACAGCTAAGTAAATTAAGTAAAAAGCCCCAGCATATTTTATAAATGTAAATAACATAGAGAATTTCATTAGGATGGCAGAAAGTCCTAGTGTAGCCATTATTGTATGAATCATCATTCCAGATACCGTTCCTAAGACGGTCTTTATCCCACCATTTTTACCATGCGAGATAGTGTTTTTTGTAACTAAGGCAAAACCGGGACCAGGCATTATTATGATTAGGATTGCTGTGAGGATAAATAACAAATAATTTTCCATGTTCTAGTATCTCCTTTCCAATTTTCAGTTTTGCCTATAGTATAGCTTTTTTACTTAAAATATTAAATATAAAAAGCGTGATCAGGAGTTTATCGAGGTTATTAGTATCAATTTGACCAAACATTATCCTAAAGTTACATTGATAAAACACACGGCAAACTTATGGGTAAAATTACAAGCTCGGCTCTCACAAAAAACGGGATAAAAAAATAAACAGCGGAACTAGTCCACTGTTTATTTCGTCACACCCTCATGTAATTTTTCTGTATAATCTTTTACATCCTTCCAGCTATCTTTCGCTGTATTTAAATCTTCTTTTATAAAGGTAAATTCTTCAGGGCTGATTCCTTTTACGTTTTGTAGTAAATTATTATATTTCGCACCTACCGTATACCACTGATTTGATATGTTTTGCAGTGCTGTAATTGCTGCATCAATTGTTTCTGTCATATTAGTTGTTTTATTTTTTGCATCTGTCAAAATTGCCACTTCTGCTTGCGATCCAGAAATTCTATTCTTTAAACTGGCTATTTCTCGTTCTGCATTTGCAATATCTTTTTTCGCAATCGCAATCATCGGTCCCCCCGCAAGACAAGTTATTAACGCTACGCAAAGTACACCACCAGCAATCACCATATCGTTACTCTTTTTGATCGAATCGTTATATGTATTTATTTGTTGCTCTAGAGCTGGAATACCAGCATTCGTACTCGCCAAAATCGAGGTTAATTGATTCGTATCCTCTTTAAAACTATTTGTGTCTTTCGCCATTCTATCGCGAAAAGCTTTCAAATTCCCTAATAGTACATCTACCTCATTTTGATTCTTTAAAATATCCGCATACAACTTTTCTAAATCCGCTTTTAATTTACCGCTATCCTTTTGATCAATCGCTGCTAACATGTCATTATAATACGCTTGAAAAGTATTATTGTAATTAATAATATTTTGATCCGTTTTCATAATTTGAGGCTTCATATTATTTAACCAATACGCCGCATTAATTTTTGCATCTCTTTGATGCTGAATCATATTTCCTTTAAACTCACTATTAATTGAACTTATTTTACTCAAATCAGTCTCTTGCTGATTTTGAATTAATTTTGCATATGAATCCATTGCGAATATGCTCGATGTCGTTTGCGCCATTACATCTTGGAATCCTGCTGGACCGAGAGAATAATTTTTTGCATTTTCTTGTAATGTTTTTACGTTTTGTTCCGCTGCAAAAGGATGTAAAGGAAGTGCATTACTCGTTGCCACCCCAGCAATCATGATCGTTAAAAGACATTTTTTATAAAATCTTTTCTGCATACTTTTCACCCATTCTCTTTATAAGGATATAAAAAAGCTCCTGCTCACAACTGAACAGGAGCTTCAACTCATTCATCAATACTTAACGCTCTAACGATTCGTATTCGATTATGCTTTTTTCGTATCTACTACTTTAATATCTTCAGCATAGATTTTTTCTGCATAGTCTTTAATGTTCTTCCAGCTATCTTTCGCAATGTTTAAATCTTCTTTAATGAAAACAAGGTCATTTGGACTAATTGAATCTACATTTTGAAGTAAAGAATTGTATTTTGATCCCATTGTGTACCATTGATTTGAAATGTTTTGCAACGCTGTAATTGCTGTATCAATTGTGTTTGTTAAATATTCAGTTTGTGTTTTAATGTTCGTTAGTCCTGCCACTTCTAATTGCGCAGTTGTAACTTGTCCTGTTATCTTTTGAATTTCTGCCTGTGCATTATCAAGCTCTTTCTTCGCTAAGACGATTCCTGCAGTACCACCACCTACTGCTGCTGTTCCACCTGCAATTAATGCGATTCCTAGCGGAGTTCCTGCTCCCGTAGCAATTACAACCGCACCACCGATAATTGCAATTGGGCCTAAAGCTGTCGCAACAGATGAACCGATAATAATTGCATTATATTTACTAATTGCTTCATTATACGTTGTAATTTGATTTTGCAGAAGCGGAATTCCAGCATCTTGACTAGCCAAGATAGATGTAATTTGATTTGCATCTCCCTTGAAATTTTGAGTATCCGACGTCATTTTATTTCGGAATTTCTTTAAGTCTTCTACTAACTTATCTACTTGCGCTTTATTTTCAGTAATACTACTTGATAATCTAGTTAGACCTTTCGTAAGAGTTGCTTTATCCTTTGCATCAACCGCAGCAACTAAAGTATCATAATAGTTTTGGAATTTCGTATTGTAATTAATGATATTTTGATTTGTTGAAATAAGCTGTGGCTTCAATACATCTAGCCATTGCTTCGCATTTCCTCTAGCTGTATCTTGATGCTGAATCACTTTACCTTTTAAAGATGTATCAACTGACGTTACGTTCCCAAAGTTAACATTACCTTGTTTAATAATTGTTAAAGCGTACAGATCCATTACTAAAGCGTTAGAACCTGTTCTTTCCATCGCATCTTTAAGGCCTTCTGGTCCTAATGAATATTCGTCATAATCATTATATGCTTTTGCTACAGCATGAACTGGAGCTTGTTTCACTGTACTTTCAGCAGCATACGTATGGGCTGGCATAATATTCCCTGCTGCAAATACTGCCATAAGTGCTGATAGAGCCATTACTTTATATGGTTTTTTTGTCATTTTTCTTCTCTCCCTATATCGCTAATTATTTTTCTGTTTAATGTACTTCAACGTTTGTAACGTAATCTTCAAATTGATTTGTTTGCTTATTCATTTCATCACTTACTTTTTTAAGTTGATTGAAATGTTTTTGAAGTAAACTACTGTCTGTATACGTGCCTTCTTCAATATTTGCTTGAATTTGGATCATATTATTGTTTAAAACTTTCCAATCCGTTAATAACGTCTCTAAAGTTGTAATTTGGCGATCAATTAGTTCTGTAAAGCTACTTACTTGATCTTCAACGAATGTAATTTGTGTTGCCTCTGATTCAGTTTGTGATAACTTTTGAATAAGTGGTAATAACTCTTTTTGCTTTTGTTGAATACGAAGAGCAGCTTCCCTCGTTTGACTATCTGCAGCATTTACAATTTCATTACTTAAAGTACCGATAGAAACAAAATCGATTGTTTTCGTTTGTGCAGTTTGATTTGTGATTGTAAATACTTGTTTACCGATATTAATAGAACCTTTAATAATTTCTTGTGGTCTATTCAAAATAGTAGTTAGTTCAGCTTGAATTTCCCCTTGAATTCTTTTTATGTCTTCTCTTAATTTCACAATATCTCCACTTGATCCTTGCAGTGTTTTTATTGCTTCATCAGCTTTAATTGATAAGTTGCTACTATCTTTGTCTAATACCGTTTTAAATCGATTTAACTCTAATAAATCTTGCTCCATACTCTCTTGAATGCTTTGGACCTGCAATTGTAATTTTCCATATGCGTTTGTAAAATCTGCTTTTGCCTGTTCATCTTCATTTACTTTTCCTGCTAGTTCATAGAGCTTACTATAATAGCTATTAAATCTAGTGCTGTATCTCATCATCTCTTGATTTAAGTCGATTAGCTTCGGATTATATTCATCAATCCACTCTCGTACATTCGTTTTTGCAAATTTTTGATGATTCGTTAGACTACTCATAGCGTTTACCTTAATGTCTGGCTGTTGCAAAATAACTAATCCGTATGCTTGTATAAGCGGTGACTGTGATCCTAACATTCTAATTGAATTGGATAATGTATTTGGAGCAATTACATTTTGCGCATATACTGTTTTCACTTCTGTTTGCCCCTCCTTAGCGTAAGCGCTTACAGGAACGAAGCAACTCGTAGATACTGCTGTAACCAATAACCCTGTAATTAAAGTCTTTTTCACTTTAACTCCTCCTATGTATTAGCAACTATTACTATCGCATTTTATTATTCTATTTTCTTGCAATTGATTTGAGATGGTTAAAAATAGAGAACGTTCTCACCGTGAGTCATGTACGAACCACCTCTCTCAAACTTTATTTCTACAGTACTTACTTATTGTTATAAAACACTTCATAACTTTTCATATGTGCTTAGTATGAATAAAACTGTATAAATTTTCTATTTTATTGCGATTTCCACATTCACACAGTGAATATATTACATGAAAATATTATTCATTTTAAACTAATTAACGTGTGAAAGTATGAAATTTCGTTTTGTTTTCATGTAAGTTTTGTACTGTAAGGTCATTTAAACACAGCTATTTATATAACGTAAAGAAGTATTTTAATTCCCTTTATTTTCAAGCTCTCATGTCCTTATCCCAAAATAAAATTCAATTCACTTTCTCGATTAAACTATCTATATACCACAACAGGAAACACTACATATTCATAACCATTAAAATTATACTAATATATTTTTTAAATCCATATGCAATTATGCATAGCATATACACAAAAAGGATAGCTTCACTTTCGTGAAGCTATCCTTAAAAAATCTTATTACTTTTTCAAATGATATGGAACTGTCGTAATAACAACATTTCTTTTATAGAGTAAATACGCACGAATGAGTAAACTAGACTGATTATGAAGAATGTTATGCCAACCTTTTTTCGGAATAAACTGTGGTATAACGACCGTAACTCGGTAATTTGATTCACTCGCTTTATATTGCACTGTGTCAATAAATTTTGTAAGCGGCTGAATAATGCTTCTATAATGAGAATGTAATGTAACAAGCCTTACTTCAGGTTGCCACTTCTCCCATTTCTCTTCAAATTTCTTTTCCTCTTCTCTGTCAAAAGCAACATATACAGCGATAACTTGATCTGCAGAAAGAGCCTTAGCATAGTTCAATGAATTTTCTACTACATGAGTCATACCAGCTACAGGAACGACAATTACATTCCCTTCAATCGGAACAAGTGGTTCACAAGTTTTTAAACTTAATTGATCGCCCACTGCATCATAATGCTTCTTAATTCGATGGAACAAGAAGATAATGAAAGGTAAGAAAATAAGGATTGACCAAACTTGTGCGAACTTAGTTAAAAAGAACATGCTCATAACGATAAAACTAATGACTGCACCAATTAAATTAACCGTTAATCTTAAAGCCCATCCTTCAGGCTTTTCACGAAGCCATTTTAGTACCATTCCAGTTTGAGAAAGTGTAAACGGAATAAATACCCCTACTGCATATAGCGGAATCAAGTGTTCTGTTTTCCCCTGAAAAGCTACAATTAAAATAATCGAAGAAATCCCAAGTATAATAATACCGTTTGAATAACCTAGGCGGTCTCCTCTAATCGTAAACATTCTCGGTATGAACTTATCTTTTGCAAGATTAACCGCTAATAGTGGAAATGCAGAATAACCTGTGTTAGCCGCAAGAATTAATATTAAAGCTGTTGTACCTTGTATGAAATAGTACATGAAATTACGTCCAAAAGTTTGTTCAGCAATTTGTGAAACGACTGTTACTTCCTTACTTGGATTAATTCCGTAATAATAAGCTAAAAAGACAATTCCAGAAAATAAAACTGCAAGTAATGCACCCATTGCAAGCAATGTTTTCGCTGCATTGTTAGGTGCAGGATCTTTAAAGTTTGGAATTGCGTTAGATATCGCCTCAACACCCGTTAAAGCAGAGCTTCCTGAAGCAAATGCTCGTAACAGTAAGAACAAACTAATTCCTGCAACTGGCGTTCCAATTGGCGAATGCAAAGCCTGCGAAACGTGTCCCGTTAAAATATTGTATATCCCTACACCAATTAATATAAATAGTGCTAAAACGAATAAATAAACAGGATATGCTAAAACGGAAGCTGATTCCGTTACGCCTCTTAAATTTAAGATGGTAATCAATATGACAAATATAATCGCAATGATTACATTATGTGCATGTAAGCTAGGAAAAGCAGATGTGAGCGCATCTGTACCCGCAGATACACTTACTGCAACCGTTAAAATGTAATCAACTAATAAAGATCCTCCTGCTATTAAGCCTGGATTCATCCCTAAATTCTCTTTTGATACAACATATGCTCCGCCGCCATGAGGATAAGCAAAAATAATTTGTCGATAAGATAAAATAAGAGCTGTCAATAATACTAATACCCCAATTGCAATCGGAATGGAATACCAATAAGCTACCGCTCCAAGGCCTGCTAGTGCAATTAATATTTGCTCTGGTCCGTATGCGACCGATGACAATGCGTCAGAAGATAAAATGGCTAGCGCCTTTGTTTTATTAAGTTTTTGCTCTCCTAACTCAGTTGATTTTAACGGTCTTCCAATTAAAAACCTTTTGATAGATGAAACCAACGCTGTCCACTCTCCAATAATTTTGCACGAATTTTTCTGCTAATTACAGCGGATAAACTATTTCTTCAGAAAACAAAAAATGTCTACAAGCCATAACGAAATAGACTTGTAGACATTATTTTTTTTGTCGCACAAGCTCCACCTTCCTTCTCAATATAACGCTTACGAGGTTAGCTGTCGGATTCGGGCCTATGAGTAGCCCTACCTTTTTCAAGGATTCACCCCATTGGATTATGTACTAATCCATAAGAACGGGTCCCCCGCACCATGCGGCTTCAGCGATTTAGAAAATTGAAACTGTGGATTATAATACTCCTTTATTTTCAAAAAGTAAACAAAAATTTTAAAAAAGAAAAAAATTAAAACGATTGCGCATAATCCACCGAAAAATATACATAATGAATACTAAAAATCCACAAAGGAGACCCGTATGTCTAAAGAAAAGAAGCCTATTTTTTCCGATTCCTATTTAGATGCATTAGCAAATGAAATTAATCAGTTGTATGGGAAACGCGAACAAGAAATAAACTTGACAGAAAGAGTTAAAAGAAATAAATAATTTGTCATAAAAAATAAAAAAGAAAGCAATACATTTATATATTGCTTTCTTTTTTATTTTTTCATACATCCAATTCTATTGCCGATTTGTTAAAGACCATTTCTTCATACACTTTTAAATTTTGATATACTGCTCCTAATAATGGTGCTTCTTTAGAAAATTGCTCTGCTAAATCCAGTAAATATCCTTGTAAGTACTTCGCTTCAATGGACGAACCTTTTTCCATATCACGCTGCATCGATGACTTCATATCATACGAAATTTTATCAATTGTTTTCATATGTTCCTCAACAATGTTTTCCTTTACCGGAGCTCCTAATGCCCTCATGATTTGCACAGATTCTTCAAATAAGTTTTGGATAAAATCGCGTCCACCTTCGCTTTCGCGAATCGGTCCTATTGGTGCACGCATTAATGTTGTCACACCTGACATTACAGTAATAAATAAATATTTATGCCACATATCTTGCGTAATATTTTCACTTAAAACAAAACTAGATTTCGTACCTGCAAATGCTTTGGAAATATGATTGATTCTCTCTGAATCTTGAGACTTAATTTCTCCAAATACAAGTCTGTTGGCAGCACTCGTTTGTACAATTTCTCCCTGATTGTTTAATGTCGTCTCGATAAAGCATAGACCGCCAATTACTTTTTCTTCACCGAATTCCTTTTGTAATAGTGATAAATGAGCGATACCATTTAACAATGGGATTATTACAGTATTTTTACCTACAAACGGCTTTAAATCTATGGTCGCCTCGTGTAAATGATACGCTTTTGTTGAAAATAAAATCACATCAAATGGAGTCGTTCTATCTTCTTTCGTTACCAATTTCGGTTGAAATGAAAAATCTCCATTAACACTACGAATAACAAGGCCTTTTTCTTCTAATTGCTGTTTTCTTTTGCTGCGAACGAGAAATGTAACATCTTCTCCCTTTTCTACTAATCGGCCACCGAAAAATCCGCCAACGCCCCCAGCTCCTAATACTAAAATACGCATACAACATCCCCCTTTTTCTAACACAATTATACTAATTTTAGTATACATAACATTATACATGTCCCTTGTTAAATAAGCTGAATTTTCATTCTTAATCTAATGAACAAGAGAGGTTATTTTCAAGAAAAATTGGGCATGTTGTTTCTATAGCTTATACGGAAAGGAAACAATGTAAATGGAGGCAATACAAACAATCGAGGAAAAAGATGTAACAACAGCTATATTTCAATTTATATTCCCGTTTTCGTTTAAAACTGGATATGAACAAAATATGTTCCCTTTCTTACAAAAAAATGATTTTCGACCTTTTCGACTCGATCATCTTGAAGATGAAAATACATATTACGGGAAATTTCAAGTTTCACATCAAAATATGGAAGCATACTATCTTTCCTTTACAAATAAAATTCTCTTTCCTCATTCAGAACATCAAAAAGGATTACAGCGCTATTCTAAAGACCTTAATTTAAATGGACATTTAACAACTAACCTTATTTCCGTTCCATTCAAGATACATTCTATTGATGTAACACTTTGTCCTTATGAGCTTGGGTTCTTAACAATTCGGACAGAAATAAAAACCGCTCCTAACATGACATTATCAGAAGCAATTGAATTCGCGGCTCGCTTCCGTGTACTTGAAACTAAAAGTGATACGACTGAGACTATTTGTATTGAATGTGATGGAAAAAAATATTCACAAGTAGAAAAACTTATATTCGGTGATTTATTTCATGGTTTAACAGACTTCTTTGAGAACAAGAGATTGCGGAGTTCTTATTTTCAAACATTCCCTTTCTTTGAAGACCAGCGAATGTATGTACAAACTCTATTATCCATAAACAAAGAGTCAGACCTTCATATAATCGATGTATATCGAACTTCCAGTCTTTCCGGATTATCAGATGATGGTAAGCCATATATTAGTGCAAATAATGTTCCTTATATTCACGATTATTTAACAAAACATTCTTATCAAAGATGGGCTCCTAACCGTTACTTTATTATGGAAGAACATATTTTCACATGTATTACAAATGAAGGTGAACAAGCAGTCACTAAACTTGCTAGTCAAATGTACGGGGAGTTTTATTACGCTTTATTATTAAATTTATTTCATAAAGTTGTTTTATTAAAGATGGCAAACGCTTATGCTGAACTAAATATTGAACAAGATACAAATGAGATAGAGAAATTAATTTATTCAATAAATTCGTTTACAGCTAATTATTTTTCTTTAGAATTAGTATCCCAATCACAAAGTGAAGATATTTTCTTTCGTCTAAGAAAACTTTTTAACATTGAAGTACTGTACACGAACGCGAAACAAAATCTCGATAGTTTATTTAAATATCAAGAAAATGTTGCTTCAAAAAAAGATAGCCTCTTATTATTAATTTTAACGCTCTATTCTGTTGTAGGCCAAATGTTAGGGTTTACTATGATTGACCTTTTAAGAAACACCGATTCAAACAAAATATCATCGCCTTTTGAATTTTTCGCTCTATTAATAGCGATTAGCGGTATAGTCATTTCACTTATTTTAGGTATACAAAGTTTATACCAATGGAGTGTACAACATAAAAGAAGAAAAGCATGGGTAAAACAAACTGTATTATCTGCTGTGAAAGAGAAGGATAGTACAAAGTAACTAAAAAACAGATGGCAGCACGATGCTACCATCTGTTTTCTATTATGCTTACTTACCTGCTTCGATTTTTTCTAATGTAGCAGCTACTTGCTCTTCTGTTAATTCGTGTTGCACGATATAACGATTACGTGGGTGTACACGACATTCATGAGAACATGCACGTAAATGTTTTGCTTCACTTTCTTCAGAACATAAAATTTTCTTGTTACATTCAGGGTTTGCACAGTTTACATAGCGCTCACAAGGTTCACCTGTAAAGTGATCTTTACCAACGATAACATGTTCTTTTTGGTTTACTGGTACAGCGATACGCTCATCAAATACGTAACATTGACCATCCCAAAGTTCACCTTGTACTTCTGGATCTTTTCCGTACGTTACAATTCCGCCATGAAGCTGGCTTACATCTTCATAACCTTCACGAACTAACCAACCTGAGAATTTCTCACAACGAATTCCACCTGTACAGTACGTTAAAATCTTTTTACCCTCAAGTGTTTCTTTATTTTCTCTAATCCAATCTGGTAATTCACGGAATGATTCAATATCTGGTTTAATCGCACCTTTGAAGTGTCCTAAATCAAATTCATAATCATTTCGTGCATCAATGATAACTGTATCTTCTTGTTTCATTGCCTCATAAAAATCTTTTGGTTCTAAATACTTCCCAGTAATTTCTTTCGGGTTAATGTCGTCTTCTAGACGAAGTGTAACTAACTCTGAACGAGGACGTACGTGCATTTTCTTGAATGCATGTTCATCTGCCTCATCAATTTTAAATACGATTCCAGCAAAACGTGGATCATTATTCATCGCTTCCACGTATTTTTCTGTTTGCTCAACAGTTCCAGAACAAGTTCCGTTAATTCCTTCAGTCGCTACAAGAATTCTTCCTTTTAACTCAAGTGATTTACAAAATTCTAAATGCTGTTCAGCAAATTCTTCTGGATTTTCAATTGTTGTGTACATGTAATACAGTAATACTCTATATGGTTTTGTAGTTGCCAATGTATTTCTACCACCTATCTAAATTTTAAAATCATGTATAAGTTAACGTTCATATCAAAACATATATAATAAGAAAATACATACTAAATTGTACTTAGCCTATTTTCTTCTATTTACAATTTTTTCTATAAGTTAACAGAAATAAAAACAAGATTACAGAACAAAACACTACGGTTAGGTTGTAATCCCAATATATTATATATCATACAATTTCATTTCCATCAATTAATATGCTGTAATATAGGCTGTATGTTCACATAAATTTCAAAAACAACCCTATAATTTATTATCTTCTCCCTTAGTCAGCAACCATAAACTCCCAAAATATTTTTGCATCGTCACACCATTCATTGCACACAGTCATATAATTTGCATTAAGGAAACTTTTATGTTCAAATGAAATTGCCACATCATATATCTAAACGTATTGAAATAACGAGTAAGAATAAAGTGAAACTTTAATCAAGTTAAGATTTCAAAGGGGAATACTACTATGAATAAAGATATAACAAAAGATGAACAAGTCCCTTCTCAAAGTACAACAGTTCAATCAGCCCATTTAGCGTTAAGTGGACAAACAAAAGGCTTTAAAAGACTGTTACCATTCTTAGGACCTGCTTTTATCGCATCAGTTGCTTATATTGATCCTGGGAACTTCGCTACAAATATCGCAGCTGGATCACAATATGGGTATTTATTGCTTTGGGTAATACTCGCTTCTAATTTAATGGCTGTATTAATTCAAACTTTATCAGCTAAATTAGGAATCGCTACTGGGAGAAATCTTCCTGAAGTAGCTCGCGAAAACTTCCCCAAACCAGTTTCCATCGGTTTATGGATACAAGGGGAACTCGTTATTATGGCTACAGATTTAGCTGAATTTATCGGGGCAGCACTTGGCTTATACTTACTATTTGGAATTCCGATGTTACCAGCTGCTTTAATTACAGCAGTTGGATCATTTATTATTCTTGAATTTCAACGCAGAGGCTTTCGTCCATTAGAAGCTATCATAACAGGTATGATTTTTATCGTTGTTATCGCTTTTGGTATCCAAGTCTTTTACGCAAAACCGGAATTAAGCCCTCTACTCTCAGGACTTTTCACTCCAAAATTCCAAGGTGTAGATAGCATCCTTTTAGCAGCTGGAATTTTAGGTGCGACAGTAATGCCGCACGCGATATATTTACATTCGGCCTTAACGCAGCGCCGTGTAGTCGGAACAAATGATGAACAAAAGAAAAAGATTTTCCGCTTCGAATTCATCGATATTATTATTGCAATGGTTATCGCTGGAGCAATTAATGCAAGTATGTTAATTGTAGCAGCTGCACTATTCTTTAAAAACGGCTTGCACGTTGAAGACCTTGATGTTGCTTTTAACCAGTTCAGTAATTTAGTCGGTCCTGTATCGGCTGCATTATTTGGGATTGGACTTTTATCAGCAGGTTTATCTAGTTCTTCTGTTGGTACGATGTCTGGTGATATTATTATGCAAGGATTCATTCGAATGCATATTCCGTTATACTTACGCCGATTTATAACAATGATTCCGCCTCTCGTTATTATCGCTTTAGGTGTAAATCCAACTTACGCTCTCGTTATGAGTCAAGTTGTCTTATCTTTCGGTATTGCCTTTGCATTAGTACCACTTATTATGTTTACAAGTAATAAGAAGATTATGGGTGCACTCGTCAACCATCGCATTACAACATTTATCGCGTGGTTAATCGCTGCACTTATTATCGTTTTAAATATTTTCTTACTGTATCAAACATTTGTAGGGTAATGAAGAAGGGTATTCCAAATTTGATTTGGAATACCCTTTTTGTATGAAATGATTTCCTTCTACTTACCACTTATGTTTTTCAGTTCGAAAATAAAGTGGCAAGCCTTCCGTGAAAAACATACTCACCTTGGATGGATCCTGCCTTTGATGATGGATATGTAAATGTGGTTCACTTGAACTTCCTGAGTTACCGACTTGTGTAAGAAACAAAAATACCCCCGATTCATCTAGTCGTAAATAAATATGATTAACAGCCATAGATTCAAAATCATCCTTACCCCTTGAATAATCTTTATTTTCAGATTAGATTATATAATAACAACACATTCTAGTTTCAGAAGAAATGGAGTGAAAGCATGTTTCCTATATTAAAAACCAACCGACTCATTTTACGAGAACTTACCGACGAAGATGCACCGAGTATACTACAATGCTTTTCTAATACTGATGTCCTGCGCCATTATGGCCAAAAACCATTGCAAAATTTGGATCAAGTAAAACAAATCCTTACTAATTTTAAATTGGGGTACAACGCAAGAGGCGGCATTAAATGGGGAATCGAATTAAAAGACAAGAAAGGGCTCATTGGAACAATTGGTTTTCATGATTGGTCTTCCGAACATAAACGAGCAAATATAAGTTATGCCTTTTTGCCTGAACACTGGGGAAATGGATATGCGACTGAAGCGGTTTCTGAAGTTATATCATACGGTTTCCACACACTTCATTTAAAACGTATCGGAGCAATTGTCTTTCTTGAAAATGAGGCTTCAAATAAAGTGCTATTAAAATTAGGTTTTGAAAAAGAAGGAGTTCTAAAAAACTATATGTATCAAGATGATATCCCCTATGATACGAATTTTTATTCTTTATTAAAATCCGTTTAATAGATATAATTCCAAAAAAAGAAACCTCACTTTTAAAAGTAAGGTTTCTTTTTTGATTAATAGTTTTACTTATTATCGATATAAGCATTCTTATAAGTATAAACGCCACCAAATTGATGCTTTTCAATTCCTTTTACATAATCCTTTTGTACATAAGCGGAACCAATATGATAAAGCGGTGCTACCGCAGCATCCTCTAATATGACCTGCTCAGCTCCTCGCAACGCTTCCCATCTTTTCTTTTGATCTAGTATAAGATCATTTTTAGCTTTTTTTATTAGCTCATCGTAATGAGGATTAGAATAATTCATTTTATTATTTGGATTACTTGTCGTAAATAGCTCTAAATAACTAATTGGATCTTTATAATCTGGTCCCCAATTTACCATAGATATATCGTAATCACCTGTTTGTTCTAATTGTAACTTTTGCTTAAATGGCTGTTGTTTAATTTGTATCGTTAATCCATGCAAATTCTTCTCTAAGTCACCTTTTATATATTCCGCCATACGTTTTGCGTTATCTTGTTCAAACGTTAAAAACTCGAGTTTTATTTGTTCTACTCCAAGTTCTTTTTTCGCTTCTTCCCAAATCTTTTTCGCTTTTTGTAAGTCGTATGGAGAAATATCTCCGTTTTCTTTTCTAAAATCTTTGCCAGTCGCTTCATTTATATGACCAACTGGTACAAGTCCACTTGCAGGTTTTGCCCCGTTATTAATAAAGTGAGCTACAAAATCTTCTTTATTTAACGCTAATGAGATAGACTGACGCACTTTCTTATTTGCTAACGCATTATTTTTTTCATTAAAACGGAGCATTGCAATTCCAGGATCGCTCGACATATGCAATTGCTTATTCCCTTTATACTTGTCTACAAATTGAGAATTAATTGGTACTCGATCCAAATCGCCAGCTTCATATAAATTTACTGCTGTCATTGTATCCTTCACAATTTGAAAGTTTATTTCTTCTAATTTCACTTTCTTTTTATCCCAATATGTATCATTTTTCTTTAATTGAAATTCTTGTTCATGCTTCCACTTCTCTAATACAAATGGACCGTTATATATGAGATTACTAGGTTCCAATGCATAATTCTTTCCTTGTTCTTTTAAAAATGATTCGTGCTGTGGTAAGTATATAGGTAACGCTAACAACTGTAAAAAATACGGAATTGGCTGTTCTAGTTCAACTTCTAACTTATAATCATTTATGACTTTAACCCCAAGTTCATCAAGAGGCATTGTTCCCTTATTTATTTCTTTCGCATTTTTTAAATAAAAGAGCATGTATGCATATTGAGATGCCGTTTCAGGGTTAACTGCACGTCTCCACGCAAACATAAAATCATTGGCTGTTACACTGTCTCCATTTGACCATTTTGCATCTTTACGCAAATCAAATGTATATTTTTTACCATCTTCACTTCTTTCAAACGATTTTGCTACTGCTGGAATAGGCTGATCTTGATCATCTAATACATACAACCCTTCAAATATGTTTTGCATAACGTGCGCTGACGTACCATCCATCGTTTTCGCAGTATCAAGAGAAGGAATTTCTTCTGATACCGTTACATTTAATACTTGTTTTTTTGCCTCTGTGTCACTTTTATTCGCTTTATTATTACAAGCTGTTAATAATAAAGTTGTAACAAGTGCCATTACCATTAAATGGCTCTTTTTTCGCTTCATGAGTTGTTCTCCTTAAAAATATAATATTGTAAAACGTTATATATTATAGCAGAAATACTAACAGAAAGATGCGACATTTTTTTGAATATTTATTCGTTCAAGAAAAAAGCTATCCTTTTAAAAGAGGATAGCTTTCTCAACTGATATATAAATACCTATCTTTGTAAACCTCGTTTATAACGACTTGCTTCGAATATAATACGCTCTTCATCTAATGTTTTACATTCACCATTCCAAACGACACGTTTACCATTAATAATTACATCGCTTATATCTTTTCCACTAGCTGCATACACAAGATGTGATAACACTTCATCTGCCGGTTGTAAATGTGGCTTATTAGATGGATCAATCGTAATAAAATCAGCACACTTACCAACCTCAAGTGATCCCGTTTGTTTCATACCAATTACTTCAGCTGCTCCTTTCGTCGCAAGTGAAAGAGCTGTTTCAACTGGTAATGCTGTTGCATCTTGATGAATACCTTTTTGTAATAAAGTCGCTATACGCATTTCTTCAAACATATCTAAATTGTTGTTAGACGCCACACTATCTGTTGCAATTCCTACTTTTATTCCTGCTTCTAGCATCGCTTTTACATTCGCTATACCAGAACCTAGTTTTAAATTACTATTTGGATTATGAGCTACTCGAACATCATGTTCTGCTAAAAATGCACGCTCATTTTCATTTAATACTACACCGTGCGCAATAACTGTTGGGCGTTTAAACAATCCGCAACTTGCTGCATATTCTACTGGACGCTTCCCATACTGTGCTTCAATATCACGTACTTCACGCTCTGTTTCAGAAAGATGAATATGAACCATCGTTTGATTTTCTACTGCAATACGAGCACACTCTTCTAACAGTTCTGTGGAACATGTATATGGACTATGCGGTGCAACCATCGTAGTTAACATACCACTTTCGTTATAGTAACGCTTCACATATTTCTCAGCTTCTTCAATTGCTTTCTTTTCATCGTCTTTCGTTCCGAAGCTAAATAAAGTTCTTGAAACAGCAGCACGCATTCCACTCCTTGATACCGTTTCCATAATTGCATCTTGGTCTACTCCAATAGGATTAAACATATCAGAGAATGATGTTGTACCACTTTTCACCATTTCAAGTAATCCTAATTCCGTGCTAGCGACCGCAAGCTCTGGCGTAAACTGACTTTCAAGTGGCCAAATTCTCGTCTCAAGCCATGGCTGCAATAACATATCATCTCCGATACCTCTCAAAAGGCTCATAACAACATGTGTATGTGTATTGACAAGCCCTGGTAAAACCCACTTTCCTTTCATGTCAATTACTTCATCTACTTCAAAATCGTTAGCGAATTCTCCGCTATTTACATCTATAATTTGATCATTTTCTACAATGATATATCCATTTTCTATCACTTCATTTTGTTCATTCATCGTTGCAATTGTAGCGTTTACATAAGTTGTTTTCAAAAGTATTTCCCCTTTCAACTCTATGAAGTTCCCTTTAATTAGTTACCACCATTATAGTAACTTATTGAAGATTAAGAGTCAAAAGATAATTTTAATTTTTTCGTTGTCTTTTCCTTCAAAATGCTATATTGTTTTTCATTTGTATCTGCAAATGCTTCTTCACGGCTCGACTTCATGTCCATATAGTTTAATGTTTCATGAAATTGGGTCCTAGTAAAATCATACCTTTTCCCATCTACTTTATTGTAGAAATGCCATACTTCACCTATCTTCGTCTTTATTATCTCTCCCCCGCACAATTCTTGGACAATAAGGGCCGTTACACCACATTGTCCCTTTGCTGGGCTTTCGCTCGTCCACTTAGAACTCGTTTCTATTGACCAAGATTTTCTTAATGCTTCATATAGTTGTTTAATCTTTATGCTATCCATATTCAGCATCTCCTGACATTAGCAATTTCACACATCATATTATAAAAGCGGTAAAAGGCAATTTTTAAAAATCATTACTATTTGTAACACCGTTCAATATATTGAACGGTGTTACAAATGATTTAATTCACCTTTGCTCCATAACATCTCGCAACTGCAACCGCCTGCGCTATATCTAATTTCACGTTTTTTAAATCAAAAGCTTTAAAATCAACTCTATCAACTACAGCTCCTCTTAAATCCGCCCCACTAAGTTTCACCTTACCTAATTGTGCGCCCGTTAAATCCGCTTCACGCAAATCTGCTTTTTCTAAATTACATTCATATAGGTCAGCTTCAATTAAACGAATACCCTTTAACATTTGTTTACTTAAGTTTGCAAACCTTAAATTCGTATATGACCAATCGCCTGATATAATTGTTATTCCGTCTAAATTCGCCTCTTCGAAATCCGAACCAGTCATTTTACATTCTTCAAACTTAGATACAAATAAATTCGCACCAAAAAACCTACAATTAGCAAACGTAGTTCCTTGATGGATAGAAGCATTAAAAAGAGTACCAGTAAAATCACATTCTATGAAATTACAATTTTTAGTAAAAACTTCTGATGCATCTATCCCTCTAAAACGGCATTTTATAAAGGTACAATTTTTCAATTCCTCGTCTTTTATCCAGACATCTTGAAAATCTATTTCTACATATTCTTTATTTACAAATTCACTCATAATCAATCCTCCAATTTTTCAAAAAACCTCACTTCAGCATGAAGTGAGGTTTCTTCTTATACAATATGCTCATCTAACCATGAAATCAAATCTTGAAATACATCTTCTCTATTCACTTCATGGAACATTTCATGTCTACCATTTTCATATAAACGAAGTGTTACATCTTTCACACCACATTTTTTATAGTTTTCGTATACTTCTTTTACACCTTTCCCCATATCCCCAACAGGATCACGATCACCAGAGAATATATGTATTGGAAGATTTTTTGGTGTCTTCTTGTATTCTTCTATTTTATTTACTTCTAGAACTCCATGAAACAATTCTCGGTAAAAACTAGTCGTGCAAATGAATCCACATAACGGATCCGCAATATAATTATCAACTTGATGAATATCTGAAGATAACCAATCAAATTTCGTACGATTTGGCTTAAAGTGTGAGTTGAAGTTTCCGAAAGATAAGAAGTTCAGCATCGGACTTTTCGTTTTCTTTCCGCGAAGTTTCATCTCAATTGTCGCTACTTTATGACCGATACTTCCTAAAAGCCCTGGATTTCCACCAGTTCCTGAAATAAGGAATCCATCATATAATTCACCTTTAAGTTGTACAGCACGTCTTGATAAAAAAGAACCCATACTATGTCCAAGTAAAAATAACGGGCATGTCTGCTCTTCTTTTATCATTTCCGAAACAAAGATAACATCAGACACAGCCTGATTCCAACCTACATTTGGTTCAAAATGACCATAGTCTTCTTCCCTTTTCACTGTTTTTCCATGCCCTTTATGATCATGAGCATAAACACCATATCCTGCTTCTAATAAAGCATCAATAAATTCTGTATAAACACCTGCATGTTCTGTCATACCATGTGCAATTTGAACAATTCCCCGCGGATTTCCTTCTGGTAACCATTTACGCAAGTAAATTTCCGATTTATCCAATGCCGTAACGAAATTTTCCTGTATGCTCATTCCGACAGCCTCCAAATCTATTATGTATATCTTTTTTTATAATGAATAAACATTCATTATTCTTATTATGTATTATATGCAATTGCTTTCATTATGACAAATGATCTATTTTTCCGATTACATATTAAACTATTATCTTGACGAATTTAAAATAAAATTATATAGTTACTTACATAAAGTAATTAATATATTTTTAGGAGGTTTTAATCATGATGCCCTCACTATTTTTAGCACATGGATCACCTATGCTTGCTATTCAAGATACAGACTATACACGCTTTTTAAAGACACTTGGAGAAACATATAAACCGAAAGCTATTGTTATTTTTACCGCTCACTGGGAAAGTGAAGTATTAACGATCTCCTCTTCAGATGAAGTATATGAAACAATTTATGACTTTGGAGGTTTTCCTCCTGAGTTATACGAAATCAAATATCATGCGAAAGGCTCTTCTAGCATTGCGTCTATGCTAGAAACAAAATTTAAAAACAAAGGCATTCCAGTCCATCATAATATGACGAGAGGTTTAGATCATGGCTCATGGACACTCCTGCATCGTATGTACCCAGAAGCCAATATTCCTGTCGTACAAATATCAGTAAATCCATTCCTTCCTGCAAAAGAACAATTTGAAATTGGAGAAGCACTAAAAGGACTTGGACAAGAAGATATTTTAGTAATCGGCAGCGGAGTTACTGTTCATAATTTACGAGCATTAAAATGGAATGAAACAACTCCGGAACAATGGGCGATTGAATTTGATGATTGGATTATAAATCATATGCATACTAGCGATAAAGATGCATTGTTTAACTGGGAAAGAAATGCTCCTCATGCACAATTAGCTGTACCAAGAGCGGAACATTTTGTTCCTCTATTTATCGCGATGGGTAGTGGTGAGAACGACGGTACGGTCATTCACCGTAGCTACGAGCTTGGTACATTAAGTTATCTTTGCCTTCAATTTTAATGAAAAAGGATGAAGCAATATTGCTTCATCCTTTTTCTGTTTTTCATTCACATAGTTAACTAACTTCCAAATGTCGTTTCTCTGATACCTCTTCGTTCTTACTATGAAAATAAACCCAAATGCACGCAATAAATAATAGTGATGATGTAGAGAAGAAAACATATTGGAAGCCTGCATGAGCTGCAATTTGTCCACCAAGTACTGGCCCAATCATATTTCCTAAAAACTGAAATGATTGATTATATCCAAATATTCGTCCCGTTACATGGGTTGGCGTATGTTGTTTTAGTAGAGTTTGTACGGAAGGTAATAGTCCTGCTTGTGCAATACCTAATAAAAAGCGAAGAATTAATAGTTGCCAAGCTGAGGTTACAAATGCTTGCGGAATAAAAATAATTCCTGCAGCAAACAACGCTACAACTAACGTTTTTTGAGGTCCAATATGATCTGATAATCTTCCTAGCTTAGGAGCTGCTAAAATAACTGCTAATCCTGTCGCAGACATGACTGCACCTGCAAGCATTTCAATATGATCTGTTCCTGGTCCTGCCAAATGCTTTACATACAACGTAATAATAGGTTGAATCGACATATTTGCAAGCTGAATAATAAACGTTGCTACAAATAAACTTATTATTAAATGTTTTGCAGGGACCATCGTCCATACTTTCTTCGGCTGTGCCTTTTTTTCTTTAGCAGAATGTTTCTCCTCATGTAAGAAGAAAAAGACGATAAGAAAGGAAAGGAATAAGAAAGCTCCTGTAACTAGAAAAACATGGCGCATTCCAATTAACTCTGACAAATAACCTCCGAGTATCGGCCCAAGTAATGAACCGCTCACGCCTCCAGTTGAAATTGTAGAAATTGCCCAACCTGAATGTTCTTGCGGAGTTTCTGCAGCAATAAGTGTCATCGCTGTAGAAAGGAAACCTGATACCGATCCCATTAAAAACCGAAGTGCGACTAATTGATACACATCTGTCACAAACCCCATAAGCGTCATAATTATCGCCATACCAAGGCTAGCACGTATAAGCATCAATTTCCGTCCATGTATATCACCGAGCTTTCCCCATATCGGTGATACGATCGCACCCATTAAAAATGTTACACCAAATGCAAGTCCCGACCACTGTGCAATACTAGAAGTGCCAGTCACTCCTAATTCCTCAATATAAAAAGATAAAAAAGGAATTACTAAACTCATACCGGCTGCAGTGGTAAAACAACCTAGCCAACAAATCATTAAATTTCGTTTCCAGCTGGCCATTTTCACACCTTCTTTCATTAGATACCCATTCTACACCGTTTCCTGGAAAAAGTTTAGTAATTTGATTTATACATAATAAAACTCTATCCCTTTGCATTCTTTGCAAAGGGATAGAGTTAATTATCTCCTATGGGTATTAAACGTGCATTACAGCACCTCTCATAAAACTCAATCGGACCTGCTTGTCCTATAATTGCATAATCATATCCGCTTTTCTTCATGTTATATAAACAATGATTCAATAACGTCTTCCCAACACCGTTCACACGATTATGTTTCGCTGTACCCATCGGGCCAAACAACCCTTTTTTTCCTCTCACAACATCGTAACAAGCGAAACCAATGATTGCTCCTTCCTGCTCAGCAATAAAAATAGGTAACTCCTCTTTATATGTCCGAAATCCATAATCTAAAGATTTTAACCAACGTTCACCAAATTCATCCTTAACAAAACGTGCCAACTTTTCAAAATCAGAAAAGACAGCTCTTCTAACATTAAAATTATTATAAATAGGATTAAATCTTTTTAAATCAACGGTTAAGTCTCTTGACTCAGATGTAATACTCAACAGCTCTTTTTGCACGTTTTTACTTATAACCTTTTCAATAACTGTATCAACTTGAAACAGTGCATATAAAACATGCCCTTCATTTATTAATACTTGCTGAAAACGGTCCATCCGTTTCTTTGCTACTTGTAAAACTTCTATCGTCTTATTTGAAACTTTAAACTCCCCAACATTTATGTATTCTATTTCATTTGCATAATATTGTTGGAGCAATGATATTTTTGCTAAAAAATCCATACCCACCGTGTGAAATAAATACATATGTAACTCCGCGCAAACTCCATTACCTTCCTTACAAGCTCCTATAAATAGATGCATAGGATGAATAATACCTTTATTACACTCAACCTCTCGCGTTGCAATCTCCAATATTTTATGTGCACGTTTTGTAAATTGAAATTCCTCCATATACATCCCTTCCCCCTAATAACTTGATATCAAGCCGTAAATATATATAATTGAAACAATTATTCCAACTACTAATATCCCTGGAAGTAAATTTGCTACTTTAATTTTAATGAATCCAAGTAAGTTTAATCCAATTGCAAAAATCATAATACCACCAGTTGCTGTCATTTCAACTATAAATTGATTCATTAATTTCTCTGGTACAAAACTATTAATTTGTGTTGCAAAAACTGCAATACCTCCCTCATATAAAATCACTGGAATTGCTGAAAATACCACTCCAATTCCTAGAGTTGTCGTTAATATAATAGAAATGAATCCATCGATAATCGCCTTTGTAAATAAAATATCATGATTTCCGCGAATCCCACTGTCCAATGCACCAAGTATCCCCATCGCTCCGATTGCAAAAATAAGCGTGGCTGTTACAAAGCCTTCTGATATGCTCCCTTTCCCTTTCGATCCAACTTTATTTTCTAGCCAATCCCCTAACAGTTTTAACCTTTCTTCTAATTGTAGCCATTCTCCGATTACCGTACCAATAACTAAACTTAGTATGACAACAAGAAAATTTTCACTTTTTAATGCCATTTGAAGTCCAAGTACAGTAACCGCTAAACCAATTGCATGCATAATTGTTCCCTTCATACTTTCTGGAATCACACTAAATAATTTACCAAGTAAAGTACCAAATATAATACAAATCCCATTTACAACTGCTCCTAATATAACCATTTCTCATTCTTCACCCTTCGAATTCTTTATTTCTATATTTTGGTTTATACATTGATTTACAGGTTACCTATATGTTAACGTAATATTGTGAATATTAACAAACGTTTTTCACTACATAACCCGCTATTTTTTTGTAACTATACAAAGATCGATTGCCTTTAGTAGATTCATTATTAATCTAATTGCGGGATAAACTCAAAAGGGAAGGTATTTATGAAAACTTTACTAAAACGATTTCTGTTAATAGCCTTTTTCATTACACCAATTGTTTTATTAATCAACTACTCTTTTATTTCAAAAGCGAAAGACAAACCTGATATGCAAAACAAATCTAGTAAAACAGCTTCAAAAAGCGAAAAGAAAACCGAAGACCCTGAAATCACACTCACCTTCTCTGGTGATACAATGTTCGATTGGCAATTACGTCCCGTAATCGAAAAAAATGGGGCTGATTATCCATTCCAACACGTAAAAGAAGAAATAACGAAAGCTGATATTTCTTTTGTTAATTTAGAGTCAGCATTTACAACGAGAGAAAAAAGAGTACCTGGGCAACAATTTTGGATTAAAAGTGATCCATCCACTCTACAAGCCATTAAAAACACCGGATATGACATCGTGAACATTGGCAATAACCATACGCTTGATTATGGGCAAGATGGACTACTAGACACCATTTCTCACGTCGAAAAATTAAAACTACCTTACACTGGAGCCGGAAAAAATGCTGAAGATGCTTATACTGCTCGTGAACTAACTGTAAAAGGAAAAAAGTTTAAATTTCTTTCCTTTGTACGCTTTATGCCCAACTTTAATTGGGTAGCTGGTGACAATAAACCCGGCGTTGCAAACGGATATGACCTAAATCTTGTAACAAAAACGATTCAAGAGCAAAAGAAAGATGCTGATTATGTAATCGTCTATATGCATTGGGGCGTCGAAAAATCTAATCGTCCAATAGAATACCAGAAACAATATGTTCCAAAAATGGTAGAGGCGGGTGCTGATGCAATCGTTGGAAGTCACCCGCATTGGTTACAAGGATTTGAGTATTACAATAAAGTTCCTATCGCATACTCGTTAGGAAACTTTTTATTCCCGAATTATGTAAATGGAAAGAGTGCCGAAACAGGCGTATTAACTTTAACCTTTAAAGGTAAGGATGTCCAAATGTCATTCAATCCTTACATCATTCGCAACAACCAAGTTTCTCCTGTAAATGAAGAAGAAAAGAAAAAAGCACTGCAATATTTACAAACGGTTTCAACTGATGTAGAAATTGATGATACTGGGAAAATAATAAACAAACGCAACTAAACAGCACGAAATTCATTTCTCTGTAACATACATTACGGGATAGGTGATGAATATGCTGAAAAACTTATTAGAAAATATAAGTCTGTTAGAAAACGTGTATAAAATATCTATAGCGATCCTGCTTTTATGTTCATTTTTTTCTGTTAGACTTCTAAGAAAAATAAAGCGAGAGAGAAAACTTACTCCCTTTGAATTTACAATGTATGTAATCATTCGTATTGCAATACTTTTTTGGTTAACTAGCTTTATCCTTCTTGAATATGGAGCGTATTTCGTTTAACTTTCAAAGAATAAAAAAGATAGAACAAGCAGGATTTCCCTCCTGTATCTATCTTTTTTATTTCAAGTAGAATTGTATGTTAACTCTTTTCTTTTATTAAATAAGTAAATCAAACAGCACAGGATTTTTATTAAGCTCCACGAATTGAATGTTATTTTCTTGAAAACGAGTAATTAAAGCTTCATAGTCTTCCTTATGCTTTAATTCTACCCCCACTAAAGCTGGACCATTTTCTTTATTATGTTTCTTAATATACTCAAAGCGAGTAATATCATCTTCCGGTCCTAATCCTTTATCAAGAAACTCTCGTAGTGCTCCTGAACGTTGCGGAAATTCAATGATGAAATAGTGCTTTAATCCTTCATGAATAAGGGATCGTTCTTTCATTTCTTGCATTCTATCAATATCATTATTTCCACCACTTAACGTGCATACAACTGTTTTTCCCTTTATTTCATCTCTGTATAGATCAAGTGCCGCAATAGAAAGCGCACCAGCTGGCTCTGCTACAATCGCATTTTTCTTATACAGTTCTAAAATCGTTGTACAAACCTTTCCCTCCGGTACTAAAACAATGTCATCAATTACATCTTTACACGTTTCAAATGTTAACTTTCCTACCTTCTTAACTGCTGCACCATCAACAAAACTATCAATCTTATCTAATGCAACATTTTCATTTTGAAGAAAAGCTTCTTTCATAGATGCAGCTCCCATCGGTTCTACACCGATTACCTTTGTAGTAGGACTAACCCCCTTTACATATGTACCAATACCAGATGCTAATCCACCACCGCCAATTGCTGTAAATATATAATCAACTGGTTTCTCCATATCATGCATAATTTCAACAGCGACTGTTCCTTGACCAGCAACGACATACGGATCATCAAACGGATGTACAAATGTCATCCTATTTTCTACACAATAGCGCTGCGCCTCTTGGAAAGAACTATCAAATGTATCACCAACTAATACAATGTCTGCGAAATCACCACCGAAAAATTCAACTTGTGATACTTTTTGCTTAGGTGTCGTTGTCGGCATGAAAATTTTTGACGGAATCTTCAATAAATTACACGTATAAGCAACTCCTTGTGCATGATTACCAGCACTTGCACAAACAACACCATTTTGTAACTTTTCTTTCGGTAAACTTTGAATTAAATTATACGCACCACGAATTTTGAAAGAACGAATAACTTGTAAATCTTCTCGCTTAACATATACGTCACATTCATATTTCTCAGATAAAACTGAATCTCGTTGTAACGGTGTTTTAATAACGATATCTTTCATGCAATTATGAGCCATTAAGATATCTTCAATTTTCACTCTCTCCTTTACATTTTGCACCATTTTATATCATCCTTATCTCTTTTTATATTGGCTCAATCAAAATTCGGGATTTTCAGAACTGCACCTGTATTCGCCGATGTTACCATTTGTGCATAACGTCCAAGCCACCCAGTTTTCACTTTTGGTTCTGGTCGTTTCCACCCTTTTTTACGCTTCTCTAATTCCTCATCACTAACTCTCACTTCTAACAAGCGTTCCTCAACATCAATACATACAATATCTCCTTGTTCAAGAAGTGCAATCGTTCCGCCAGCTGCTGCTTCTGGTGAAATGTGCCCTACCGAAATACCACGTGAAGCACCAGAGAAGCGACCATCAGTTAAAAGTGCAACATCTGCTCCTAATCCCATACCAGCAATTGCTGATGTTGGTGCTAACATTTCCGGCATACCAGGTCCGCCTCTTGGTCCTTCATAGCGAATAACAACTACATCTCCTTTCTTAACTTTCCCAAGCATAATGCCGGCAAGCGCCTCATCTTGTGAATTAAAAATAACGCAAGGTCCTTCAAATCGTTTTACTTCTGTTGCTCCGCTTTTAATAACCGCTCCGTCTTTCGCAAGGTTTCCTTTTAATATACGTAATCCTCCTTCTTCACTATGAGGATTTTCTAGAGAATGAATAACTTCCTTATCTTGAATCTCTGCATGAGCAATGTTTTCTCTTAATGTTTGCCCAGTAGCAGTTATACGATCAAGGTGAAGTACCCCTTCTTTTCGGCTCATCTCTTTCAAAATTGCACTAATCCCGCCTGCGCGATCGATATCTTCCATATGCCAATTAGAAGCTGGACTTACTTTACATAAATGCGGTACACGCCTTGAAACTGCATCAATGCGGTTCATATCGTAATCTAACCCCGCCTCTTGTGCTAGTGCTAACGTGTGTAATACTGTATTCGTTGATCCACCCATCGCCATATCAAGTGCAAACGCATCATCAATTGCTTCTTCTGTTACAATGTCGCGTGGTTTAATATCTCTTTCAATTAAAATTTTTAATTTTTCTGCTGCTTGTTTAATTAACTCCTCACGTCTTGGATCAATCGCTAAAATACTCCCGTTACCAGGAAGAGCTAAACCTAACACTTCACATAAACAGTTCATAGAGTTCGCTGTAAACATACCGGAACAAGAACCACAAGATGGACAGCCATGATCTTCAATATCCTTTAATTCTTCTTCTGAAATTTTCCCAGATTGATAGGCTCCTACCCCTTCAAAAACAGAACTTAAATCGACAACTTCCCCTTTAGATGTTTTCCCCGCTGCCATCGGACCACCTGAAACGAAAACAGTTGGAATGTTTATTCGAAGTGCAGCCATCATCATACCTGGTGTAATTTTGTCACAGTTTGGAATACAAATCATTCCATCAAACCAGTGTGCATTTACAACCGTTTCTACTGAATCTGCAATGATTTCACGACTCGGAAGCGAATAACGCATACCGATATGACCCATCGCAATACCGTCATCTACTCCAATTGTATTAAATTCAAATGGCACCATGCCTGCCGCACGAACGGCTTCTTTAACAAGTTTCCCAAACTCGTTCAAGTGCTTATGCCCTGGAATAATTTCAATAAAAGAATTACAAATCGCAATAAACGGTTTATCAAAATCCTCATCTTTCAAACCAGTTGCTTTTAATAAACTACGATGCGGAGCTTTATCAAAACCTTTTTTAATCATGTCACTTCTCATCTTGTCAAATCCCTTCTTACACATTTTTTCTCTTACTTAATCTATTTTTTAAAATAAAAACTCTCACCTCAGCAATCAACTACTACTTAATAGTAGCTTTGATTGCTGAGGCGAGAGTTTCGCGTTACCACTCAGCTTCCTTACACTTCTCACGAAATATAAGCTTTGTAGGTCCAACCAGACCCCCGTCCTTTTACCGGAGACGATACCGCCGCCCTCTACTCAGTTTCCCTTTCGCAAGCGATGCTCCGAGGTGATATTCAATGATTAGATGCTTACTACTCTCGCAGCCTTGGAGTAGCTCTCTGAAACGATCATAATCATCTACTTTCCTCTTCTTTGCATATACATAATATAAAGTCTGAAAATTCATAATTGACTTTTATTTGTTAAACGTATTATAGGACTTTGTTCTTTTCATTGTCAACATTTTTTTAAAAATTCATTTTTAAAGTTCAATTCATACACTAAAAGGTTGTTTATTTTTCTCAAAACAAAATTGGAATGAACTTCTTACACGTACTCATATATTACTTAAGTATGTTTGCTTTTCTACATAAAGAAAAACAACTTAAAACATATAAAAATTTCATGAGGAGATGAGGGAACTATGTTAAAAGGTAAAATAGCATTAGTTACTGGAGCAAGCCGAGGAATCGGACGTGCTATCGCAAAACGTTTAGCAAACGATGGTGCATTAGTTGCTGTTCATTATGGTAACCGAAAAGAAGATGCTGAAGAAACTGTTCATGAAATTCAATCAAATGGCGGATCAGCTTTTTCTATCGGTGCAAATCTTGAATCTTTACACGGTGTAGAAAACCTATATAATTCTTTAGATACTGAATTGCAAAAGCGAACTGGTGGAACGGAATTTGATATTTTAATAAACAACGCTGGAATTGGACCTGGTGCTTTTATTGAAGAAACGACTGAACAATTTTTTGATAGAATCGTTTCAGTAAATGCAAAAGCACCATTCTTCATCATCCAACAAGCTCTACCGCGTTTACGTGACAATAGCCGGATTGTTAATATCTCATCAGCCGCAACTCGCATTTCTTTACCTGATTTCGTTGCATATAGTATGACGAAAGGTGCAATTAACACAATGACTTTCACTCTAGCAAAACAACTTGGCGCACGAGGTATTACTGTAAATGCAATACTTCCAGGCTTCATTAAAACAGATATGAATGCGGAACTCTTGAGCGATCCAATGATGAAACAATATGCTACTAACATTTCAGCTTTCAATCGATTAGGTGAAGTAGAAGACATTGCCGACACTGCTGCATTTCTCGCTTCTCCTGATAGTCGCTGGGTTACTGGACAATTGATTGATGTTAGCGGAGGATCTTGTTTGTAAATTCATTTACAATAAAAAAGCCAGCAAAAATGCTGGCTTTTTTATTAGTGTGTAAAACGATATCCTACTCCCCAAATTGTTTCAATGTATGATTTATCAAATGGATCGAGTTCAATTTTTTGACGAATATTTTTCACATGTACAGCAACCGTTGCTGCATCACCAATTACATCCATCCCCCAGACAGTTTCAAAGAGACGATCTTTACTAAATACTTGGTTTGGATGTTCCGCCATACAAGTTAATAAATCAAATTCTTTTCCTGTTAACATGACCTCAGTTCCATTTATAAATACACGTCGTGCCGATTTATCAATAAGCAATCCTCGAATACGAATTTCATCTTTTATTTGTTCTCGCTTCCCTGTTAAACGATCATAACGGGCTAGATGAGCGTTTACACGCGCCACCATTTCACTTGGGCTAAATGGTTTTATAATATAATCATCTGCTCCAAAACCTAACCCTTTAATTTTATCGATTTCCTCTTGTTTTGCGGACACCATAAGTATTGGTATGTCCTTTTTCAATCGAACTTGTTTACAAATTTCATATCCATCTATTCCCGGTAACATTATGTCTAAAATTAACAAGTCATAATCCTCCAGAAGAACTCTTTGTAAACCTTTTTCGCCAGAGTAATCAATATCTACTGTATACCCCGCAACCTCTAAATAATCCTTTTCTAACTCTGCTATAATAGCTTCATCTTCAATAATTAAAATTCTTTTCAAGATGCTCTCCTTTTTCTAATTGATTTTTTGTAATGTAAATGCCAGCGTCGTTCCTTTACCTTTTTTGCTTTCTACCCAAATATCACCACCATGTTGTGTGATAATCTGATGTGCAATTGACAAACCAAGTCCGCTTCCACCCGTTTTAGAATTTCTAGAATGATCTGCACGATAAAATCTTTCAAATATATAAGGCATCGCCTTCTCCTCTATTCCTATCCCATTATCTTTTATGTAAATCGTTACATAATCAATAGATTCGGTCATGCGAATTCCTATATATCCTTCTTCTTTATCCATATACTTCACACTATTCCAAATGATATTTGTAATAACACGACGTAATTTTTCACGATCACCTTTTACCAAAATAGAAGTATCCTTTTGAGCATCCCAACTCACTGCAATTCCCTTATCTTGCAATTCAAGCTGTAGTTCTTCTATACAATCAGATAAGTATTGATTAATTTCAACCTCTTCAAATTGAAACGGTTCCTCTTTCAAATCAAGTTTTGAAAAGAGAAAAAGCTCGTCAATTAATTGATCCATATCAAACACTTTATGATAAATAATCGTTAAATATTTATCTAATTGTTCTGGAGTTCGAGCGATACCTTCTTTAATTCCTTGTACATAACCTTTAATAGCCGTTATTGGCGTCCGTAAATCATGAGAAATATTTGAAAGCAACTCTTTACGATTCTTTTCATATTGCATTTGCAACTCGACCGATTCCTTCAACCTGCCACGCATCTCTTCAAACGATAAACTTAATTCACCTATTTCATCTTTCGCAAGTGGCTTTACTTGAAAATCTAAATCACCCTTTTGAATTCTTTCCGTTGCCTGCTTTAATGAATGCAATGGTTTAATAATACTCCGTGATATAAAATATGTTAATATTCCATTCGTAATAATTAACCCAAGTATTAAAGAGAATACGAAATACGGGAAAAATTCTCTAATCATTTCTTCTAAAGGATTTACATACTCAAATACAAAAATACTAACCTTATCCTTCTCTTCATCGTAGTAATCAAATTGCTTATAGTAAAAAGAATTACCCTCTATTTTCACATCCATTCCCTTTCTTTGTCCTTCCGTTTCAAATGCGGGTAGGTATTTATCAAACGAAGAGATTTTAAAATATGGGGATGAATATTTAAGCTCATCATTTTTTCGAATTAGTAATCCTGCTTGATTATCATTTAATTCTTTATCAGTTTCCTTTAAAAAATTTATATCCTCCAATTTATCTGGAGCATACGATGAAAGAATTTTCAACCTACTAAAAATATCATCTTCATCTTCTTTTGTACGAATAGCTCCCTCCTGCTCTTTATCAATGAGAGAATGACTATTTTGATCAAGACCAATGATTGCTTTTGCAATACGAATATCACCAAATAAAGTAACACTAATTAACATAACTGCTATACCGCAAAAAACGATTGGAATAATTACCATCGCAACATACGACAACAGCAATCTAATACGGATTGACATTACAGAACTCCTATGAACATTATAATTTTAGCTAGTTACAGAATTCACCGGAAACGAAACTTGACTCATCCAAATACCAGCTAATAATACGAGTATAGCTAGAACAATTTCTAAGAGCAATAAACGGCGATTAACTGTTCCGATATCGTTACCCCATGTTTTCGTTTGTCTCCATGCTACAATTGTAATTATACATACAGTAAAAATCTTTATATTTAAAAGGTTCGTCCATATTGAATTAAAATTAAAAAGTACCCAATTCCTCGTCTGTAAAAACACAATTAATTCCCCAGAAAGAAATGCTAGAATAAATGAAGTACCAGCAATAATGCTAAAATGCTTACGGAAACTCTTTTGATCAAATGTAATTTTGTATAATGTTGTCCACGCTATAACAAGAGCTAAATAAATAAGTGCTCCTAGCCACACTGCAATACTCATTACGTGGACCATTCTAATTATAACTGCTGCCCAATTTGGATTAGTAATCCATACATGACCTGTGAAAGAAAAACTCGCAACAAGAAATCCCCAAATTAGCGCATACCATTCGTTCCCCATATGCCGCAAAGACATAAGAATCAATAATAGCAGTTGAATCATAATAATAACTGAAAATGGCGAATGAATAAGTAAACTCTCCTTCGGAATAATTGACTTATACACTATTAATTCGGCTATTAATCCTATTACAAGTATAGAGAAAAAAATCTTTTTCATATTCTTCATTCTTTGCAATATGGAAGGTAATCTATAACGCTTTACAAACATATCGAGCCACTTTACTCCTGCTCCAATTAAAATCATTCCCTCTACAATATAGCGTAGTGTTACTATCATAACATCTGAAAATACTGAGCCACTCCCACTCGCATTTTCCTCTACCACTACATTAGTTTGTACTTCTTCTCCAATTGAAAAGGGATAGCCTCCCTCACTCGGATGTCCGTCTGCAGAAATCATAGACCACCTTACTGTGTAAGTACCATTATTTAAGTTTGGTATTTTCACTTTTATTTTTGCTGGGTTATCTAATATTTCAACCTTTGATACTTGCACTCTCTTTGCACTTGCATCTAGCAATTCAATATTAACTACATTTCCCGCAACTGGTTCACTAAATTCAAGAATAATCTGTTCCGGTTGTACTGTAAGAACCTCACCCTCTTTAGGGGTGGCTCCTACAACACTTGTATGAGCAAATACACTACTATGAGAAAATAAAAATATACTTGTACTTATTACAATAAATACTATCATTCTATAAAGCATGAAAACCTCCGTATTATTATTCTGGATGATTACCCGCGTGATCTCCTGTAGAAAACGGAGTAGTTACCCCCTCATAATTCATCATCGTATGCATTCCTTTTTCCGCATGAACGAGATGATGACAATGAACCATCCATAGTCCACTATTATTTGCCTCTAGAGCAATTTCATATTCTTCTCCCGGAAAAACATTAACTGTATCTAAGTAAATCGGACTTCCCTCCATTGGTTTACCATTTTTAGAAATAACCTGGAATGTGTGTCCATGCAAATGCATTGGATGAATTTCTTCCCCCTTATTTTTAAATCGAATCTTAACTTTATCCCCTTTCTCTACTTTAATTGGTGGAATGTCAGGTGATGTCTTTCCATTAATCGTATACACCCATTTTTCTTGTCCATTTACATCTTTCACACCTTCTGCCAAATCCATATCATAGACTTTTGTAAACTTTGAATCTATCGTAAACTTGCCAACTTCTTTTTCTCCATATTTCGTAAAGTCAAACCATGGATAACTCTTTATATCAACAGGTTTTTTCGGCAAAGAACCGTTCCCAATAGTCGTCGTTAACATTCGATTCATTTTCTTAGATGGATCAACATTAATAAGTTTTACACTCGTTGTTTCTGGCATTTTAAAAACAAGGTCATAACGTTGTGCAGCTCCCATCGGAAGAATTGCTTTATCTAGCTCGTCCCCACCTTTTATGTCACGACCATCTAATGCAATAATTTGAAATGGCGCCCCAACTAATGTCATTAAATGCGTATTATTCCCAGCATTAATTAAGCGAAGGCGTACTGTTTCACCTGGTTTTGCATCCAATCGTAGTCCCTCACTTGTATCATTTAATGTAAATACATCGTAATCATCTTCATCAGATAAATCTTTGAGTTGATCATTACTTGGCATCATTAACGGTCCTTCTAAAGTTTGCGCCTTTTCATTTCGAATATGATTGCTAGGATAGCTATCCCAATCTTTATCTTGTTCGCCATTATGCTTACCGGTTTTTATGGCTCCTGTTTTCCATTCATGGATCGCCACTGTATAATCCTTTTCATATTTTACAGCTGGTTTATTCGGTTCAATAACAATGGTTCCAAATAGTCCCCGTTCCGTTTGTATTGCACTTTTTTGATGTGAATGATACCAATATGTCCCCACCTGATCAGCATTAAATGCGTATGTATATGTTTCACCTGGTTTTATAGCATTTTGCGTAACACCTGGAACACCATCTACCGCCGCAGGAACATCTAATCCGTGCCAATGGATTGTAACGGGTTCTGGCAATTCATTTTTCAAATTTACAACAATACGTTCACCTTGTTTAACTCGAATTTGAGTACCCGGTGATGTTCCATCAAAGGTCCATGCATCTACCTTTTTCCCATTTCCCAAATCTACACTTGCTACTTTCGCCGTAATATTAAAAGTTTTTGTAACCCTATTTTCTGCATCTGAATTCGTAAGAGATGTAATTGATTCTGAAGTAGATGTTACGTCTCTTAACTTCTTTTTTTCATTTGTACCTGGGTAATTATTAATTAAAAAATATCCAAAAATAACTAACCCTAATAGTAAGCATGCCGCAATCAATATATTTCTTAAATCACTTTGTATAAATTCCTTTTTCATATTAGTCTCTCTTTCATTTTTTGTTGTAAACTATTAATTTTCATACGTGGATTCATTGCCTATCACCTCACATATTCACTTCGATTTACATCATAACACTCAGAAAAAAAGAAACTTTGAAGGAATTTTAAAGACTTTATAAAGAAATATATTTCAATTTTTATTCACTTCTAAATCTTTTTTATTGCGCAATAAAACATTTTATATAATACTGTATAAAACATATATATTTAGGAGGATTACAGCAATGTCTGAAAAAGCATACGAACTCGCAACCTTCGCAGGCGGTTGTTTTTGGTGCATGGTAAAACCATTTGATGAGCTTCCCGGTATTCAAAAAGTACTTTCCGGCTATGCAGGTGGTCATGTAGAAAACCCAACATACGAACAAGTAAAAACTGGAACATCTGGACATTTAGAAGTTGTACAAATTACATTCGATCCTTCTATTTTTCCTTATCAAAAATTACTAGATTTATATTGGCCACAAATTGATCCAACTGATGACGGCGGACAATTTTTCGATCGTGGTCCATCTTACCGCACAGCAATTTTTCATCATAATGAAACACAAAAAGAGCTTGCAGAAAAATCAAAGCAAACTCTAGCAGAAAGCGGTATGTTTAAAGGTCCTATTGTGACTGAAATTCGCTCAGCTGCACCTTTTTATGAAGCAGAGGAATACCACCAGCATTTCTATAAAAAGAATCCAGAGAAATATGCTACTGAGCAAAAAGAATCTGGCCGTGAAGACTTTATAAAAGAAAATTGGCAAAAATAATAATAAAAATGCATCGTACCTTTTAAATACGATGCATTTTTATCTTTGAAAAAAGTACCATACAATGATGAGAACAACCGCTGTTAATGTCCAAAGTGCTATTTCATTTTTCACTCTACTTTTTTCTTAGTCATTTCCTCTCCTCCTAATAGCAATACAACGTATTCAAGATTTCCTCTGTTTAATTGTCCACCTTATATACGTGAATACATCCTTACAAATTCTTATAACAAAACCACCGACGATTCCGATTGCAATTGAAATTACTAACATCTGTACAAAACTAAGAGTAGTTGTGTATGTTATGTAGATAACAATGCATACAAGTAAAACATCCGGTAAAGAAAGCAAAAACTTTTTAAGCATTTCTTCAGCTCTCCTATGCTTTATTTGTAATTTATACTTTCTACTGTAGCTTTGAAATAAAGTTTGTTCAAAAATTCCATTTAGACACTCATTTTACGAAAAAAGAATAAGAACCTCTTTTAAAAAGGGATTCTTATCTACATATCCTATTCCATAATTACTCCTAAAACAGAATAATATTACTAGTGATTTATTGTAAATTATCTATCAACAAATAGTTATTAAAAACTATTTACCGGGCAATCGGATACTGCGCCAACTACCTACATCGCATTGACCGTATGTATTATCACCTACTGCTACCACCGTGCCATCTAATTTCAGACCGACCGTATGCGCACAACCCGCCGCTATCGCTACAATATCACGCCAATCGCTTACATTACATTGACCATACTCATTCCAGCCAACTGCCACCACGGTACCGTCTGATTTAAGTCCGATTGTATGATTCGTACCAGCTGCTATTGCCATAATATCTTTCCAGCTGCCTACATCACATTGACCAAGTTTATTATTACCCACTGCCATCACTTTGCCATCCGATTTCAAACCAACAGTATGAAGATAACCTGCCGCCAACTCCACCATACCACGCCATCCACTTACATTGCATTGGCCATATCGATTATTACCCACAGTCGTCACTGTGCCGTCCATTTGAAGACCGACTGTATGCCAGTCACCCGCCGTGACCGCCACAATATCTCTCCAGCTACTTATATTACATTCTCCTTCTTTATTTCGCCCCACTGCTATTACTGTGCCATCCGGTTTAAGGCCAATGGTACGACGCCACCCTGCCGCAACCGCTACAACATTATTCCAATCATTTACATCACATTGTTCATGCTTATTCCAACCCACAGCTACCACAGTATTATCACTTTTAAGAGCGATTGTATGAGCGTTCCCAGTGTTCGTCGCCATATGAACATTGCCCGCAGCGACTGCTTCAATATCACACCAGCTGCTTACATTGCATTCTCCTTCTTTATTTCGCCCCACTGCTACCGCTGTGCCATCCGATTTAAGACCAACAGTATGACCACGCCCCGCCGCTATCGTATCTTTAGGCCACCGTTTCATTTTTAATATCTCTTCTTTCGGTGAAATGTAATTCATGTTTTACCTCCTTCAAAATAAGCAACTGTATCCAAATAGATATTTTTATCTAATTTCATTATAAATGACCCGACTTTTTTTATAAATTTACAGCTATAAAAAAAGCCTATTACTACTTCTTCAAAAAATAAAAACCTCCAGTTTAAATACTAGAGGTTTTTTCTTTATTTCTTCAATCGTTCAATAAAATCATTCAATTTATCAAGAGATTTCATATTCTGATTACAAGCTACACCATCTTTACAAATATAGTTTCCCTTTTTCACGAAAGTTCCTGGTATATTACCTTTAATTTCAACTAAAAACATCCCTACTTCTTCATGTCCATGACATAATGAACAAATGCTCTTTTTATTTAAACTTTGGAACGTTCCTTGCAGACCAACAAACTTATTTTTATCATTTTTCGCTATAATAAATTTCCTGCTTGACCCTTTATCAATCCAGCTTAAATAAGATAATTCTTTCATGTCCAGTTCTTCCATATCAGGAAGTTTTAATTTTTTCGCTTTAGGAAATAATTTTTTTAATGTTTGCGCTGTAACTTCCTGAAACGGAATGACATACGGATTTATTTTTAGTAAAAACGATTCTGCATCTTCTCTATTTTGAACTGTTAATACCGTATCAATTAACTCTTTCTGTTCATCTGTTAAATTTTCAAATACATGTATTATTTTTTCAATCGCAAGTGATTTTAACGCTTGAATTACACCTCTATCATTTGCCGTTGCGTGCCCATTTGCTAAAATATAAGCTTGTGATTTTATAAAATTATATTGATCACTTCTAATAAAAGCTTCCATCTTTATCACTCCATACAAATTGTTGATCTAGTCTTATTGTATACAATGATTCAGCTTTTTGATATGTAAAAGATAACTTAGAAATGAACATTACATACTCTGACTATGTTCTACCGAGGCATTTCCTGACAAAAGAAACCATCATCTGTTTTCCATTCTGCATATAATACATCTTCAAATTTAGTAATCCCTTTTTGCTTTATTTGTTTATAAAGCCATCCTTCATCAAAACCTGCTTCCCTCAAATTATCTTTCACTACTTTTCCATCACTAATTAATGAAATCGGTAAGTATACAGGTTTATGTTTTAAACTTAAATCATTTATAGTAGGAGATTCATATTTGCTTTTCTTCAGAACACTTATGTTTCCATTAGGTTCCAAAATCATATATTCAACTTCTCGGATTGAAAATATATCTTTTTGTTGTCTTAGCATTTGTTGTAGTTGATTAATATCCAAATGATTTGAACTTAGTTGTTCCCGGTCAATATATCCATTACGGATAATGATTGACGGAGAGCCTTCAAAAAAACTTCTCGTCCCCCTAAATTTTTGCGTTATCACTTCTATTGTATAAATTAACACTACCCATACAAGTACTGCATATAAAATAGACCATACTTTTATTTCCGGATCATATATAGTATTTCCTACTAATTCTCCGAGAACTATGGCAGAAATAAAATCAAATGGCGTTAACTGAGATATTTGTGTCTTCCCTAATATTTTAGTAGCAATCAATAGCACAAAAAAACCAAAAAATAGTTCTATCGTTATTTGTCCTAGATGATTCATATATGCTCACCTTTCTGCTTTTCACTCAAATGCTCTATATTCTATTTAGTAAAAAGCCGGCACATTTTTTCTATTATCTTGCCCATTCATATCCAATAGATACAAAACAAAAAGAGTCTAGTTCAATTTAATAATTGAACTAGACTCTTTTATTTTCATTTAGAATACACAATCTTTTTAATCGTTTCTCCGGAAAGAAAATGCTCCTCCGCAAGTTGATGAATGGAAATTCCACTTTTAAACGCTTCTTTAATAGCTTTGTTTCTTTCATCTAGTTGTTTTCTTCCTCCAGATTGTGTACCCCATTTATAATGTTTTGTTTCTTGTTTTGGAATGTAAATTGTTTCACCTTGTATATACTTTTGAATTTCAGCAATTAAACTTTCTGGTAAAACCGTCGCAGCTTTAACGTATTTCATTTCTGCTCGCCCCTTATTTTTTATGGTTCATTTCAATAAGGTGCAAAGCCAAATATAAAAAATGATACGAGCTCATTTAGGCGATTGTATATTACTTGTCTACCCCACGCAAAGTATCGCCATTTCCATACTTGGCTTTGCATGAGACGCTGCAGTGTCTGGCAATTGAATTATAATCGCCATATAAACACCTCCTAATATACCTTTTGCATTTTATTATATGATAAATTTCTTCCCCTTGCATCCACATCCTTTTTAAAGCACGAAGTTACTTAGTTTGATATAATACTTTTTAGTCCAATCCAAAAGTATAGTGAGGTTGCGTTATGAAAAAGAATATTATCATTACAATCGTTACATTATTCATTATTACTGTAGCATTATTCGGAACATACAAATTGATGAACGCAAGAAGTTTTCAATTGTTTGGAGGTTTAACAAACCGAGTAGAAACAAATGAAAAAGTGATTGCTTTAACTTTTGATGATGGCCCTACGAACAATGTAAAACAAATATTACCACTACTAGATACATACAATGCAAAAGCTACTTTCTTTTTAATCGGAAATGAACTAGAGAAAAACCTATCGTTAGGAGAAGATATCGTACAATCTGGACACCAAATTGGAAACCATACATACTCTCATAACAGAATGGTTTTCAAAACTCCTTCTTTTATTAAAGAAGAAATAGAAAAAACGAACTCGATAATCCGTCAAACAGGATATACAGATAAAATTGATTTTAGACCACCTAACGGTAAAAAGCTAATTGGTCTGCCCTATTATTTAAATAAAAACAATATCGAAACAATCACATGGGACCTTGAACCTGATACTTTTTATACATCTACAGCTGATAAAATTGAATATGTTAGTAAAAATGTAAAACCAGGTTCTATCATTTTATTGCACCCTATGTACGATGAATCTAATGAAAATCTGCAAACTATTGAAGGTATTTTAGACTCTTTATCTAAAAAGGGCTATCAATTCGTGACAGTAAACGAATTGCAAAAAAAAGCAAAATAAAAAGGTAGCGTATCATAGAGCGATACGCTACCTTTCTTTTTATATAATTCCAAGTACATTTAGGAATACGATAATAATCGCAATTGGTGCAATATAGCGAAGTAAGAATAACCATAATACGAATAGTTTATAGCCTTTATTTTTACTTACACCAAGCTCTTTCATTAATACATCTTTCTTCATTTTCAACGGAACAAAGATGGAAACTAATAAAACACCAAGCGGCATTAATATGTTACTAACCGCATAGTCTGCTAAATCAAAAATTGTTTTCCCAAATGGTTTCACATCACTTAACAAACCGAATGATAAGGCTGATGGAACCCCTACAACAAAGATTAACAAGCCAACAATTAATGCCATTTTTTCACGTTTCCCTTTACTTTTACCTTTAGTTGTTAAAGACGCAACACTAATTTCTAACATCGAAATTGCTGATGTAATAGTAGCAAAGAAGAATAGTAATAAGAAAACAATGAAGAATAACTTCCCGAACGCCATTTTACTGAAAATAGCTGGCAGTACGATAAATAATAGCCCTGGTCCTTGAGATGGTTCCATCCCAAATGCGAACACTACTGGGAAAATTGCAAGCCCTGCAAGTAATGTAATCACAAGCGTTAAAGCTACGATAGAAAATGCTGAACGTGGTAAGCTTTCTTCTTTCGGTAAGTACGAACTATACGTTACCATAACGGCTACCCCGACAGATAACGAAAAGAACGATTGCCCCATTGCATATAAAATGATTTCTGATGTTACGTTTGAGAAATCAGGTTGTAAGAAGAATCGAACTCCTTCTCCAGCACCATCTAACGTAAGTGCACGAACAATTAATACAAAGAATAAAACGAATAATGCTGGCATGAAATATTTATTTACTTTTTCAACACCATTTTGTACACCTTTACTTACGATAAAAATAGTAATAAGGATGAATAATAGCTGTGATCCAACTGCTAAATACGGATTGGAAATGATTTCACCAAACGTAGCTTCGTATGCTCCATTTCCTTCCCATAGTCTACCTGTAATTGCATTCCATAAGTATAATATAATCCATCCTCCTACAACACTGTAGAAAGAAAGTAATATGAAACATGTTACAATCCCTAACTTCCCTAACCATGGCCATAATGTTTTTGGTGCGATTTCTCTATATGCATCAACGGCCTCTTTTTGTGTACTTCTTCCGATAACGAATTCAGCTAATAATAGCGGTAAACCAATTAATAATGTGAAACCGATGAAAATAAGGAAGAACGCGCCGCCTCCTCCAATTCCGGCCATATACGGGAACTTCCAAATCGCTCCAAGACCAATCGCTGAACCTGCTGCAGCTAATACGAAACCTAATTTCGATGTCCATTGCTGTGAATTCATTTGTTAATCTCCTCTCTTTATCTTTTTCTGTTTTACAATCCGGTATTTATATTGTTCTATCCATACTCTTTTCTAATACGTTCACTTCCTCCCTAATAAAAAACGTCCCTACGTAAATACGTAGGGACGACAAAAATATCGCGGTACCACCCTAGTTGTGAAGATACACCAAAGTTAGGACCTAAATAAAAAACGTCCCTACGCAAATACGTAGGGACGATAAAATATCGCGGTACCACCCTAGTTATGAAGCCACACCAAAATTAGGACCTAAATAAAAAACGTCCCTACGTAAATACGTAGGGACGATAAATATCGCGGTACCACCCTAGTTGTGAAACAATCTTCACCACTTTATTTGATAACGGTATAAACTACCGTCTTTCATTTCCTCATAATGTGAGATTTATGAAAGATGCTCCAGGACGAACTTCATGAATAATCTATATACTGATTCACACCAACCATCAGCTCTCTGAAATAGGGAGATTTTCACTACTATACCCTTTCATTGCCCAAATATTATTTTCCGAATTGATTACTATCATTTTTATCATACATTAAAAATAGTGTCAACTTATATTTTGAAATTTTATGCATTACATTCTATTTAAAAATTCAAAATATGACTTTTGTATGAATAGTATTAGAACATTTATGGTTTATACTGTATTAACTTCTCTAGCAGGTTTATAGTAGTATACGATAAATGCAAGACAGCACGAGTAGGAGGAAAGAATTTTGTCTACTTCAAAAGTTTTAAAAGGTACCGCTTTATTAAGTGGTGCAACAATGATTTCACGAATTTTAGGTTTTATATACTTTTTCCCCTTTCAATTATTAGTTGGAACGCAAGGGGTCGCTTTATATGGATACGCATACTCTTGGTACGGTATTTTATTAAGCTTTTCAACAGCTGGTATTCCTATTGCCGTCTCAAAATTTGTTGCAAAACATAATGCACTTGGTGATTATAGTACAAGTAAAAAATTGTATAACTCGAGCGTAAAATTAATGATGTTTATGGGCTTTTTAGGATTTTTAACTTTATTTATTGGAGCACCGTACATATCACAATTTATTATTCGCTCGAAAACACCAGATCCACAATTTATCGCAGACGTAACACTTACAATGCGAGCATTAAGCTTCGCGCTTATTATCGTACCAGCTATGAGTGTTACACGTGGTTATTTCCAAGGTTTTCAACATATGAAACCAAGTGCTGTTTCTCAAGTCGTAGAACAAATCGCACGTGTCGTTTTCATTTTAGTTGGTAGTTTTATCGTCTCAAAACTATTAGGAGGTTCAGTAGCTTCTTCTGTTGCAGTTGCTACATTTGGTGCTGTTATCGGGGCACTTGCAAGCGTCTCTATTTTAATGATGTACTGGAAAAAATATAATGGATTAAAACCTCCTGAAGGTGAGCTGAAAACGAGATCATCAAACATTCCGTTAAGAAGTATTTATATGGAATTACTACGTTATGCAATTCCAATTGTATTTGTAGGCATTGCAATCCCGCTCTATACGTTAGTAGATCAATATACCGTAGCTGATGTCCTTAGAGCAATGGGAGAACCTTTAGAAACCGCGAATGCAGTTTTCGCTTATATAACGAACTATGCCCAAAAGTTAATTATGATTCCGGCTTCACTTGCAACTGGATTCTCATTAACAATTATTCCGGCTATAACGAAATCATTTACAAGCGGGAAGCTAGATGAATTACAAGGACAAATTTCAAAGATATTTCAAGTGTTGTTATTCTTCACTATCCCAGCCGCATTCGGTCTTGCTAGTATCGCTTACGATGCATTCCGCATGGTTTATGTAAATCCTGAAATTGCACTTGGTGGATCACAATATTTAATTTCATTTGCACCTTCTGCTGTATTAAGTGCAATTTTCACAGTTTCAGCCGCTATATTACAAGGAATTGATTATCAAAGAAAAACAATGATTGCATTCTCAGCCGGTATTCTCGTTAAAATTGTGGTGAACACACCGCTCTTACATTTATTCGGTGGACATGGTGCTGTACTTGGAACAATTCTTGGATATCTCGTTTCAAATATTATTATGTTGTACTGCATCGTTAAGTTTGCGAAATTTAAAATTGGCGAAACAGCAAAAACAGTATTTCTTATTACGATTTACTCCGCAGCAATGTCTGCTGTTGTGATCGTATTAAGAGCAATTATAAGCTGGATTATTCCTGGACAATCTTATGTAGAATCACTGATCATTGTGTTTATATGCGCCGCAGCAGGAGGACTTGTTTATCTTTTATTCGTATTAACAAGTGGACTTGCTTCGCATATTCTCGGTGATAGGATTCAACGATTACCTGTATTAGGAAAGTTAGTAAAATAAAAAAACAAGAGATGTAACGCGTTGTTACATCTCTTGTTTTTTTACTTCGCATATTGAATACGCTTTTGTTGTTCAGCAATATTTAATTTTGGGGCATATTGTTCTACTAAATGTAATACCTCTTCGATCAACACTTCTAACTCCTGTACACTATACTCTGGTTCCCCTATCAGCGTATTCGCCATACGCTCATATAGATTTTCAGGTTTAATATTCATACGCTCTACATTATAAGCCATCCATTTAAATGCAGGATGGTGCACGTACATTCTATTCAAACCGAATAAAACACCGAATAAATCCCTTTGTACTTCACAAATAACATCATAAAGCATAAGCCAATCTTTCCGTTTTAAAAGCGCCTCTCGATTATGCCAACGATTACTAAACCAAAGTTTTTCTGAAATCATCCTTTTCGCCAGTTCTTCTGGATATGCTTCAACTCTATCTTTTAGAGCATGTACTTTTACTTCTCCATACAAACTCACACCATCATGAACCGATGATACAATACATTGTTTCTCATAATTTGTATCATACTGCTCTATAACTTCTGAAATAATTTTTTCTACTGTTAATGTTAAAAAGTTACTAATCTCTAGTTTAATTCCTTCTTTCGTCAAATACGTTTCCGACCATTCTTCTTCCTCGTATGGATGATATGACAAAATAGTGCCACCTATAGTTTCGATTGGCTTTTGACGGTCTTTATCCTCAGGTGATGCTGACCATAAAATATGTAATTCGATATCCGAATGTTCATCTTCTAATTTTCTCGCTACAGAGCCTGCTAAAATAATAGCTTCGACTTTCGGATTTCGCCTATAAATCTCCGATATTTCTATCGCTTTCTCTTTTAATCCCATCTCATTTCCCCCTAAAACTGCAGTACTCCCCTTACTTTTCATTTATCTATTTCGATATTAAACATTATATTACCTTTTCAAATTTCCACTAAATCATATTTCTACCCAATAACGTTGAACAATTTCGCCAGAATTAGAAGAGACTACTTCATTTTCTAGCACACCACCAACCTTTTGAATCGTTTTAGCCGAACCAATATTAGCTTTATCACAAGTTATTAGCACTTTCTTCAACCCTAACTTTTGCGCTTCACTTAATGCAAGTTTCAATTGTTTTGTCGCGTAACCTAGGCGACGTTTATTCGGATGGATACTATAACCGATATGACCGCTTTCCAGCAATAATTCTGGATTTAATCGATGTCTAATATTCACAAAACCGATAAGTTCTCCTTTTTCAAAACTTAAAAACTGACTAGATGGCACTCGATTTGCTTGTAAGTTTTCTCCTAATTCTTGTATACTCACTTTTTCAAACCATTCATCTAGTGAATCAAAATTTTGTAAAGAACAACTACCGTGCGGTTCTTCTCCTGCATGTAAAAATGCCTGCCTATACTCCATAATTTGTTCGCTATATTCGTATGTTGGTTTCAATAGCTTCATTGTCATTCTCCCCACTCACCCATTATCTATTTTTCTAAAAGAAACACCTTAATAGGGGATTTTCATCCTTACTATTAAGGTGTTTCCATCAATTTTATTCAAATAGCCCCATACTTAAATAGCGTTCCCCTGTATCAGGTGCAATACATAAAACCTTTTTACCAGCACCTAAACGCTTCGCTATCATTATTGCGGCGTAAACAGAAGCTCCTGAAGATGGCCCTACTAGTAATCCTTCTTGTCTTGCCAAGTTCCTCATTGTAGTTAATGCCTCTTCATCTGCAATTTGCATAATTTCGTTATACACTTCTGTATTTAAGTTTTTGGGAATAAACCCTGGGCTTGTTCCGACTAGTTTATGAGGGCCTGGAACACCACCAGATAACACTGGTGATCCTTTCGGTTCTACTACGGCAATATATAAGTTTGGTAGTTTCTCTTTTAACGTTTCACCGGTCCCTGTAATTGTTCCGCCTGTTCCTGCGGTTGCTACAAATGCATCAAGTTCTCCATCCATTTGTTCATAAATTTCAAGTGCAGTCGTATAACGATGAATATTCGGATTTGCTGGGTTTTCAAATTGCTGCGGAATAAAACTATTTGGAATTTCTTTTTGTAACTCTACCGCCTTCGCAATTGCTCCTGGCATTCTTTGTTCTGCTGGTGTTAAAACTACTTCTGCTCCGTATGCTTTCAATAAATTAATACGCTCTTTGGACATATTATCTGGCATAATTAAAATAGCTTTATATCCTTTAGCAGCTGCATTCATCGCTAAGCCAATTCCTGTATTTCCACTTGTCGGTTCAATAATTGTATCACCTGGCTTAATGAGACCGTGTTCCTCGGCAATATGAATTAAGTTATAGGCAGCACGATCTTTCACACTGCGTGACGGATTAAACATTTCCAGTTTTACATACACATCCGCTGCGTCCTCTGGAATAAATTTAGATAATCGGACAACAGGTGTATCTCCTATTAATTCTGTAACGTTTTCACATAATTTCATAGCGCATCCCCTATTCTATCGTTTTCTTATCATTTGGCAGTAACAATGAAGTAAGTCCAATTAATGGTAAACCACTACATAATAGCATAATAAATTGAAGACTATACATATCAGCTAATTTCCCAAGGACTACAGCACCTAATGCTCCAAGACCAAACGCAAGACCGACAATTAATCCTGACACCATTCCAACTTTCCCTGGAACAAGTTCTTGAGCATATACAACGATTACACTAAAACTACTAGAGCTAATAAATCCAATGCATAAAAATAACGGTACAACCCACATAAGAGAAACGTGAGGTAACAATAGTGCAAGCGGCGCTGAACCGAGCATCGAAAAGACAATAATCTTTTTCTTACCGAATCGATCCGCTAGCGGACCACCAAAGAAAGTACCTAATACACCAGCAATCATAAAAGCGAAGACGAAATACTGTGCATTTTTTATAGATAAACCGTAATGCTCTATTAAATAAAATTGATAGAAATTCCCGATACCAGCACCGTACCAAGAACGTACGAATGTTAGAAAAACAAGAAGTATAATAACAAATTTAATGTGCGTACTTACAATCGCATTTTCAGCCTCAAGTGCAGCCCTCTTTTTCCTTCTTACAGCACCAGTGGCTAATTCATTTTTATACCAATTTGATACGAAAATTAGTAATACAATTCCAACTGCTGCAAAGGCTGTAAAACCTAAAGAACCAATTTGACCGAGCGGAACGAAAATTAATGCTGTAAAAATAGGTGCTAGAGAATTCCCTGTATTTCCCCCCACTTGATAAATCGCTTGTGCTAAACCTCGTTTTGCACCGGCTGCCATGTAAGCAACACGAGCGCCCTCCGGATGAAAGACCGCGGAACCTAATCCAATAAATAAAACAGAAATAATAACAACTATAAAGTTCGGTGCAAATGCGAGTCCAATCATCCCAAGCATACTCGAAAACATACCGAGCGGTAATAAAAATGGTGACGGCTTCTTATCTGAATACATCCCAAAAACCGGCTGCATAATCGATGACGTCATATTTAACGCAAACGCAATCCACCCTACTTGCATATAGGATAAATTCATCGTTTTTTCCAAAATAGGAAACAACGCTGGCACAACTGCTTGCATCGAATCATTCAAAAAATGTCCGAAACTAATCGCAAATAATATTCGATATATTGTCGGTGTTTCTACTGTATTTTTTTGTGAAACTGCCTGCATATGTGTATTTCTCCTTCCTGTACAAAATATATTTTTATTACAGTTATTATAATAAATTTAGACTTTAATCAGAATAAATTCTGAGTTTTGAAACATTTCTATTCTATACTGGTTTCATTTCTTTTTCCAGAAATTCAACTTCTAAAAAAATATATTTTTTCTATGTGCTTTGTCGGATTTATTCATATGAACTCTTTGTATTTTTTTTTATACTAAGGCAGGACGAAAGGAAGGCTTGCAAATATGAAGAAAAAGACGATCCTAAAACATATTAGGATCGTCTTTTTTTATTAAATAGAAAAACGCTTATATTTCTCATAATCACTCGTCTTACATTCTAGTGCCATTTTCGTACCTTCGTTTTCATAACTCGTAGATAAAACGTGTGCATGATTGTTGAAATACGAAACTACCTGCCCTTGATCATACGGAATTAACATTTCACACTTCGTATACTCTTTATAAATGTGTGAACGAACTACTTCTACTAGCTCTTCAATTCCAACATGTTTCTTCGCAGATAGATAAACGCGATCTTCTTGCACTTTCGGAATTTCAACATCTACCAAATCTGATTTGTTGTATGCATAAATCGTCGGGATATTTTCCACGCCAATTTTCTTTAACGTTTCATTTGTAATATCAATTAATTGCTCATAATTGGGATTTGAGTAATCTACAACGTGAATGAGTAAATCCGCTTCTGCCACTTCCTCTAGCGTTGAACGGAAGGCTTTCACAAGATGATGCGGTAATTTACTTACAAATCCAACAGTATCCGTTAATAAAAATGATTTATTATCCGGCAAATCAATATTTCGTACAGATGTCTCTAACGTCGCAAATAACATATCTTTTTCAAATACTTGTTTTTCTACAGTACCATTAAAAATTTCAAGCATTGTATTCATTATCGTTGATTTACCTGCATTCGTATATCCTACTAACGACACAACTGGAATTTCATTTTTCTTACGTTGTTTACGCTGCGTTTGGCGCTGTGCAACAAGTGCTTCTAATTCTTTATTTAGAGCCGCAATTTGTTCTTCAATTTTACGACGATCTAATTCCAACTTCTTCTCACCGACACCTTTATTTTTCGTGCCAACTCCCCCGCTTTGTCTTCCTAAAGATTCACGAAGACCGATTAAACGAGGCATCATGTACTGAAGATGGGCCACTTCTACTTGCAACTGCGCTTCTTTCGTTTTCGCACGTTGCGCAAAGATATCTAAAATTAAAATGGTACGATCAATTACTTTACAATCTAAATCCTCTTCTAAATTTCGAATTTGTGAAGGAGATAATTCGTCATTAAAGATGACCATATTTGCATCTGCTTCTTTCACATACGCTGCTACTTCTTCAATCTTCCCTTTTCCAATATAATGCGACGGATTTACTCGTTGTAAATTTTGCGTCATTTGACCGATTACTTCCACATCACAAGCTTCCGTAAGATTTGCTAACTCTTCCATCGAATATGCAAAATCAGCTTCCTTACCTAAATTCACTCCAACTAATATTGCTCTTTGTAATAATTCTTCCATATATTTATTCCTCCATTTCGATTACGCAAAATAAAAAACACAGGTCACTGCCTGTGTTTTCGTAAACGGATAAGGGTTCACCAAAGAAATAGAAGAAAGCAGTGCTTTCGTCCTATACATGGTCAAAAAGTCCCAAGATAGTATACGTATCCAACAAGTGTTCACCTATACTATCCCATTCTATTTATAAAGGCAAAACAAAAAGAGGGCGTATTCGTCCCTCCCTCTTTTTCACATATAAGCTTAATAAAGGGTTCCTTTAAAATAGGCAGACCAATCCCGTTCACTCTGTACACAGACAGAGCCTTTGAGCGCTATTCAATTATTGGCACAAAGTATTGAGACGTAATCTGATTAAGATCAAAGGAAGCCCCTCCGTTCATTTTAAGTTACATAAAGTGTAGCATAAGTAATTCGCTTTCACAAGATTAAACCACCCATAGAAACAGAAAGAAAATCTTTATATTTTTACTTTAATCGTCATTTTTTGCGAGTTCTTCTCACAATAAAAATAACAACAGCTACAATGAATAATACACCTATAACAATAACCACAACTTGCCACAAACTTAAGCCGCTCACCATATCCCCTTTTAAATCCACTTTCTTCGTCGGAACAGACTCTTTTGCAATATGACGTAAAGCCATTTTCTCTATCTCTGCCTCATCTAATCTCTTCGTTCCACTGCAGCTAGATGTCTCCAACAGTTTCACTTCTCCTCTATGAGAAGTGAACACTAGGTACTCTCCTCCCTCTGCAAAACGAAACGCACAACTACCACTACTGCTTGTATATATAATAATTTGCGAAGAACTTGTCCCTTTCCAAATTTTCTTCACTTCAAATAATGTTTTCATTCTTCCGTCCTTCTCTTGAACTTCTAATACCTTACCTTCAAACACTACATCATTTTGTTGTAACCTCTCTTCTGGTGATGCTTTAGTACAATCACAAGCATAAGATTTCTCTGGTAAAATAAAATAAGTAAAGCTACAAATTAAAACAAGAGACAATACATATACGATTCTTTTCAAGAATCTCAAACCCCTTCATTATCAAGTTTAGAAGCTTTCCGTATATTATTTGGATATCACTCCTCAAATCCCTTTCCGTTTATTAAAATATATTAATTTTGTTAAACAGAAAATCTTTATCAATATTTTTACGATCTAATATTAGTATCAGATTATAAAAAATAAGTTAGGAGATGTTCTTATGAATTCTCAATCTCGTATTACTGCAATTGGTACTTATGTTCCAGATCAAATATTATCTAATAACGATTTAGAAAAGAAGGAAAATTAAATAATGGAGATACACTTTTACTGTAGGGATTTGGCGATGGATGTATGCATTTAGGGCTTATTGTGGAGTGGGATTTAAACTGAAATTTCCTTTTATACAACTAACATTACGGTAAATGAAATTATATCAACGATTCCAGTTAGACTATTAGTTGATCACAAAAAAGCGGCATTCAAAGATTGATTATCTCCCTTTGAACGCCGCTTCTTTTATCTGAATTTTATTTACCTGTCCGAGACCATATCACAACTGGAATAAGCAGTAAGGCTACAGCCCCTCCCGCTAATGATAATGCCTCATAACTTGAATTAGCTACTACCATACCTGACATCGCTCCACCAGAAGCTCCAGCTAACGCAACAAATACATCTATTTTTCCTTGTGTTTTTGCACGTGTAGAAGGTATAGTTGCATCAACAATTTGAGCTGTACCACTTATTAAACCGAGGTTCCACCCTAACCCAAGTAAAGACAGAGCAACAATTAATAATAGTAAAGAATCACTCGGCGCTATCGCAGCTATGACACCCGCCGCTAGTAAAATTACTCCACCAGCTATACTCATCGTAGTTCGGCCGATTTTATCAATTAACATTCCTGTAACGAGAGACGGAAGATACATTGCACCTACATGAAAACCAATCACGAGACCTACTGCACTTAATCCATGACCGTGGTGTCCCATGTGAACTGGAGTCATCGTCATAATCGCAACCATCACTATTTGAGTAAGTATCATTACGATTGCTCCAACAGTAACACCACGTTTATTTTCTATCATTTCTTCTGTTACTGGTTGCCCTTTATATGTATGTTCTTGTTTATATGTTTCTATTATGTTAGCAATAATTAACGGATCTGGACGAAGCATAACAAAAAGTACAAGACCCGCAAGTATAAATGCCGCTGCTGATAATATGAACGGACCAGCAAGGTTAGGAATTCCAATTGAATGGGCAAAATCTCCCATTACGCCTACTAAATTTGGACCAGCTACCGCACCAAAAGTCGTCATAACCATCGTAATACTAATAGCAGTTGCTCGTTGTTTCTTATCTGCTAAATCGGTACCAGCATAACGAGCTTGTAGATTCGTCGCTGTACCCGCACCATATATGAGTAAAGAAACTAGTAATAGAATAATACTATTTGTTAACGCAGCCAATACAACTCCAATAGCTCCTAGTCCTCCTACTATAAACCCTGTTGCAAGTCCTATTCGGCGACCATATTTTTGCGATAACTTCCCAACAAAGAAAGCCGCTACCGCAGATCCCATTGTAAACATAGCAGCTGGTAATCCTGCATACGCATCCGTCCCAAGCATTTGCTGTGCAAGAAGTGCACCTACTGTAATACCAGCAGCTAACCCCGCTCCGCCAAACATTTGTGAAATACTTACGATTATTAACGTTCGTTTATATAATTTTTGTTGCTCTTCTTCTGTATACATACGCTTACTTATTAAAACATCTGCTGTATCTATCATTTCCTCACCCCCCTATGAAACTAATATCTCTTGTTAATGTACTATAAAACAACAAAATCCCAAAATTTAAAGCGCTTAAATTTATCCATATTTCGTTACTCCTACACCTTAAATAATGCTAAGTTCCTTTCGTGAAGAAACTTAGCAAAAAAATTATTGTTTCCAAATAATGATTAAAGTGCGATTTATTACAAATACCATTCCAAGAATAATAGCTAAGGTTATTTGATCAACAACATATAGAGCAAGTGAGGTAACTCCAAACAATATGATTTCCAACATAAACCTATATGGTTCTGGCAGTTTTAATGATGCTTTAGGTGCAATGAAAATCCCCCATATTGTCGCAAAAAGTAGTGGTGAGCCAATTCCAAAAATAAATTTCACATATACACTTTCCCAAAATTGAAAGCCCGAGTAACATAGTGATGCAAGAGCACATAATTCTAGAAAAAATCGAATCGCTAAATTTATAGGTTTTATAAACATTTAAAGAAAACCCCTTTGAAAAATATATTTAAAATCCTATGAAAATAATATTATGCATCCGTTATTTGAACTTGATACGTGCCCATTCATGACATGTAAAAAACAATTATACATCTTATTAATATTATTCAGTTTATCTTTCTAAACTTCGAAAACTTGATCTTGACGGATAATGAATGAAAGCAAATACTTAATGACAGTGATACATATGCCTATAATCACAAAATAAAGAACTCCACGGTTTACGTTTCGCCCATTACGGAGGAGTTCCCAAAATAATTCTATAAATTTTTTTGACAGCTAACGTTCCATAATTAAAATGCGATTCATATTTAGCCTATTCCCCTACTACTCTTTCTTAAAGCTTCCCCTTCCTAAAACAACAAACTTACTACAGCACAAACTAAAATAATTGGTACACTCGCTTTATATAAATATATAAAATACTTCCAACTAAAAAGCTGTCTTGTAATTTGGTAAAACCAAATTACAAGACAGCTTCCCTTCATATTTCCTATACAAACCTTTTTACTATTTGACTCCTGCATCTTGCACAGATTCAATTTTCTTTTTCTTTCCTTCTTTTATTTCATTATAATAAGAAGGTAATTCTATATTATGCTCTAAGAAATAATCCTCAATTAATGAAATAATTACTTTCAATGTTTTCAAACGGGCGTATAATTTATCATTACTCGCGATAATATGCCATTTTGCATTCGGCTTATTTGTATTTTCAAACATGTCTTCTATTGCTTCGACATACTCATCCCATTTTTCACGATTTCGCCAGTCTTCATCTGTAATTTTCCACCTTTTAAGAGGGTTGTTCTCTCTTTCTGTAAATCTCTTTAACTGCTCATCTTTACTAATATGATAGAAAAACTTTCCTATTATGTAATGATCATCTGTTAATAGTTTTTCGAAATCATTAATTTCATCATACGCTCTCGTCCACTCTTCGTTTGTAGCAAAGCCTTCAACACGTTCAACTAATACACGCCCATACCATGAACGGTCGAATATAGTAATTTGCCCGTACTGAGGAAGTTTCCGCCAAAAACGTTGCAAATAATGATACCGTTTTTCATGAGGAGCAGGCGCTCCAATTGGATTTACTTGGAATCCGCGTGGATCAAGATGTTCAGTCACTCGCTTAATTGCTCCGCCTTTACCTGCCGCATCCCAACCTTCCATAACCATCATAACGGCTATTTTCTCTTCTTTTAATATTTGTTGTAGTGCCAATAAACGCATTTGATATTTTTCAAGTTTCTTATTGTACTCAGATTTTGATTCAATTTTTTTCGTTAAATCTACTTTAGCAAGATGCTCTTTTTCCATCAAACGAATCCCCCTTGTTATATGACAATGTTATTTTAACATATTTATTGGTAATATTTTCATATTAATATTTCTTTTAACTAATACTCGTACCCCTCCACCTATATCTATCTTTTATAAGTTGGACGCTACTTTATATTAATAAATTAATCCCCCTGATATGCTTTTTCGTATCCTTTAGCAAGCATTTATTATTAATCAAAAAAACAAAATAAGGAAACTATGCCGAAAAATCTCTACACAGTTTCCTTGTTTTTTTAAATGTGCGTGTGACATACTTGGGAAGATTAATAACGAAAAGATAGGAGCTCTATCGATTCACTTATACTACAAACGAATTACAGCCGGAATATCTCCTTCTCGTAAAAAGTAAGCAAACACTGTAAATCCAATAATTAATATTGAAAATAATGTTATTATAATTCCACCTGGTAGTATTAGAAAAATAGTATTCAAGCTACTCTTCATAGGGAAAGCAATCGAGTATATTCCTAGCAGAAGACTGATTATAGCAATAGCCACATAAACCACTACCGCATACCATGGATTGAGTTCCAATAAAACAACAGAAATAAATATATACGAAAATAACAGTTGTAGAAACATGCTGCTTCCCATACTTACTAATTCTTTCAATATACCCTCCCCTAAACTACATGGTATATTATCTTAAAAAGAGAAGATAATAACAAATAAATCCTTTAAAGAATGGGAGCTCTCTAAAGATGAAACGAAAAATATTTTCTCTCTTTGCACTAATCTGCTTAGCACTACCAATACAAGCTAGTGCATACACATTTCAATCACTACCAATTGCGTCAAAGTCTAAACAGTGGTATATCGAAATTGACAAATCTCATAACTCAAACAAGCAAGCCGTGCAGCCAAAACAAGGTGTATATGATACGTATAGTTTACTCTTAAAAAATATTGGTAATGATGTTGCAAATGTATCGGTGGAAATACTTGATAACACACCTACATCTAAAGCTACCTTTAATCCTACTTCATCTAATAACAACGTTTCAAAAAGTCATACAAGCTTTGACTACATGGTATTCCCATTAGACTTTAATAGCCATAATTTTAAAGTTGTCATTACTTGGGAAGAAAAGAATTTCTCTTACAACGGTCATCCAGTACATGAGAGTAAAAAAATGAAGCAAACATTTGTGTTTAATGAAGAGTAAGTCCTAATTTGATTAGGGCTTACTCTTTATTTACAAAACCCGATTGAATTGCTTCTGTCACTTCTTTTGCAATATGTATTTTTGTAGCGTCTACACATATTTTTTTGTCCCAAACATGTACGGAAGGCTCTTCATTAGACAAATGCTTAATTAAGATGAATCGATTATATGTCATTTTATTTTCTATAGGAGTAGCAATATACACCGTGAAATTCCTTGCTTCAAATACCTTTTCTCCCAAAACGTATTTACATCCCAACTCATGTACTACTAAATCATGTAGATTTTCTATAGTCATATACCATCCCCCCCTTTTTGCCTACATAATCAATCGAACCGCCGAATACTTGGTACAGACAATGCCATTCCAATTGTTATGAGTACTAAAATAGCTAGCATTATAATTGTTATCTTTCCACCTATTACAGTAGCTAACCAGCCTACAACCACATATCCTAATGGCAATAAAGCAAATGAACCTAACATATCAAGGCTTGCCACTCTTCCAAATGCTTCTTCTGGTACAAGCTCTTGTAAACTTGTTTCCCAAATGAGCCCAAATATCATAATACCGAATCCTTCAATTGCCATTAATCCAATTAAGACAGGTGCCCAAGAAACGAAAGGCATAATTAATAGTGCCATTCCACTTATTAAAACACCGCCATACGCAAGTAATCCTCTCTTATGCCACTGCTGCCTCCCACCAAAAATTAGCGCTGCAATTACAGCTCCAGCACCAGAAGCAGCCATACCCAATCCATATACGTAAGCTTCAAAATGATGATGAACATTAAACAACCATGGAATTAATACAACGATAATGCCTGCATAACAAATATTAACGAAAGAAAAGACTAGAATAGTAATCCACAACCACGGATGGCTTTTTAGAACAAGAATCCCTTCCATAAAATCTTGTTTGTAATTGACTTTATTTCTTTCAAATTTCTGTATTTTATTAAACTTTATTTCTTTTAAAAATAATAAACATAAAAATGATAACAAATACGTTGCTGCATCTAGTCCGAAGCCTATCCCTACAGATGTAACTGATACTATTAACCCACCAAGTGCTGGGCCAATTAATCGTATTCCTTGATTACTCATTTGCGTTAATGCATTAGCTGCATTTCGAATTTCCGGTACAAATACTTTCGCTCTTACAGCTGAATATGCCGGCTGAAATATCCCTTCCATAAGTCCATATAATGCAACAAGTACATATAAAAGTGGAATTGTTAAAATGTCCATAAATATAAGTGTTGCAACTAATAGCATTAATATACAGCGGATTATATCTGTAAATAACATCAATTTCACTCGGTCAATTCGATCCACGACTAATCCAGCAAACGGTAACGCAAGAATATTAGGAAGCATGTACATTGCCATAGTCATTCCCATTACAATTGTTGAACCGGTTAATGAATACACAACGACTGGCAAAATAACCATCGTTATCGAACTACCTAAAGTCGAAAGTAATTGCCCAATCCATAAAAACTTAAAGTGTGGTGACACTTTAACTGGCAATAACAATTTACCGACATAACCTAAAGCTTTCTCTGTTGGTATTTCTCCTTGCATATCTCTCTCCTCTTTTCAAATTAAGTTAATACCAAAAGCACAGAAAATTCAATCTTTAATAACTTTAATTATATATGAAACTGTTAAATTATTGGTAGAAATATAATAAAGAAAATCATAATGAATCTACAAATATTACGTGTTGAATATAAATAAAAAAGGTGTTTTCATATATGAAAACACCTTTCCACTTTATAATTTTAAGTTCTTCTTCAATGTCCAATATTTTTCTGGAGCATTTTCAAGTGAGAATTCTACCCAGCCATTTGGATCTTCACGATATACGTTTACTTTTGTACCATTTTCTAATTTTCCAACTTCATTTTGTGTAACGTTTGGTACACTCTTAATTGGGTTGTTAAACGGGAATGGAACTTGATAGTAAGATCCTACCGACTGAACAGTAGTTTTTGCGTCTTTTACATAATCTTTATATGGAATTGTTTCGCCTAATGCATCTACATTTAATGTATTAGGGTTTTTCGGTAATCGTTTTACATTTTGATAATCTTTGTTATTGAAAGGCTTAATACGTTCCATAATATTAGCGATTTTGCCAGCCCATTCTTTATCAGTTGAATACATTACATTCATCGCAGGTAATGTGTAACCTTTGAAATACTTAGCACCTTGTTCTAAGTAATTCTTTCTCACATAATCAGCATTGTATGAAATACTTAATCCATAAGATGGTAAATATTTTGCATGTGCGAATGGATCCCAATCATACGCTCGTAGTCCAAATAAATTATGTTTACGATATGCAATTTCTGATTTCCCGTATCCAGACTCTAAGATTGCATGTGCTGCTAAATATAAAGAGTTCACGCCATACTCGTTTTGCGCTTTAATAAAGTCTTGTCCAACTCCAACAAGCGGACTATCGGGATGATATCTTTTAATATAATTATCAATCTCTTGAGCTGTTACATTAGAAGGTAATGTTACATCTAAATCGATATATGATGCCATGGCGTTATATAAAAATTGTGCATATTCTTCACGTGTTAAAACACTAGTTGGATTAAATGCACCTGCTCCATTACCTGCAGCAACACCGTTAGACTCTAATGCACTAATCGCTTCATTTGCCCAATGATCTTTCGGAACATCATTAAATGTATGATTAGCTTTTACTTTTAGTTTAAAGGCTTTCTGTAAAATTACAGCCATTTCAGCACGAGTTAAAGATTCTTTCGGTCTAAATGTTCCTTTACCATCACCTACGAAAATCCCCATATCTGTTAAAGTTAAAATTTCATTTTGGAACATTGTCGTTCCTTCGCTAATATCAGAGTATGGATTTTTATATTCGCTTTTCGCTTCTGGTTTTAATGCACGATATATTAATGCGGCTACTTGCTCACGATTTACAACATCCCCGAATCCAAACTTACCATTATCATATCCTGCAATAATTTCTTTTGATGTTAAATTAGTAACTGCTTTATACGACCAATGATCTTTCGGAACGTCTGGAAATTCCTTTTCAGCTGCAAATGAAGTTGCCGGAGCCATCACTACTTGAAGTGCGACTGTCACTGCTAACACATTAGAAATAACTTTTTTCATATTTTTTTTAACACGTTATGTATATGCTTGTCCCGTGTTAACTTGCCTCCCTTTTCAATAAAATTTTCCCTATCAAACTAACAAACTCTTAATTAGTCAACAGTAAAAGTATACGTGATACAAATAAACTAATCTACCATTATTTTATTTGTAATCAGCATAATACGATATATCTTTTTATTTTGATACAAAATTATATAAACTCATATAAAAAGTCCATCATCTCTATATAGATGATGGACTTAACAATTAATATTTTTTATTTAGCTAAACGATATTTTGAAACATCGAAACCTTTCCACTCATAATAATCTAAAATCCCAGCATAAACTGCCTCTGCAGCAATTTGTCTTCCTGATTCAGTAGCTAATTTGCCATTATCTATATTATTATCAATAAAGGCAAGCTCTGTTAAAACTGCTGGTACTGTATTTTTATTTACTACATAAAATGAATGATCATCTTTTATATCTCTATCTCTTGTATGTAGTGCCTCTACTACTCGCTTTTGAATTTTTTTCGCTAATACTTCGCTATCCTTTTCAATCTGTGTCTCTTCTCCACGCTTGGATTTTTTATAATAATATGTTTCCGTTCCATAACCATCATGATTTTGAGAAGAGTTTGCATGAATGCTTACAAATATATCTGCATTGTTCTCTTGACCAAATTTCACTCGATTCACAAGAGACTCATTCTTGTTACTTCCTGGATTTCCGTTCTCTTCACGTGTTAACAAAGCTTTTAAAGGTGTATTTTTTTCTAACAATTGCTGTAATCTTAAAGATATATCAAATACAATTTCACTTTCCTCTACACCTTGCCCTGGATTCCCTGGATCAAATCCTCCATGACCAGGATCAATAATAACTACCTTTTCCACTAATGGATTTCCAACTTGAATTGAGTCAGCCTTTGTAATAAATTGAGCTGCTTCTGCTTTAGTTAGAGTTTTTTCAGGCTCCCATTTGTTACCAGTACCAACAGAAATCCCTAATTCAACTAGGATGTTAGCTTTTGCTTTCCCCCAGCTTTTTTCTAAATCACTGAATTTAGTTGCTGGAGTACCGTTTACTTTAGAATCTAATTTGTAAGCTTCTACAAGTAGAGATGCCATTGAAACGCGGTCGATTTTTCCGTCTGGATCGAATGTGCCGTTATCTTTACCTTTAACAACGCCAGCTTTTTCTACAGCTGCGATGATTGGAGTAGCCCAGTGTTTTTGAGCATCAGCGTAAGATGGTTTAGCACCTGAATCGATTGGTAAGTTTAAGATTTTAGCCATCATTGTAGCTGCTTCTGCACGAGTGATTTCTTTTTCAGGCTCGAACATTCCTGCATCATTACCCTTAACTGCACCTTTTTCTACTAAATAGTTAATAGAATCTTCTGCCCAGTGTTTAGCTGGGACATCTGGAAACGTTTTTGTTTGTGCGAAACTACTAGATGAATAAGATAATATACTAGCTGCTATTACTGCTGCTGCGATTATTCTATTTTTCATAGAATATATTCCCCTCTCAAGTACAAGTTTTTATATAACAGAGTAATTATAGTTCTGAAAATTAGTAATAGTCAATTGTATTTTGTATAATTTTGTCTTATTATTGTATTTTTTGGAACAAATAACTATAGTTAAACTATATGAGACTCATTTTATAAGAGGAGAGATTCGTATGAGTACGAATTGGAAAAGTATCGAACACCGCATTTATACAATGTGTATGATTCAGCATAATAACGAAGTATTACTAATACAACGGCCGGATCATCTAGGCTTCCCTGGTTACATCGCTCCGGGCGGAAAAGTAGATTTCCCAGAAAGTATCGTTCAAGCCGCTATAAGAGAAGTAAAAGAAGAAACTGGATTACTTGTTTCTAATTTAATATTTAAGGGATTAGATGAATACGTAAATCCGAAAGAAAATGTTCGATATATGGTATTTAACTATTGGACAGATTCATTTGAAGGTGAACTCCTTTTGAATCCTCCTGAAGGCGAATTATTATGGGTGCCAATTGATACAGCACTCAATCTTCCTATGCAAGATTGGTTTAAAGAGAGATTCCCATTATTTTTTGAAAAAGGTACGTTTGAAATTCAGCGTGTTTGGGACCGAGACTTGGATAAACAAGTTGCTATGACAATTACCCATACATAAAAAAGCTTGGAATCTCTCCAAGCTTTTCTTACTTTCCCTCTATTTTCTTAATCTCATAATCAATTTCTAAAAACTTAACTCCAAATATCCACATTCTATGATTAGCTTCTAATATTTGATCCTTGCTCTCTTTAATAATAAAAGTCTCTGCTAATGGTAAACGTATTGTAAAGAAACGAGTATGTAAATAAATCCCCTCATCTCCCCTGCCATTCTCTCTTAACTTACTTGTAATGATTAAAGCATTATCATCATTGCATAACTTCAAAATACCAGTCATATTCGAATATGGTAAAGGTAATGCGATATTCATATATGTATCTTTCTTGTATGTATGCTTTGAATAAAGAGCTACAAAAATTGTCTCCCCTGCTTCATTTTTTCTTAGCCAAGCCCTTACATTCTCTCTTCCATCCTTCTCATCTATTATCCCAATGATAGAGCCATGCATCGTTTCCCACTTGCCGCCCATTCCTAAATGTATTTGTCCTACACGCTTACTCATTTTCTCATAACAAAATGCAACCGGACGGAACCAACGAGTCCATTTAATATGCGATTGTAACTCATACTCTTTTGTATTTTCATAAAAACGAATAATACTTAAAGGAATCTTCGCCATGTCAAATGCCTCACTATGAAAATCATTCATTTTATCAACTAAACCTTTGTATTCCTTGCTATCTATTAAATTTCTGTTATGTAAAAATGCTTCACCAACTGTCGCATTTCCTCTTAACCTGCTCATTGTTTTCCCGTAATATTTATAATTCGGAGTACTCTTTTCAATCATCCAACCAACAAATGCTGGTAACGCTACTCCAATTCCATTTACAACACCGTGAATCCAAACCATTTGTGCAATTGTAATCGTCATTACTTGTTTGAAATTTCCGTATGAATATATGAGTGAAAACATTATTGTTACCATAAGTGTACTGGATGAAAGAGTAAGGAGAATCTTTGCACTTATAGCATTGAATTTCGTTCTCCACACGTAAACTCCATATCCATAAATCGCACATAAATATATGAACACTGCAAAAAATTCAAATATCCTTGAGTATGTAATTCCTATCGCAACTGTCATAGGTGAAATGACTATGATAAACATAATAGCATCATACACTTTACTTCTCTTTTCTCTTTTCCTTCCAAGTAAACCAGCTGATAACGGCAATAGAAATGCCGAGTAATGAAAGTGTGCCGCTGTAAGTAAAACAATGTCAGAACTAAAGTGCATAATTGAAACCTTTGCTACTGAAGCAAAAAACCAAAAACCACCTAAAAACAAATAAATAAACGCACTATCGATAGCCGTCTCTTCTATCGGTTTCCATCCTCTTTCTAACAATCTACTTACACCAAATAACGCAACGATTCCTGTATATGCAAACCAAAGTAGCGCAAAGAAATAGTGATTTGTTACGAAAGCTAGCATTGCACTGATTGCTGCGATTGGATATAAAAACGATACAAATTTATAAAATAATACATACGATCCATTTCTTTTTTTCTTGTCAATAATACAAAAAGACATCGGTATAAATAACAAAATAGATAATAAAATAATTGCTTCAACTGGTTTTACATTTGACCACTCACATATTAGAAAAATAATATAGCAAGCAAGCCCAAATAGTATATTTTTCATATCGTTTATTCCCTTTCCACAAATGTTCCCTTATATGAAAATAACGAACCAATTAACGGATTCCGTACTTGTACATGAATTCGAAAACATTGCAGTGCATCATCATAACTTTCAACAATTTTTGCCTCTCCATATAAAAATTTTGGTAACGGGATTTTTCTTCCAAACATAAAAAACCATTGTTTCTTTGAAGAAATATGCATCCCGCCTTTTTCATCAATATAAAAATTCAATGTAGAAACGAGTAAATGTGGCTCACCAAAATAATCTACAATTTCATTATTTTCTTCATCCAACTGCATAACAGCGTTAAAATATCTTTTCTTATTATGAAAATAAAAAGTACGATTCCACCGTACAAACTCATTTCCATGTTCATCTCGCTCAGCGGTATTATGTATCACAAACGGAACTTTTTGCCCTCGCTCAGAGAAAAACATTCGAAACTTCGATGTAATTTTTAATATTAATTTAACGAAAAAAGATCCTCCATAAATTTCATCCATTTCCCCTTCCCCAATAAAGCTATTTTCCTTTGTTATCGCATATCGTTCCTGCAATTTTGGATGAAGCCTTTTATAAGAATCCCTTAATAATCTTTCATAAATATTAACCATATACTTATCCCTTTCTCGTCCTCTTGCAATTTTTTGCGCTTGGCAAATTCGTGCTATTTATATAACCGACAATCGATAACCCTATTAGAAGAAAATTTAATGTAATCGGATTAAACGGTTGCGTAAAACTAGCGATATTCGTCGATCCTGCCGCTAATGTTAAAATTATCAACAATATAATATGCAATATAAATAGTTTTCGCTTTTGAAGTGGCAATAGCCACATAACACCCCATATTATTTCTAAAAATCCAACTATTTTAAGTATAAAAATACTACTTTCATTCGATCCGATTAGTGCAGAAAGCATCTTTACTTCTTCTGAATGAGTAAACATCAATTTCGGTACAATCCCTTGATATAACCATACGAAAGCAAATAAAAAGCAAACTAGCCAATACGTCATCGTTCTTCTAATTAGCAACTTAGGATGAAGTCCCTTTTCTAACCATAATTTTAAAGCATCAAAACTCCATGCTGTCGCCCAACCTAATAGTGGACGAAAAACATATAAATCTATCACATTTCCTATACGACCAAATCTCGTATCATAATCATATTGCGTTTCAAAATGAATATGTTCTTCATTCGGTGTATACTTCCAATAACCACGCCCTATTTGTATAAGTGATAATTGATTGTCTGTCCAAAATTTTAAAGAGGAAATGCGTTCTCCAGTTTCTTTTCTTATTTCACCTATCGATTCCCCTTCTCCGGCTATTTCAAGTCCAAATCCGATCTTTGTTTTATATAAAAACTTCTGTGGTTCTCCCTCTTTTTTTTCTAAATACGAAATCTCAGTAAAACGAGCATCCCACTCTGTATGTATATCAGGCTCTTGTGTATATGCCCATAGTTTCTCCATTGTTGTGTTCATTTCTGTGGCTACATAAATAGGCTTTTTCTTCCCCATCCTTCCACCTCCCATGCGCTATATTTTCAATGTACATGCAATGAATCGATTTTGCTACATTTTTCACAAACTAATTTAATAAAAAGATAGAATTTCAAAAAAATACAAAAAACACTTGATTCCCTGAAAAATTTAAATTATTATAAAACAAATGTTACCAACAACTTCATAAATCATACACTCTCGCCTAAAACGTGAGATAGAGGTTGCAACGCTTATAAGTATTCTAAAGGAGACACAGAGATGTCTATGATTTTAGAGGAAAGGAAGTGTTGCCGAAATTGATAAATTTCTCTGCATTTATCAATTGGGGCTGTTTTCGAATAGAAACAGAACTGTCATATGTACAGACGTGTACGTATGAAGAGCTATCTACAAAAAAGAGATATCATTTTTATGATATTCCTTTTTTGGCGGTTTTTTTATTAGCTCCGTTTTCTGTTTCCCTTTTCCTGTAACAGCACCATCCTCACTTATTTGAGATGGTGTTTTTTGTTTTTCTCTCTGGTAACTACAGGAATATTGGGATTTGTATATGTCCTAACCTATTCTTAAAAATGGACGAAAGAAGGAATTCGTAATGGAAACGATTGTACAAAAATTTGGCGGTACTTCTGTCGGAAGCGTCGAACGCATTCAACATGTAGCAAATTTAATTATTGAAGAATATGAACGAGGACATAGTATTGTCTCTGTCGTTTCAGCAATGGGAAAAAGTACGGATAAACTTGTAGCACTTGCTAAAGCTATTACTGAAAATCCAAGTAAACGTGAAATGGATATGCTCCTATCTACAGGAGAACAAGTAACCATTTCATTATTAACAATGGCACTACAAACAAAAGGTTATAACGCAATTTCATTAACAGGATGGCAAGCTGGTATTACGACAGAATCTGTACATAGTAGTGCACGGATTATTGACATTAACACTACCCGTATTCAGTCTCACCTTACTGAAGGCACGATTGTTATAGTAGCTGGTTTCCAAGGAGTAAGTGAAGAAAATGAAATTACCACACTTGGCCGCGGTGGCTCTGATACGACTGCTGTCGCATTAGCTGCTGCACTAAAAGCAAAAAAATGTGATATTTATACGGATGTGACCGGCGTATATACGACTGATCCACGAGTTGTACAAGATGCTTATAAATTAGATGAAATTTCTTATGACGAAATGTTAGAGCTTGCCAACCTCGGTGCTGGCGTATTACACCCACGCGCTGTTGAATTTGCTAAAAATCATAATGTAATTTTAGAAGTTCGCTCAAGTATGGAACAAGAAAACGGAACAATTGTAAGGGGAGAATGTAACATGGAACAACAATCAATCGTTAAAGGTATTGCATTTGAGGATAATATTACACGCGTCACAATTAAAGGATTAGAACAAGGTGCACTTTCAACAGTTTTCTCTACATTAGCAGCAGCACATATTAATGTGGATATTATTATTCAAAGTATTACAAATGAAGGAACTGTTCACCTCTCCTTCTCAATCCATTCTAATGATTTAAGAGAAACATTAGAAGTATTGGAACAAAATCAAGAAGCACTTCACTACGAATCTGTAGAACATGAAAATCATTTAGCAAAAGTATCAATTGTAGGATCTGGTATGGTATCTAACCCAGGAGTTGCTGCGAATATGTTCACTACTTTAAAAGAAGAAGATATTCATATTAAAATGGTAAGTACATCAGAAATTAAAGTATCTGTCGTTATTGACCGTCTTCATTTAGTAACGGGTGTTGAAGCACTTCATCAATCATTTATGGCGAAAATTGAACCTTTAGTGCAAATGATTTAATTTCCACCAGTAAAACTTACAACAAATTATATGAATCTATTTCCTTCCTATATAAATAGAAAGCTGTTTGCATAGTGGAAAGTGAGAAAAAGGTTATTTAGTTTAAAATAAAGTCGTTTGAAGAACAATAAAATTGTTAAAAAACGGAAGCAAGTCATTCTATTCAACAATCGGGCAGTTATCTCCCACCTAACTTCCTCGCATTCGCCGAATTTTGAGGTGGGAGTCTTATTGCCCGCAAATAGCGGGATAAATTTTTACACATAAGGAGATAAAGACTATGGCAAACAACAGATTACTAAGAATGGACAATGTCAGCATCGTTGTAGAATCTCTTGATAACGCAATCTCTTTCTTCAAGGAGATTGGATTAAAACTCGAAGGGCGAGCTACTGTCGAAGGTGAATGGGCTGGTCGCGTAACTGGACTCGGTTCTCAGTGCGTAGAGATTGCTATGATGGTTACGCCAGATGGTCACAGCCGAATTGAACTTTCGCGATTTCTCACCCCACCTACTATAGCAGATCACCGGACAGCTCCTGTAAACGCCCTCGGTTATCTGCGCGTCATGTTCACCGTCGAGGACATTGACGAAATGGTATCCAGACTTACTAAGCATGGTGCTCAGCTCGTTGGAGAAGTAGTTCAGTATGAGAACTCGTATCGACTCTGCTACATTCGTGGAACCGAAGGAATTCTAATCGGTTTGGCGGAACAACTCAGTAACAAATAAGTAAGTGACGTTTTATAAAAGGCCTTTACTGAAATATACATTACTGAAGTAAAAATATTTGAAGAAAATTCTTATTCAATAAAACTTAGATTTTCAACCCCGTCCTAACTTTAGAACGGGGCTATACTCGTTTGAGCTTTTAAAATTAAATAACTTTATTATCATTTTACACATAGATTTCAAGACTCTATACAAACAGCTTTTTAACATATTACCTATATCTAAAACTCATTATAAAACAATTAGATTATTCGCAGTACCTTTTCCTAGGAAATATAACGGACTCTTCTCACTTCTTATCATATATATCTTTCCCTTTAAATAACGAGCGAAATTCATTCAAAATAACTTTCTTCACGTCGGAATAAAAGACCATCATGAATAGCGCAGCCCCTAATAAAATCTCTTGAATTCCTTCGTAATCAATGAAAGCACTCATAATTAGCAAACCAAATCCAATATAAAAACCAAACTCATTCTCTTTCTCAAAATCCTCATCTTCTTCATCAATATGTATTTTCTCTTTAAAGTTTTGATTCCCTTTTATTAATTCATCGAGCGTAACGTTGTACATTTCGCTCAATAAAATTAAATTATCAATGTCAGGGTAACTTTTATCATTTTCCCACTTATACACAGCTTGCCTAGTTACCCCAATTTTCTTTGCAACATCCTCTTGCGAAAAACCCTTTGACTCTCGTAATTTTTTTAATTGTTCTCCCAAGTTCATAACGCCCCCTCCTTTAACAAATTATTACATAAAAGGAGATGAAAAAGAAAGAAACTATTAGTAACACTCACTGTAAACCAGCAGTTTACACAATAAAAAAGGGAGAGTAACTCTATTTTCGAGCCACTCTCCCTCATATTTCTATTAAAACAAATGAATGTTTTCTTTCTTGCAAGCTTCACGTAAATCGTCAGGCCATACAGAAGATTGAACTTCACCGATATGTGCTTTACGTAAGAAGTACATACACATTCTTGATTGGCCGATACCACCACCAATTGTTAATGGTAGAACGTCTTCTAAAATACCTTTATGGAAATCGTACTCACGTTTGAAGTCTTCACCTGTTTTCGTTAATTGCGCATCAAGTGATTTACTATCAACACGAATTCCCATTGATGATAATTCGAACGAAGCTTGTAGTACTGGGTGCCAGAATAAAATGTCACCGTTTAATTTCCAATCATCATAATCGGACGCGCGTCCATCGTGCTTTTCACCTGAACGGAGTGCATCACCAATTCCAATAATAAAGACTGCACCGTGTTCTTTCGCAATTGCATGTTCACGATCTTTCGGTGTTAATTCTGGATATTTATCTTCCAGTTCTTGAGAAGTAATGAAAACAATTTCTTCTGGTAAATACTTTCCAAGGAACGGATACTTTTCAAATAAGTGATCTTCCAATTCTTTGAATATTCCATAAATTGTTTGTACTGTTTTTTGTAAGTAATCGATAGTACGCCATTCTTTTTGAACGATTTTTTCCCAATCCCATTGGTCAACATAAATGGAATGCGTTGCATCAAGTTCTTCATCACGACGAATCGCGTTCATGTTTGTATATAAACCTTCACCAGCTTCATATCCGTATTCATGTAATGCGAATCTTTTCCACTTCGCTAGTGAATGTACAATTTCTAATTCTTCTCCTGAATGTAACATATCAAATTCAATTGGACGTTCTACACCGTTTAAGTGATCGTTTAATCCTGATTTCTTCGTTACGAATAATGGTGCAGATACGCGGAATAGTTCAAGTCGTTTTGCTAATTGATCCTCAAAAAATGTTTTAACTTCCTTAATTGCGATTTGAGTCTCTCTTACTGTCATTAATGATTGATACATGGTGGTTTCCTCCTAAAATGTTTGGATGTTGTGAAAAGAAGCCAACAAAAAAAGCCCTTCTTTCCCAAAAAACTGGGACGAAAGACTTTGGTTCCGCGGTACCACCCAAATTAGCAACAGAGGTTGCTCACTTATACAATACGGAGATTAAAAAATCTCGATACTGTTCTTCTTGTAACGGCGAAGTTCCCGGCTAAGTCTACTTTCCTATAAAGGATTTCGGTTAGCGACTCCAGGAGGTTCTTCATAATAGGCTTCGTATCAGGCTCACACCGTCCCTGACTCGCTTAAACTACATCCTACTACTACTCGTCCTTTCATAGTCGTTTTATTGTCACATCTCTGAAACATTTTATTAATGATTATTCTATACAAAAAATCGATAAAGTCAACAAAAAGTTTTAAAATATTTTTCAATTCTTTATTTTATGCCTTTACCGACTGTTCTTAATATAACATTTTTATTTCCTTTGTCTCTTCAATCCAAAAAACATTTCACTAATTGAAACTAACATATATACAACAACTAGTGTGATTGTTCGAAATATAGAATCCGCAGTATTTCTTATTATTTTCATTTTCTTTATAATTCCTTTCAGTTTACTCGCAATTTCATGATATACTATAGCATTCAAGCAGTTTGTTTTTATTTAAAGCAAGCATAGTCATTTATCGATAGTATTTTTCTAAAACATTGGCTATTATCAAATCAGATTTTTTATATAACGGAGTGATCATATGAGTAAAACGAAAGCAAAACCGAAAAAAGGTGTAGGACAAGGTACAGGAAGTAAAGGATGGAACCGTTGGCAATCAAGTGCGAAAAAGAAAGCTGCAAAACCATACAAAAGTAAAGGTACAAAGAAATAAAATAAATAGTGGGAGACGAACAACTCCCACTATTTAAAGTTTCACTTTATCTCTTTACTTTGTACAAAACAAAATATAATTATTACAACAAAAAAGCTATGCTTTCATCTCTATGAAAGCATAGCTTTTTGCATATTAAATCATAAGAATATCGCGGATTTCTTCCTCCGTAATAGAAGATAACTTCTCTTCTCCCGGCTCGATAATTTCAGCGATTAAATTTTTCTTACTCTCTTGTAACTCGTGCATTTTTTCTTCAATTGTTCCATGTGCTACTAACTTAATCACTTGCACTGTATTTTTTTGTCCCATTCGATACGCTCTATCCGCAGCTTGTTGTTCAACAGCTGGATTCCACCACAAGTCGTACAATATAACTGTATCTGCACCTGTTAAATTTAGTCCTGTGCCACCAGCTTTTAACGAAATAAGAAATAGATCCCCTTCTCCTTCGTTAAACCGATTGCATAGCTCTACACGTTCTTGCGCTGGTGTACTCCCGTCTAAATAAAAGTATGGAACTGCTTGACGATTTAATTCACGTCCGATTATCGAAAGCATCTTCGTAAATTGGGAAAAGATAAGAATTCTCTTCCCTGTACTTCTGCATTCCTCCAAAATTTCTAGCAGCTGATCAAATTTAGCTGAACTACCTTTATAGTCATCAACAAACAAAGCAGGATGACAACAAATTTGCCGTAGTCTCGTTAAACCAGCTAAAACCCGAATTTTATTTTTACGTAACGTATCTTTATCCAAATGTTTTAACGTTTCTTCTCTTAACTTTGCTAAATAAGCTGCGTAAAGCCTCTTTTGATCTGGTAAAAGTTCTGATGATTGCAAGTGCTCAATTTTTTCTGGGAGTTCGTGTAATACATCACCCTTTAACCTTCTTAACACGAAAGGTTTTACCCGCTTCGCAATATCTTCACGTCTTAAATCACCGAACTCTTTTCTTCCCGGTAATAATTCTGGGAAGACGACGTGGAAGATAGACCATAGCTCTTCTAATGAATTTTCTACAGGTGTTCCTGTTAATCCAAAACGGTACTCCGCCTGCACTGTTTTTACCGCTCTTGCAGTTTGCGTCGTATGATTTTTAAATGCTTGTGCTTCATCAAGAAATAGCGTATGAAATGGCTGCTCATATAACCTTATATCTCTTCTCAGTAGAGGATATGACGTAATGACAACATCAAATTTCGTTATATCTTTTAAAATTTTTCGGCGCTCTGCTTGATTTCCATCGGCAATAACTGCTCTAATATGTGGAGCGAATTTTTTCAACTCACTAAGCCAGTTGTAAACGAGGGACGACGGAGAAACAACTAATATAGGCAGTTTCTTCTCTCGAATTTCCGGCAAAACAGAGTCTATAAAAGCAATACTTTGCAACGTTTTCCCCAGTCCCATATCATCAGCTAAAATGCCGCCAAAACGATAATAGGCAAGTGTTTTCATCCACTGGAATCCGTATGTTTGATACTCTCTCATTATCGCATCTAAACCACTTGGCACCGCAAACTTCAGCTTTTTAGGGTTTTGAATGTTCTCTACCAATTCTTGAACAGACTCATCTAAACTTAATACGTTTCCTTCTTGCAGTGAATTCATCCATTTCACACTACGAATAAGAGGGACATCTATTTCTTCGCCCTTTAAAAATCCTTTTCGAATACTAGATTCTTTTATAAACTGATTAATATCATTAAACTCTTTACTCTCAAGTGATAGTAGAGCACCACTTGCTAAACGATAATATTTTCGTTTCTCTTCAAGTGCCACTAATACCCCTTTAATTTCTGCCTCTGGAATACCTTTTATATCAAAGCGAAATGATAACCAATCAATTCTCTCTTTCCTTCTAACTCTTATAAGAGGAGCTGTGTCTCCCTTATGAATTCGTAATTTGATGGCTGACGTCGCATAAATATCAACTAAACCTTTTAACGTTGGAACAGCATGATATAAAAAGTTATACTCAGCTTCTTCATTATGCATAAAATAACCGCCTTCCGTTTTCGCAAAGGCACTTTCACTCATAATGTCTAAAATCTCTTTTTCCTTTTTCTCATCACGATTAAAAACAGATGGCTGCCCATCCTCTTCTAACGGATTAATCACGACGTTTCCATAATGAAATTCGAGACCTGCTAACAAACGATTTTTCACTCGATCTAAATACAATTTTGCTTTTAATGCGGGTGTTTCAACACGATCTGATACTACCTCATCTATTCGCACAGTTCCTAGCTTCATTAACCCTGGTACAACTTTTGCTACAAAGTGCTCCATCTTATCTGCTGGAATATACAATTGGTTACTACTAGAACGATTCATCATTTTTTGTAATTCGATAAGTCGCTTACAATCCTCAGCATTCAACTGATACAGTTTCCCTCCAAATAGAGCATAACTATACGTATCCATTACTTCTACTTGTTGTAAGCCGTCAATATAAAGTGTAAACCCACCGTTACTCCCTTTATTAAACTCAAAATGTAAAGGAAGTAGCCCTTTTGAAATTTGTAAACCGTGAAAAGATTTTCCATCTTGATTAAGTCCCACAAACTCAACTTTAGAAAGTAAAGAAAGCATATCCTTCCATGAAGCTGGCGGTATTAAAATCATACTATCATCTTGTTTTGCATGTACTTCCAGTGTATCCTCATACATTTTTTCATTATGATAAATTTTAATGAGCTGCTGAATAATCGCATCGGTTTCTTGCTTAAAGCTATGTACATCCGGTGTATATGTAAATTTATTCGAACAATTATAGGACTCTCTTTTCTCCACATTGGAAAGAAATTCTCTAATATGATTTACAAAATACATCTTGGCGAGTTTAAACTGAATACCTAGCAGTGCCCCACCATTTTTCGTAACTACTGGCGTACATATAAATTCAACATGAAGTATTTCACGTGTATCAAAACGGTGTTGTTTACTTTTTGGTCTTAATGGTTTTTCTGCAAATAAATGAAACATCCCGCTTGTTAATTGATCATTTCCACTCATATTCCCGCTACTAAGAGGCACCATTCCACCGGTTTGCTGATTATAATTTATTTGTATCAATACTGCCGCAACATGTTGACAGTATGTTTGAAAAGACGCTAACGAAGGACAACTACATTTCGCAACAACATCACCTTTTTTAGCTTTTTCTACTGTAACATGAAAATCTTCGTTCCCTTTTACCGTCGCTTCGCAAATTTCTTTATTTTCATCATAATGATTTATTATTACTTTATTTGATTTATAATAAGCTTCGCCTCTTTTATATGAGGTTTCTCCGCATACTTCTTTAATAATCGATTTATTTAATGTAAAACCCATTGTTTTGACACTTCCTTACTTTAAAACCAGTTTCTCTTAACTAACATTTTACATGCTCCAAGAGAAAATATAAAATGTAGATTTAATAAAAAAAGATGCTTGTATATAAGCACCTTTTTTCACTCTATCTCCATCAACCTTTTCGCCTCAAAATACAACACTTGAATAAATTTCTTCGTATTAATTCGTATATGGCCAGAAGTTGCTACTTCATCTTTTTTCATTTCTGTCATTCGTTTTCTAACTACAGTGAAATCAAAAAATTTCGGAGCATAGCTTTCAAATTTCGGATTTGAAAAGTCTGTTAATCCAAGGGAAGCTAAGTGATTTAACGATTGATAAATCGCTCTACGTACCCTTTGTTCAGATGCTTTTCTCTCCTTATCTATATCTGCATCTGAAGCTATATTCTCTAATTTTCTTATAGTTATATGGTGAAAGATATCTTTTAGCGCAGGAAATCCAAATTCAAACGTTTGCTCTTTTTCTTGTCCATATAAATATTCCAACATACTAAGTAAATCTTTACTTCCATTCTCTCCCGCAATACCGAGTTCTGATAATAAATAGCGCCCTGAATCTGCTATTCTTTTTCCTTCCTGCATTGGCTCATTTCGAACTTGCGGCTGTTCCCACTTAAAAACGTTATTCAATGATTTTTGAATATCATGTATAGAGCGCTCTAAACGAATACGTTCCATTACTTTACGTACAACAGATATAACCTCAATTTTATTTAATGGTTTCGTAATATAATATTCAACACCAAGTGTATACGCCTCACCAATAAGCTGTTTCGATTCAACTTGAGAAATCATGATGATTTTCCCTGAAAAAGAGGACGCAATATGCCGAACTGTTTCAATCCCGTCTCGCATTGGCATTAATAAATCAATAAATAAAATATCTACTTTTTTAAAATTTAGTTGGTCGGCTTCAATAAAAGCTCCGTCTTCCGATTCTCCAATTACTTCCCCAAGATCACCATCTTCAATAATTTGTGAAAGCATAGAGCGGAAAACTTCATCATCATCTACGATATAATAAAACAACTTCATTCTCCTTCCCGCTTTAAACTGCACTCCGGTAAACAAACGACAAACTTACACCCTCCGCCAGTTTCTCGGTCTTCTAATCTCACTTCTCCTCCGAGCTCTGTTACCATTTCGTTTATGTAAGAAAGTCCAATTCCTGTTGATGGTGTTCCCGTTTGATCATACTTTGAAGTAAATCCAGGCTTAAATACTAATTTCTTATATTTTTGTGCAATACCAGGTCCATCATCAATTACTTCAAAGAATATATGGTTATCAAGTTTATATAACTTAATAATAATAACGCCATTATCCGCAATTGCTTCAACTGCATTTGCAACTAAATTATTAAAAATTGATAAGACCGTGTACACATGATATTCTGCATGCTCACCTTCTATATGTTTAGAAAAACGTATATCTTTTCCCAACATTTCAGCGTACTTCTCATTTATTCTCACAATCATTTCCGCAAGCTCATGTCCTTCTACATACTCAGCCACATTTTTATCTAATAACAGTTTAGATAATCCTGCAAAAATTCTTTGATTATCCTTTTTTATTTCATGTACTTCTCCCGCTATTTTCAATGCTGTTTTACTACTCGAATCATCGTTCGCTTGTAAATTCCGATATAATTGATACGCTGTTTGTGTAATTAACTCCGCATTTTGTAACGTTTTTTTCAAATGAACAGATTCCACATATAAGTTAGAAAGATGCAGCAACATTTTTTCATTTTCTTTTCGCACTTGTGATTCTTTTAATTTTGTTTCATACAAGATCATCATATTTAAAAAACCAAGCGCAAAAAAACTACGAAAAATAGCAATAATAATTAGTTTATTCACTTCAGAAACTATTATCGTTGTCCCCAGCACTAACATATGATAAAACGCAAGTTCAGACATACTTGCGATAATTTCAATTGTAATTCCAAGACATCCTATCACAATTGGCTTCTGATGAAACTTATTCACCCTACAAAGCGAAAAAAGACTTCCATAAATAAAATAATAAAAGAACACAGGATAACGCAAATAAAATGATTCTGTCATATGGAATGAACCTTGCAATACCCAGTCAAGACATACACGAAATAAGACTACAGATATACCTACAAGAATACCTGCAGCTGCTGCTGGCACTCTTCTTAAAAATAGTAATAAAAAGAAGAAAAGCGGTGTCCCGAAACTAACACGAAACATATCATTAAAAGGATGAAAATTCAGCTCTCCAGCAATCGGAACAACAACCATTAATATAATTAAAAGATACATATCTTTCTTCCATAATTGATTCCAATTCAAAGGTGCCACTTCCTATGCTTTTTTTCAATTGTAAAAGTGAAAGCCCGCTTATAATTATAAACGGGCTTTATTTCTATATTCTAACCTTTTCTACCGCTTTTATTTGGCGATACTCCGGTTCCCATATTGCTTCTTTTACTGCAATCTTAATATCGTCATCACTTAAGTTCTCTCTAGCAACACCTTCTGCAACTGCGACTTTCGCTACTTCAATCGCAACCAGTTCAGAGATATTACGTAACTCTTCAACTTCTGGCAAAATGGGCGCTCCTGGCTGACTTGTATCTACCATACTTGCAACTGCTTCTGCTGCTGCTGCGAACATTCCATCCGTCATGACGCTTGCACGAACAACAATTGTACCAAGACCTAGTCCTGGGAAAATAAGTGCGTTATTTGACTGTCCAATCACATACGTTACACCGTTATATGTAACCGGTTCAAACGGACTTCCTGTTGCAACTAATGCTTTTCCTTCTGTCCACTCGATTAAATCTGCTGGTTTCGCTTCAGCAAGTGGCGTTGGATTCGACATTGGTAAAATGATTGGTCTTTCTACATGAGAAGCCATTTCTTTAATAATTTCCTCTTTAAATGCGCCTGCAACAGTAGATGTACCAATTAAAATTGTCGGTTTTACATGTTTCACAACTTCAGCAAGTCCGATAGCATCATTTTGTTTCCAATCACTTACTTCAGCTTCTTTTCTTGCATATGGAATTTGGAAATCAAGAAGATCTTCCATATTATCTGTAACCAACCCATTACGGTCAATACACCAGAAACGATTATGTGATTCTTCGTCTGATAAGCCGACACGAACCATTGCATCTCTTACTTGATCTGCGATACCGATTCCAGCCGTACCAGCACCAAACACAACTACACGGTGTTCACTTAACGGTACACCAGAAGCTTTTACTGCCGATAATACAGCAGCAAGTGAAACTGCCCCTGTACCTTGAATATCATCATTAAACGTACAAACGTCATGACGATATTTATCTAAAATTTTTCGTGCATTTCGAGAACTGAAGTCTTCCCAATGTAGAAGTGCTTTCGGGAATTGTTTATTTACCGCTTGAACAAACGTATCAATAAATTCATCGTAAGCTTCACCTGTTATACGAGGGTGACGATTTCCAATATAAAATGGATTGTTTAATAATTCCTCACGATTTGTACCTACATCTAAAATTACCGGTAATACACGGCTAGGATCGATTCCAACTGCGGCCGTATATACAGCCAATTTCCCGATTGCGATGTTAATTCCACCAACACCCCAATCACCAATTCCTAATATACCTTCTCCATCCGTTACAACGACTAAATCAATGTTTTCAGCTGTTGCACCGATATTTGCAAATGCATCTTCAATACCTGATGGATCGTTAATTGATAAATAAATGCCACGTGGTTTACGGTATTCATGACTATATCTTTGAATTGCTACACCTACAGTTGGTGTATATACAATCGGTAACATTTCACGTAAATGCTCTGTTAAAATACGATAAAATAACACTTCATTTCGATCATGTAACGCTGTTAAGTATACATTCTTTAATAAATCATCCGGCTGAGAACTAAATTGTTCATATGCTCGGCGTGCTTGCTCTTCTAACGTTAAAACCGCTGGCGGTAATAACCCTTTTAAACCTAACTCTTCTCTTTCCTCTTGTGTGAAAGCTACCCCTTTATTTAAAAGTGGTGTTGATAATACTTCTGCTCCTCTTAATGTTGTTTCTAATGCACCATTAGAAGCCACTGTAAACTTACTCATAACATCCCTACCTCTATTCATATATAGCATTTCTATATTGTAAACAAAAAAGAGGGGATTGTCCCCCTCTTCTTTTAATTTTTCTTTAAAAGAGTTGCTCCTGCAATCCCTGGGTGTGTCATTTCGAATGGATCTAGAATTAACTCTAATTCTTCTTGTGACAATACACCATTTTTCACACATAGTTCTCGAACGGATTGCCCTGTCGCAATTGCTTCTTTCGCAACGCGAGCTGCTGCTTCATAGCCGATATGAGGGTTCACGGCTGTAATAATTCCTACACTCTTCTCAACGTACTCTTTTAAGCGATCTTCATTCGCTTCAATTCCTTTTAAGCAATTATCTGTAAAGGCACGGAAACCGTTATTCATAATGCTAATAGATTGAAGTAAGTTGAAAACAAGTACTGGTTCCATAACATTTAATTCTAATTGTCCTGCTTCTGAAGCAAGGCAAATTGTATGGTCGTTACCAATTACTTGGAACGCAATTTGATTAATTACTTCTGGCATAACAGGGTTTACTTTCCCTGGCATAATAGATGAACCTGGTTGACGAGCTGGTAGCATAATTTCCGCTAATCCAACGCGTGGACCTGATGCCATTAGGCGAAGGTCGTTCGCAATTTTAGACATGTTCATCATACATACTTTAAGTGCTGCAGATACTTCAGTGTACGCATCCGTATTTTGAGTTGCATCTACTAAATCTTCTGCACCAACAAGTGGTAGTTCACTAATTGTAGCTAAATGTTTTACAACTGCTTCAATATATTCTGGATCTGCATTTAAGCCTGTACCAACTGCAGTTGCTCCCATATTTACTTCATATAAATGTTGACGTGATTGCTTGATACGTTTCATGTCACGTTCAAGTACGCGGGAGTATGCTTTAAATTCTTGTCCAAGACGAATTGGCACAGCATCTTGTAAATGTGTACGACCCATTTTAATAACATGATCGAACTGTTCTGCTTTTAATTCAAATACATCATGCATATAACCCATTGTTTGTAATAAGCCTTCTAATGCATTTAATGTTGCAATATGAATCGCTGTTGGGAATGCATCGTTTGTTGATTGTGCCATATTTACATGACTGTTCGGACTAATATAATCATAGTCTCCCTTTTCCATTCCTAATAATTCAAGGGCACGATTGGCAATGACTTCATTTGCGTTCATATTCATTGAAGTTCCTGCACCACCTTGAATTGGATCAACGATGAAATGATCATGCCATTTCCCCTCAAGGATTTCTTGTGATGCTTCTGCGATAGCACCACCCTTTTTCAATTCCAATCTTCCTACATCTGCATTAGCAAGTGCTGCCGCTTTTTTTACAATTGCTAACGCTTTAATTAAACCTTCATGGACTTTGTATCCTGTAATCGGGAAATTCTCCACTGCACGCATTGTTTGTACACCGTAGTACGCATAATTTGGTACTTCTTTTTCACCTAAAAAATCTTTTTCAATTCGTACTCCATTTTTAACTTCAGTTAATGTTGCCATGATTACTCACTCCTTAACAATCTCTTACGCTGCTTTTGTTTGTTTGACCGTTTCTACATATTGTTTTGCTTTCTCATCATCGAATTCGCCTTCCCACTTCGACATAACAATGGCAGCTAATGCATTTCCTAATACATTGACAGCTGAGCGAATCATATCTAAAATGCGGTCAATTCCCGCAATTAATGCGATGCCTTCTAGCGGTAAGCCCATTGATCCTAACGTCGCTAATACAACAACGAATGATGCACCCGGAACTCCCGCCATACCTTTGGATGTTAACATGAGAACGAATAATAGCGTTATTTGCTCCGTCAGTGACATGTGTACACCGTACATTTGTGCAACAAACAATGCCGCTAACGCTTGATAAATAGCTGATCCAGTCAAGTTAAATGTATAACCTGTCGGAATTACGAAAGAGGCAACTGCCTTTGGACAACCGAACTCTTCCATTTTTCTCATTATATTAGGTAAAACAGCTTCTGAACTTGCTGTCGTAAATGAAAGAATAAGTTCTTCTTTTAAAATTTTCATTAATGTAAAAATATTTACTCCAACCATTCGCGCATTAATACCTAATACAATCACAACGAATAGTATAACAGTTACGTATACAGCTAGCACTAGTTTTCCTAAAGGAAGTAGTGTTGCTACACCAAATTTTGCAACCGTAACAGCAATTAATGCGAATACACCAAATGGTGCGAATTTCATCACTTGATTTGTAACCCAGAACATCGCTTCGAGCACACCTTCAAAAAAGTTAAAAACAGGCTTTCCTTTTTCTCCGATTGCTGCAACTCCTAAACCGAATAGTACTGAGAAGAATATAATCGGTAATAAGTCACCTTGTGTAATAGACTCAAATATATTTTTCGGTACAATATGAACAATCGTTTCTGCAAAGCCTTTCTTCTCTGTTGCATCTGCTGTTTGTTTATAAGAAGAAATATCACTTTGCTGTAAATTACTCATATCAACGCCAGTACCTGGTTGGAATATATTTGCTGCAAGTAATCCCATTAAAATAGCAATCGTCGTAATAATTTCGAAATAAAGAATTGTCTTACCGCCCAGTTTCCCAAGCTTTTTCATATCACCTACACCAGCTACCGCAACAATTAATGCTGAAATAACAATCGGTACTACAATCATTTTAATTAAATGAATAAATATATCCCCAACTGGTGTGATATAAGAAATCGCCGTTTTATTGCCATAAAAGATTGCCCCTACTACAATCCCTAAAACAAGTGCGACAAAAATTTGTGTTGCCAATCCGAATTTTTTCATTTATGTTCATCCCCTTTTATGCGAACGCTTTCATTTCGTATTTATAAAAGCTTACTCACACATCATATAGGCGAACCTACAAAATCATACAAAAACCTACAAGTTCGTCACAAAAAATTCAAATTTATTTCTTATAATATTCATTGACACTTTTTTATAAAAAAGAAATAAAATAACCTTGATAAAACATCAGATTATTTCGTATAATCTAAAAGATATACGTATTCTAAATAAATGGGGATGAAAAGGAGTGGATGTTATGAAAAATCACGTGAAGAAGTTCATCATATCTATTTCTTTTCTATTTCATTTTCTTACGAAGGAACAAAGGCATTCGCCTTTGTTCCTTTTTTATTGCAATCTATATAGGGGGAATTGTTATGAAACCATATAAACGCGTCCTAATTAAACTAAGTGGCGGCGCACTTGCTGATCAATCTGGAAATAGCTTTAACTCCAAACGATTAGAACATATCGCAAACGAAATAATATCCATTATTGACCTAGATATCGAAGTATCCATTGTCATCGGCGGCGGTAACATTTTCAGAGGTCATCTAGCTGAAGAATGGGGAATTGATCGTGTAGAAGCTGATAATATCGGTACGCTAGGTACGATTATTAACAGCTTAATGCTTCGTGGCGTTTTAACAAGTAAAACAGATAGAGAAGTACGCGTTATGACTTCCATCCCTTTTAATGCAGTAGCTGAACCATATATTCGCCTACGTGCAGTACATCATTTAGATAACGGTTATGTTGTCATATTCGGTGGTGGTAACGGGCAACCATTCGTTACAACAGATTACCCAAGTGTACAAAGAGCCATTGAAATGAATAGCGACGCCATTTTAGTCGCAAAACAAGGAGTAGACGGTGTCTTTACAAGTGATCCGAAACATAACAAATCAGCGAAAATGTACAGTAAACTGAACTATAACGATATTGTTAGGCAAAACATACAAGTAATGGATCAAGCAGCTTTATTGCTTGCTCGAGATTATAATTTACCGGCACACGTCTTTAACTTTGATGAGCCTGGTGTTATGAAAAGAATTTGTTTAGGTGAACATGTTGGGACGTTGATTAATGATGATGTTTCGATGCTTGTGCATGAAAAATAGTTATTCCCATCAAAAAAGGGTGTCCTTTATAGACACCCTTTCTTCCTTAATTATTATAAATAAAAATCAACTAATCCCGCCAACCTCTCCTTAAAACGCTCCCAAAAAGATAAGTTATCAAAAAACTCTTTCGTCATTTCTTTCGAATCATGAAAATCTTGTGTTAACGCCGCATTCACTTCTGATACGATAGATCCACCATGAATATACAAATTCATCTCATCATTAATATAGAAACTACGTGCAGTAAAGTTTGTTGTACCGATAACAGTTAGTTCATTATCAATCAGCATTAACTTTCCATGAAACATACCTTTTTTATAACCATATACCGTAATCCCGTTATTAACAGCTTGACGAATATAAGGATACGCTGCCTCTTTAATAAGAGGAATATCTGGTTTATATGACCATAGTATTTTTACTGTAACACCACGTTTTTGCGCTCCAATTAAAGCATTCATTAATTCTTTATTTTTCGCTATAAAATAAGGTGTTGTAATTACAATTGAATGTTTCGCTTGTTTTATTAACTTTATATATTTTTCAGCGACGTGATGTCCATTGTAGCTAACCATCGTATGTAATGTATTCCCTTTACTCGCTTTATTCGTACTTCTTTTTATATGTTCTTTCGTATCTCGTTTCCAATCTAAAGCGAATTGCTCTTCTAAATCTTTTGCTCCTTCTCCTCTAAGCCGCACATGATAGTCACGCCAATATCCAAATCGCTTATCTTTCCCTAAGTACTCATCCCCCATATTAAAGCCACCCGTATAGCCAATCTCCCCATCAATCGTCGTAATACGACGATGATTACGATGGTGAAGTGAATAAAATCCAAATGGCAATTCCGGTTTTCTACTATATGTAAAATGAACACCACTTTCCCGCAATTCATTTTTCATCTTTCTTTCAAATGATAAATCATTAATTAAATCAACCGATAAATATACGTTTATTCCTTCTTTCGCCTTCTCCTTTAATAAGTTTAAAAAAGTATGGCTACTTTTATCATCCGATAAAATATAAAAATAAGTGTAAATAGATCGCTTCGCTTCTCTTATATCAGTAAACAACTGTTTATAAAACGACTTCCCTTCCACATATAATTGAAAGTCACTATAATGAGGCGCATACTCTGTCGGCATATTTTTCCCGGCTTCCATTTTCCTTCCGAGCGTAACGTCAATATGCATCCAAATTAAAATAACAACGAAAATAGCAATAATAATAGAAGTGACTCGCAATATTTTTTTAATCATTTTGATTTCCTTCCACTCATATTACTTACTATTTCGTAGTGTTTCATTAAAGTATGTTTTCATACAAAATGTATTTCTTACTTTTTGTCGGATGTTAAAAACTTAAAGGAGAGCAGACTATGAAAAGAGCAAAAACTCCTATTATTTTTATCCCAGGTCTTTTCGGTTCAATGAGTAATATTATTATTCCTGGTACCGGTAATTGGAACTTTGGGCTTTCTTCGTTTATTTATGAACCATTCATTATGATGTTAGAAAGTATCGGCTATGAACGAAATAAAAACTTGTTTATCTGTTTTTATGACTGGCGTCAGCGTATTGCTTTTTCCACTCAAAAATATTTATTAAAAACAATTGCCTATGTTAAAGAATTTACAGGGTGCGATAAACTAAATTTAGTTTGTCATAGTATGGGTGGACTTCTTGCACGTTCTTACGTTCAAAGTGAAGAATATGAAAATGATGTGGAGCAACTTATTATACTTTGTACACCAAACGCTGGATCTCCCCCCAATTATAGTTATTGGACTGGAGGTAGTCTCCCAGTACATGCATCTTCTAAAATAAATATTGTTCGTTCCTATATGGAACAGTACATACACTACTTAAGTACCTTGTATAAAATGAATAAAGTCGAAGCGATACACCGTTACTTTCCAGGATTACAAGATGTTATTCCTTGTAAAGATTATGGAAATTATTTATTTATAAGATCAGGCTCTTCTATTACATTTCTTCCTTATAGTAAGATGCAAATGAAAAACCCTTTCCTCGATACATTAAATGAAAATAGATTTATTATACAGAAAAGAAATATTAAAACTACACTTATTGCAGGAGATGGAGTAGAAACGATTCAATATTTACAAGTCGTCCCTTCACATTCAAAACTAGAATGGACAGACGGAAAAGTCGTCGGTGATATACTTACAAAACATGGTGACGGTAACGCTGTTCTACATAGCGTTTTTCTTCTAGAAGGAAATAAATATGTTGTGCATGCTTCACATAACGAAGTGCTCTACAAAAGCATTCCTATATTACAAAAGATACTTTAAATTACGAATACAAAAAAGGTGTGGCATTGCGCCACACCTTTTCATTAAATGAAGTTCCTCGCATCATTATTTCTTCCAAACTTATAAATAGCAATTAAGAAGAATGCTATCGCGAAAGCGAATAAAATTAAAATATTTAAATACAACTCAGAAAATGGAATGCCTTGCTGTAGTTTTGAAATCGTATCTAGTAACCAACGCTGCGGAAGGAAATCAGCTACTTTTTGTACTGCTTTCGGCATAATGTCGTACGGGAAATAACATCCAGCAAGTAAACATGTTGGTACTATTACTATATTTTGCATTGCATTTGAAGCAGTTGAACTTTTTGAAAAAGACACAATGACTAATGATAAACCAATTGCAATTAAAGCGAATATCATAAGCACACCAATCATAACTATGAAAGGCATATTTATAGTTGTGTGAAAAACATTCGTCATAAAGAATACTGCAATTACAATTTGTACTGTTAATATCATCATATTTACTGCGACATTAGATAATATAAATTTCTTTCCGTCAATCGGCGTTGATAATAATCTAAAATACGTTCTGTTCTCTTTTTCTTTTAAAATAAATCCTGATAAGTTCACTGCTGAAAATAACATAAACATAATAAGATAACCCATCGTTTGATTTGTCATATCTTTATTTTTTGAAGTATCTTCAAGTGTCTCAGACTTTACTTTAAATGAACTTTTTTGATAACCCGCGTACATACTATTAAACGTACTTTGATCGGCCCCTGCCACTTTACTAATTGCAGCGATGTTATCAACATAGTTATATAAATACGATTTTATAAATCCTGTTACTTGATCGCCTTTAATCGATGAAATCTCAATATGACTCGGTTTCCCTTCTCGAACACTTTCAGAAAAACCAGACTGTAATGTAATAACACCATCAAGTTTTTTTGAAGTGAGTTTATCTTCCACTTCAGATTCCTTAATTTTACTAACATTTACATGATTGAGTCCTTCTAAAAATTTCACTGTATCATTTGCGATAGGTTGATTTTCTTTATTTATAACCCCAATATTTAACGTTCCTTGCCCTACATTCCCATATATCGAAAAGGAAATGAGCGTTCCTATTATCGGCAAGCTAATAATAATGAGTAACCCCTTTTTATTTTTCAGAAGCACAGATAACGTTTTTTGTATGAGCCATAAAATATCTTTCATACTATAGCCCCTCCCGTCTACGTAATGCAATAATCGCAATTAATAAGAAGATTGCTGAAATCCCAAGATTTAAAGATATTACCGGCAGTGCCGCTCCTACATCATTTGCATAAATAATTTTCATAATAGCTGTGTTTGCCCACGTTAATGGTGATAAATTCGTAACGGAATTTTCTTCCACTACGAAATACGCACCACCAAAAATAGACGCTAATTGCACAACAACCATAATAATCGCTCTAGATGCCTCACCTGTTTTTGTAATATATCCGATTCCTAAACCGAAGCTAATTGCTAAAAAGACTTCTGTTAGTAAAATAATAAATATGATTCCAATATGGTCGCCCCAATTCGCTTGAAAAACAAATTTACTAAATAAAACGACAAGTAATAGACAAAGTGCATTCGCTACAAGACTACCGAGCACTTTCCCAATGAAAATTTCAGCCTTACTTATAGGTGCTGCAATTAAACGATCTCCTGTTTTACGTATTCGTTCTCCTCGAATTAAAAAACTCGCCCCCATTGCAGCGTACAGTGCAATCATCGTCGTCATTACAACCGCATAGTAATCCATAGAACCTGGTTTTTTAGCAGCTTGTAAAGATGTTTCTTTAATATAATCATTATGATTTCCGTTTGAAATAACTGCGCTAACCTTACTCGGATCTACTTTTGCAACTTCGGCCACTACGTTGTACTTATCAACAAATGTTGTAAGCATGCCTTCCACAATACTTCCCTCAATACTACTTTTGTCACTTCCATAAAATTTTGCACCATCTTTATTTAACTCTACATAAGCAGCATATTTATTTTGCTTCACTTCTTCTTTCCCATCTATACCTTCGGAAGCTTTTTTAAAATGAATACCTGATTTATCGACTTCTTTCGTAAATGCTTCAAATGATTGAGAAAACGTGCTACTTGCTTCATCTTTATATAGCACTTGTATATCCTTAAACGATTGACTATCGCTATTAAATGCATTCGTTAACGCTGTTCCTAACACAAGCATAAGTACAATCGGAAATGCTAACATAAAAACTAAAGTTCTTACGTCCCTGAAATCTCTTTTAATGTGCATCACTGCAATGTTAAAGATGTTCAATTGATGAACCTCCCTTTACCTTTTCTTCATTTACCTTTATTTATCTCGTAAGTTTCTTCCAGTTAACGTAAGAAATACTGTTTCTAAGTTTGGAGCCTGCTCCTCTAACGAACGAATTTCAATGTCATGATTAATGAAATGCTGAATAATTTTATTTAAATTATTTAATCCTGCATCCGAGTTTACCTTGATTACGTTCTCTTCAATTTGAACAGCTTTCACACCATTTATCTCTTTTAAATTTTCTACATCTAAATTTTCTACTGACTTTACTTCAATCCAAATATCTTTCGTATCTGTAATAATTGCTTTTAACTGTTCTTTCGTTCCTTCTGCAATTACTTTACCGTGATCGACAATTGCTATTTTCGTACAAATCTCTTCTACTTCTTCCATGTAGTGACTCGTATAAATAATCGTACTTCCCATTTCATTTAATTTTCGGACAGACTGAAGAATGTAGTTCCTTGACTGCGGATCAATTCCAACTGTCGGTTCATCCATAATAATTAACTTCGGTCTATGAGCGATTGCACAAGCGATATTCAGTCTTCGTTTCATCCCGCCAGAAAAGTTTTTCGGATAACTTTTATGTTTATCACTAAGGCCTACAAATTGAAGTGCTTCCTCTACTCTCGCTTTTAGCTCGGCTCCTCGTAATCCATACAATCCAGCAAAGAATTTCACATTTTCATAGGCAGTTAACTCTTCATAAATCGCAATATCTTGCGGAACGATACCGATATTCATTTTCGCAAATCGATTATGTTTCTTTATATTTTTTCCTAATATGCTAATTTCACCTTCATTACTTCTTAACAAACCAGCAATCATATTAATCGTTGTACTTTTACCAGCACCATTTGATCCTAAAAAGCCAAATATCTCTCCTTCTTTAATAGATAAAGACATATTATCTACTGCGATGAAGTCACCAAATTTTTTCGTTAAATTTTTAATTTCCAATGTATTCATCATTTCACCCCTATTTCGGTTTCTCTGCTTTTATTATAAACAAAAAGAATGAACCTGCTCAGTGCAGAAGTTCACCCTTTTCACATGAGATTATTCACTTTTTTCATATGAGATGATTCATCCTCGTCTCATCCTCTTATATCGGCAATAACATTGTTACTGAAAAACCACTTGTTCCATCTACAATAATTTTCCCGTTTACTGATGCTGTTCGCTCCTCCATTCCCATAATACCGAGGCCTTTCTTAACAAGAGCTGCCCCTTTACCATTATCCTTCACTTGTACTTTCACCATCTTGTTCAGTACATGAATATCTATTGAAATGACTGTCGCATCAGCATATTTCATCGCGTTTGTTAATGCCTCCGTAACATTTTCACCAATAATCTTCCACTGAATCGGTGAAATCATATCTAAATTCCCTTTATATACGAAAGGAATATTTATATCATGCTTACCGGCAAATTCCTCTATGAATAATTTCATACGATGAATACCAATTTGCTCAGTTGGTGGCTTCATATTTTTTAATGTAATCCGAATGCTTTCAATTCCATCTTTTGAAATATGAATTGCATTTTGTAATAACTCAGCAGATTTCACTTTATCTATTTCCATTAATCTCTTCGCTGCTTCCATTTGAATTAGTGCACCTGTCATTGAGTGACCGATTTTATCATGAATTTCTTGAGATAGTCGATTTCTTTCCTCTAATTTAAATGTGTATTCAGATTGCCTTATGTAATCTTTATTTTCATTTAAGCTTTTCGTAAGTCTTTGTATGTCTTTTCTCATTTTATCATTTTGCATTTCTAGTTTTAATAATCGTGCTATATAGCGGTGAGCTATCGTTAAGGAAAAAAAACAAAATGCACTAATAAGTCCATACGTCATTTGAATACCTTCACCTATAAAAATAATAGGAAGAATCATAATGAAAAAGATTAACCATTTCTTTTTTATGTAATAATTTGCAATTTCATATAAGTTCAAAGGTAAAAACAAAATAAAAAATGGATGAACCTTCCATGTAAATAACATAACTACGCCAATTGACACACAAGTTAATATGTTTTTGTACGTATCTTTTTTAAATATAGAGATCAACACATTGACAGAAAGATATAAAAGCAAAGTAAGTATAATCCACGGTAAGTTCGTAACATTTAAATGAATGTAGCTAAACACTATATATAAAAAGACAATAAGTTTACTTACAGTTAACCAAAATTCCATAACATTAATCTACTTTCCCTGTTAAGTAATAAATCGCAATTTGTGTGCGATGTTCTAGTCCAGTTTTCCCTAAAACTGATGTAATATAATTTGCAATCGTTCCTTCAGATATGAAAAGTTGCTTCGAAATTTCTTTATTTGAGAAACCTTTCGCAATTAATGCGATAATACTAAGCTCTCTTTCTGTAAAAAGACTCTTATCAATTTTAGATTCTTCCTCTTTACTTTCCATTAAATTAGACTTAATTTTATCAAGCACTACATCTTGCATAACAGTTTGACCGTTATAAACTCCTTTTATCGCATCACGAATACGCTCAGGATCATTATTTTTTAACAAATAACCTTTCGCTCCGTTTTTTACTGCATCCAAAATATATTCATCATCATCAAACGTCGTTAAAATGAGAGGCTTCGTTTTTGTCTCTTCACAAATTAACTTCGTCGCCTCTACCCCGTTCATGTTTGGCATACGAACATCTAAAAGCGCGATATCAACTTCATACTTTTTACAATACGCTACAGCCTCTTTCCCATCATTTACAGTATCTAATACTTCAAACTCTTCGTATGTATTTAAAATAATTTTCATGCCTTCTCTAATAAAAGAATTATCGTCCGCTATTAATATTTTAATTTTCATGTTTGTTAGTATGGACCTTCCCCTACTAACATTCACATCCTTTCTCTGTGTAACATTTTCTTCTTGCTCATTATATACTTCTCTTTACCATTTTTTCACACCTTTTTCATATAGCCCTCCTGCTAAAAATATATTATTCTTTTTTTATAACATGTGTAGGGTGACTTATCATTTCTTACGTCTATATAATAGAATGCGTCAAAAAGGAGGGAGAGACCGATTGAGGAAAAACAATTAGTTGAAAAAGCACAACAAGGAAGCGAACATGCTTTTCGTATCCTTGTACAAACATATCGTCATTATATTTTTCAAGTTATCTTTTCTATTTTAAGACATGAAGAAGATGCTAAAGATGTTACACAAGAAGTATTCGTAAAAATTCACGCCTCTCTCCCAAATTATCAATTTCGCGGATTAAAAACGTGGATGGCACGTATTGCCACCAATCACGCTATTGATTATAAGAGAAAAAAAGCTAGAGAAAACGAAGAACTCTCCTTATGTAAAGAAACTGCGGAAAATATAAAATCCTCTCATAATATTGAGGCTTTATTATTGACGAAAGAGCAAAAATTACTCATTGCTCAAAAACTGCGAGAACTTCCCGACAATTACCGTGACGTCGTTCTCGCACATTACTTAGAAGAAAAAAGTTATCAAGAAATTGCTTTGCAAGAAAATATTGAAGTGAAAACAGTCGAAATGAAACTGTATCGGGCAAGAAAATGGATTAAAAAACATTGGAAGGAGGAAGAGTTTCTATGATGCATTATTCAAAAGAAGATTGGCGCAATTATACATTAGATGTTATATCAAACAATGAACGTGAATCTATGGAAGAACATCTTTATGAATGTGATCATTGTTTAGCACTTTATATGGAAAGTATTGATGAACAACATGAAAACCTTCCAATGATAAATGATGATTCATTTACGAACGAAGTTATGACGCAAATTAATTTTGAAACACTACAATCTAATGAAAATATAAAAACAAACTCACTAAAGCGCACAATTATTCACTACATAATTGCGACTGCGGCTACAATTATTTTTATGGTAAGTGGTTTATTCCAGTATATTTTCACAGCGACATCAAATTTCGAGAAATCTTCAAAACATAACGAGTCTTCTATCTCACAACAAATTGTAAACAAATCGGTAGACACATCAAAAAAGGACGGAGGTTCAAAGCATGAATAAAAATCCCTTTTTAGCACTTGTGTTAGGGCTAATTCCTGGGCTTGGACATTTATATTTAAAGAAATTTGGACGATTTATTTTATATAGCGGCGGGGCTTTATTTCTATTTATCCTTGCAGCATTTTGTACAATAGCATTAGGAGCGCGTGATATTGCTTTTCTTTCTCTATTTTTACTAGTCGTGTTATGGGCGATCAATTTATTAGATTTAGTTATCACTATTATTAATCAATCGAAAAAACAAGCAGCCGGAGAATTTACAGAGTCCTCTAAAGAAAGCGAACGATTTTATATCATTCTTCTATCAATCATTCCTGGGCTTGGTCATTTTCAATTAGGACTTATGCAACGCGGACTTACATTTTTAGTCGCTTGCACAGGAATCGGAAGTATGATTATATTCGTTGCACTCTTAACATCTCAAGGAAGTTTCCTTATCTTTCTTATTACATTACCTGTTTTATGGATTTATAATTTCTTCGATGTTGTTCAACAACTACAGAAAAAAGAACGCGGCGAGCAATTAGTGGATCGTACTATTTTTGAAGAATTTGAAGAGCACCGAGAACAAGGAAAGAAAAATAAAACATTCGCTTCCATTTTAGCAATGTTTCCTGGAGCAGGACATATGTATTTAGGCTTACAGCGCCGTGGTCTTCAGCTTATGGCAGCCTTTTTACTATCTATTTATTTGCTCGACTTATTAAGACTTTCTGCGTTTTTATTTTTAGTACCAATCATTTGGTTCTATAGCTTTTTTGATGCGTTACAGCAAACTGCAAAATACGGAAAAGAACGTGTAAATGACGAACCTATCATTGACTATTTTATAAATCATCAAAGATGGATCGGTATTGGGTTAATTACACTCGGTGGTTACTATTTATTAGATCAAACAGTCCTTCCTATTTTGAATGACTATTTTGCAACTATATTTAATATTCATCTTAGCGAACTATATTATCGCTATTTCCAGACATCTATCGTTGCTCTCCTTTTAATTGGTGGCGGCTTTAAATTGTTACTTGGAAATAAAGAAAACAAAGGTGGTACAAACGAATGAGAACATGGCGCGTTGGAACATTCTCAATGGGGCTCTCCATTATTACATTAGGTTGCTTTTTACTATTTTCAGTCGTAAAAGGAGTTCAAGCATTAGATACATTAACAGCCTGGTGGCCTGTTTTACTTATCATACTTGGCGCTGAAATTTTACTATACCTTCTATTTTCTAAGAAGGAACATTCATTTATTAAATATGATATTTTTAGTATTTTCTTTATCGGAGTTTTAGGAAGTGTTGGAATTGCTTTTTACTGCTTATTATCAACTGGATTGCTAGAAGAAGTTCGTCATTCTATTAACACAACTAGGCAAACGAGTAATATTCCAGACGGACAACTTGATATACCTGAATCTATCAAAAAAATCGTAGTGGATGCGGGGCATCACCCACTAACGATAGAGGGAAATAATACAAATCAAATTCATCTTTTTGGAACATATGAAATGACGACAAAGGCAAATGAAAAACCTAATTTAAAACAAGAGGATTTCCTTTCAGTTCAAACGGCTGGAGAAACGATGTATATAACGTTAAAACCATTACCGGTTCAGCATACGTTTTTTAACTTCGCACCACAGGTGAAACAAACACTCGTTCTTCCGCAAAATAAAAATGTAGAGATCCGCGCTTCGAATAACGAACTATCTCTTTATCCAGGTCAATTACAAAATAATTGGTTTGTACAAAACAGTTCAAACGTATCTGTTCATTTAACTAAAGAAAGTGATGTTTCTTTAACAGCCGTAACAAATCAAAAAGAAACTCACGGAAACACACCTTGGGAACAAGTAGAAAATTTAGCGAAAAAAGAAAATAATTCTTCAGAAGAAAATCCAGAATTAAATGGGCAAGAACATTGGTATAAAAACTCGATAAAAACAGGAAATGGAACGTACAAATTAAATATTGAGAAAGCTTATAATTTAAATATGAGCGTTATCGAAAAATAAGAAACCTTCCACAATTGTGGAAGGTTTTTCTCATATAATCGCTTTTATTCCTTCTAAAATTAATCCAATCATAAAACCACAAACAGCCCCGTTCACACGAATCCACTGCAAATCTTTACCGACATTATTTTCAATCATTTCGATTAATGTTTTATCATCTAACTTATCAAGGTTTTCTTGCACAAGCTTTCCAATTTTCGAATGATTCTTTTCAACAATAGTAACAACTTGTTTTTGTAACCAATCTTCTATTTTTTGAACAGTCAATTCGTCTTCTTTTATTTTATTCATTTGTGTTTGTAAGAATGGAACAACATATTTATCAGCAAATTCTTCATTCTTCACAAAAGTAACTGCCCTACTCTGTACTTGCTCTAGCATCTCTTTTATTTTGTCAGTAGCATCCCAATTTGCAATCCATTTTTCTTTCCACTTCTCTAATTCCTGTAATAAAGATTCATTTTCTTTTACATTTATAATCTCTTGACGAATTTTCGCTAATATAAGTTGCCTTGTGCTATTATCTGCATCTTGTAAGCTGTTAATATTGCTAATGATAAACTTCTGCAAAATGCCGCCGATTTTATCCTCATCAACAATATTCATAAACGATTTCAAAGTAAACTGTAGGAATCCATCTACTTTTATGTTTTCCATCGCCTTCATGCCTAAGCTTCCGAGCTGATAACGTGCTTCATCTTGAGCTGTCCAATCTTTCACTTTTACTAATATGTAATCAAGTGTTTTTTCATCATATTCTTGCACTACTAATTGATCCACGAGAACTTGTAATATGTTACTTGTATTAATTGTATGCAAATACGTTTTTAATTCTTTTTCAATAATAACTGCTAATTTTTCCGTATCTATTTGAAGAATCGCTTTCTCAGCAATTGTTACAATCCCTTTTTTCACAGCGTCAGACTGTAACTCTTTCTCAGCAATTTGCAGTACCGTTTGTGCTAGCTGCATTTCTTTTACTTTACTTGTAATACTTTCTTTCGTCAGCCATTCATTTTCTAACGTAGAAACGAGACCCTTTGTTACCCGCTTACGATTTTTCGGTAATAATGCTGTATGTGGAATTGGAATTCCCAACGGATGACGGAATAAAGCTGTAACCGCAAACCAATCCGCAAGTCCACCAACTAACCCAGCTTCAAATCCCCCTTGAATAATCTCCCCAGCTACCGTTCCTTGAAAAGGGATGGAAGCCGCAAAACCTACGCCCATAACCCCAAGCGAAATACCCGCTATATATTTAGTCTGTAATGACATCGTATACACATCCTCTTATTATGTAAAATAAAGCTTTTTGTTATTTTTATTCGATATTAGCAATCCTTTATATCTATACTATAAAGAACTAGTGCGAAAATAACAAAGAATTTTATGTACATGAAAAAAATGAGGCTGTAAATAGCCTCATTTTTATTTACACGTTAATTCCAAACCTTTCTTATAATACCCATTCATCACGTCTTCCGGAACCATACTCCCACCAGTTCCCCACACAATATGAGTACCTTTCTTCACCTTCTCTGTTAACTGTTGTTTTTGTAAATACTCATTTTCAGCTTTACATACATTCAACGGCCCTATCATACCCGCTAATGCAGAAGGCTCTAAATAAATATTTTCAGTATCAGCCAGTTCTTTTAATAATCTATATAACTCCTCATCACTTACTGTGTAATTTCCACTCAAAAATGGTTCCATCGTTTTACCGACAAATCCAGATGGTCTTCCTACCGCAAGTCCATCCGCATCAGTTACATTATCAATCCCGATATCTTGAACGGCGATTTTATCGTGAAGCCCTGTCATTAAACCGAGTAACATACATGGAGAGTGCGTAGGCTCCGCAAAGAAACAGTGTACGTTGTCTTTATACAATAACTTTAAACCAAATGCTACTCCGCCAGGTCCGCCCCCTACTCCGCACGGAAGATAAACGAATAAAGGGTGCTCTTCATCTACTACAATCTCTAACTCTTCTAATTGTTTTTGTAAACGTGACGCTGCTACTGCGTATCCTAAAAATAAATCATGCGAGTTTTCATCATCAACAAAATAACAGCTAGGATCTGCATCTGCTTGCAGTCTTCCTTCTTCTACTGCTTTACTATAATCAGCTTCATATTCAATAACGTTTACACCTTTACTTCTTAATAAATCTTTTTTCCATTCTTTTGCGTCTGCTGACATATGGACTGTCACATTGAAACCTAATTTCGCACTCATAATACCGATGCTAAGCCCTAAATTTCCAGTAGAACCTACTGCAATTGAATACTTCGCAAAAAAATCTCTAAATCTATCACTATCTAAAATTGAATAATCATCTTTCCCTGTTAACATTCCATGCTGAAGTGCCAGTTGCTCTGCATGTTTCAGCACTTCGTATATTCCGCCTCTAGCTTTTATTGATCCTGATATCGGAAGCCCGCTATCACATTTTAATAGTAATTCCCCTAAAATAGGTTTCCCATAACTTTTCTCTAAAGATTGTTTCATAGAAGAGATTTTCACTAAAGGTGATTCTATAATACCGCCTGTTTCTTTCGTTTCAGGAAATACTTTCGCAATATATGGTGCAAAACGCTTTAATCTCTCTTCCGCGTCTTTTACATGTTCTTCATTAAGTGGCGAATTTTTTATTGCTGTTTCATACTTTTCCATATTCGGGTTTATCCAAAATACTTCTTCTGTTGCGATTAAGTTATTTACTAGTGGATATTGCTCTTTTAATGCCTCTATCTCCTTCATTCCTCTTCCTCCTCATATCCTTGTAGATAGCCATATAATAAATTATAATTAAATTAATTTTAATATAGTTTAACATAAATAATTCATTTTAGTTAATTTCAATTTAATTTATTTAAATACAATTTAATAATTATTAAGGAGCATTTATTATGGAAAATATAGATATTGGTAAAAAGATTGAAAAACAAAGAAAAGAAAAAGGATTAACTAGTAAAGAATTAGCAAAGATGGCCGAAATCACACCATCAATGCTTAGTCAAATTGAACGTGGTTCTGCTAACCCTTCTATTCAAACATTAAAGGTACTTGCAAAAGCTCTTGATGTTCCAACATTTAGTTTTTTACTTGAAGAAAATAATACAGACGATTTAATTGTACGTTCTCATAAAAGAAAAAAAATGATTATCGATAATTTATCATATGAATTGTTATCACCTGATTTCACAGGAAATTTAGCAACAGCAATTATGACTATCCCACCAAATACTGCTTCATCAGAAAATGTTCTAGAACATAAAGGTGAAGAATTAGCATTTGTATTAGACGGAAAAATCACATTGCACTTAAATGAAGAAGAATACACATTAGAAACTGGTGATAGCGTAAAAATACCAGCTTATTTAAAACATAAATGGGTAAATCAATTCGAGAAAAATGCGATTGTTTTATTTTCTGTTACTCCGCCGATTTTTTAATTCATATGATGATACAAAAGTAGCCATGCTCTCCGTGCATGGCTACTTTTATTTTTTTGGTACTAACGAAATCCCTAGACTAATAACACAAAAACTGAGTATTTGCTGTATTGAAAGACCAAATAGAACTGAATTTTGTTCACTAATAAGTGAAATAATGATATGAGCAATTCCCTCGCAAATTAGAAAAAAGCTTATATTCTTTCCATTTCCTAATCTTTCATTTTTAATCCATAACGAGCCAATTATACCGAGTGCGAGTATAATCTCATACATGAAAATAGGATGATACAAAAATTTTGATTCATATATTTTCATCCCCCACGGCAGTGTCGTTTGTGCACCTACTTCTTGATGGAATATAAAATAAAAGATTATACTCACGCAAAATCCAAAAGGTAATGTATCAAGTAAAATCCGAAGAGAAAATTGCTCTTTTTTACTTTTCCAAACAATATATATACTCGCAATTACGCACCCTACTATAATATGCTGAATACTTCCTACAGCTAATAATGCTGGCATTGGCGCCCCAATGGCCCATACCGGATTTAAAATTGCCGGTGCGAATTTCCATTCTAATACAATGATAAGAAAGCCATTCGTTACTGCATCCATCATTTTTTCATATTGAATATTTTGCTTTTTCATCCTTAGTTTCATTAGAGTAAATCCAAATAAACTTCCTATTATAAGAGAAACGGGTTGTAACCTCACCATCCACTCCATCACTATGAAATCCCCTCTTAATTCTCAATTATTTTCTTAAACTTCTCTTCTAATTGATCTGGAGGTAATACACCTCGTGCATGATCTACAATAATTCCATCTTTATTAACAAAAAATGTCGTTGGTAAAGAAAATACTTTATAATCTATTCCAGCTACTCCGTCCATATCTAATAGAACAGGAAATTTAAATCCGTGACGATCTGCAAATGCGCTCGCTTCTTGTACTGGATCCCCGATTGTTGCATTTACCGCAAAGATTTCAACATCCTCCTTATATTTATCATACAAACGAACTAGATCAGGAGCCTCCATTTCACATGGACCACACCATGATGCCCAAAAATTAATAACATATGGTTTTCCCTTTGCATCATTTAACGAATAAAGCTTCCCGTCCAATCCTTTTAATGTTATGTTCGGCGCTTTAAATCCCACTTGTGGTAATACTTCCTTCTCTTGTAACTCCGCTTGTTTCGCTTTTCTTTCTTTTTCTTCTTTCTTAGTATTATAAAAGTTAACTCCTGCCCAAATTAGTGCCCCAGCTAGTATAATAGCAATTAGTTTCTTCACTTTTCTTCCTCCTCATTTCTAAAATCCCGTAAATCCGCCGAATAGACGAATAAAGAACGCTGTAATTTTCGTCATTTGATTTGTATATAATAAAACCCCTGTTAAAATCATCATTCCACCGCCGATTTTCATCATGACATTGGCATAAGTAACAATCCATTTTACCTTTCCAATAAAAAATGCCATCACGAAAAACGGAACTGCAAAGCCAAGAGTATATGCCGTAATATAAAGAAGCGCACTTTCAGGATTGGTCGCCCCGAGCATAAGCACTGCAGAAAATATCGGACCAACACACGGTGTCCATCCTGCTGCATATGTCATGCCGACCAAAACTGAGCGAATATATCCTGTCGATTTACTTCTATACTGCACTTTTTTCTCTGCCATAAGCCACTTAGGCTGAAACAATCCAGTCATAAATAACCCCATCAAAACAATAAAAACCCCACCAATTTGCTGAATCAATCTTTGATTAGATGAAAAAGTAATCCCAATCCAACTCACCGATAAACCTAACGCATAAAATATAACCGAGAAACCGATCATAAAAAATACTGTATGTATAATCGCTGACTTTTGCATAATCCCACGATTTTCTTTTAAATCTTGAATAGACACACCTGTAATATATGATAAATAAGATGGATATAGCGGTAAAGAACATGGTGATATAAATGAAAGTATCCCAGCCCCTACTACTAGCCAAATTGTTAAATCCGCCGCATTCATTTTATCCCTCCTAAACACACTACAATGCGTAGTGTTAATTATTAAAAAAAAGAGGCTATATGCACTCTCCGACAATAAGTACAATCGACATACAAAATAGCCCTAACGTTACATATACTGAATTTGTATGTACTGGCATATTCAGCTTAACAACTTTCTCATTCAACACTTGCTCAATTCGTAAATTAATTGCGGTTTTCGCAAACGACGCTGTAATACATTGATTTTCCATCGTCTTTATTTTAATTAACTTTAATAATGCACTACCTAGCTCAAATGAAGATTTCATTTTTTGCATCGCATATTTATCTGCTGATAGCTCTTGATATACATGATAACGCTGCAACATCCCTTTTAATATAGGAATATACATCATTCCCTCAGCTAACAATGTAAAGAAAAATAACTTTAATGGATCTCGATTTTTTTGATGATATTCCTCATGTAATACAATCGCATCAATTTCTTCCTCAGAAAATGCCTGAAACATTCCTTCTGAAATGACAATTTTCGGTCGAAATAATCCAATTGTAAATGCCGTAATCTGTAACGTTGATAATACGTACACTTGCTTTCCTTTTCTAGTAATAGACACGAGATTTCTTTTCAATCTTTTACTATAAAAAAATTGCTTCCAAATTCTTTTACTCATAATGATTACAGTAAATAACAGTAATCCGGCTATCATTATACGAAGTATTGATAGTTCCCTCATATGTTTTTGTAATTCAAATAAACAAAATTGAGAAAGGAAAAATGCTTTATTTTGAAAAAGAAATGGGTATGTAACGTAGTATACTAACATGCTTAAAAAAAGCACACTAATAGTCACTGCTAACAAAACGATTTTACGCATTTGCCACTTCATTTTATCGGTCCTCTTTTTTTAGCCGACTTAATTTCTCTTCTAATTTTTTTATTAAAGATGGATCAACTTGTTCTAACTCATCTATCATATGGTTCACAACAAGATCTCCAAATTCACCCATTAATTCCTGTGTCATTTTCTTCGTTTGATTAGATAAAAATTCTTCCTTCGTTTGTGTAGTACGATACATACCACTTCTTTTCACAATATGCTTTTCTAAATGTGCTTTCTCTACTAATCTGTTCATAACTGTCATTACAGTATTAAAATTCACCGGGGATTCTTCACTTAATCTCTGTTGCACATCTTTAATGGTAATACCCTCAGTAGCCCAAACAATTTCCATTATTTTCGCTTCAAGCGGTCCGAAAAAGTGATTTAACCCTTGCTCATTTAACTTGTAGTTTTGAGTAAACATCGTATGGCCCCTTTCACACTACAGATTGTAGTATAAAATATATAGAAGGTCAAACATAAATGATATTAACTGATACTTAAATGAATCCTAATCTCCACTAATTAGTTATCTGTACCACGTTCGATTCATTGTAAACCTAACTTCTCTCCAAATGTATCATAGAGATAATATTCTAATATTTGCACACTAAATTTCTCATTACGCCCAAGTGCAAATAATTCCCGATCTTTAGCTACGATAGTATCTAATGGAATCACCACATTATCCACTATTTTTGTAATTTCAATTATATTACTTTCTACGTTTACTTCTGTTTTAAATTCAATATTTTCTAATACTATATGTGAACGTCTTCCTGATGCAAAAAAAGTAAAGTTAGGGTTTTTAAAAATTCCAATTTCACTCTCTAACGGATATAAATATTTATAAATTATATCTCTGTGTCCATCTTTTATTATTTTTTCATCTTTTTCATCATCTAAATATTCTTTCACCTTCGCTGCGAACTCAAATCGAAAATCCACTCTTTCACGCTCCCTCTTTTTAGTCTACGCTAATAAATATATTAATATAATTTAACTATATTATAAAATAAGTTCCTATAAAAAGTAAAAAACACTTTTGTAAAAATTTTGGTATTCCCTGTACTTTTTAAATATAAATACTCTTTCAACATTCATTAGTACGTCGTTATATTCATTTAAACATATTGTCCCCATATTTTGAAACAATATTTTCCAGTATTATATATCAATAAAGTGAAACTTTAATCAATGGGGATTTTGTTCATCCCCCATTGATTATTAGCCCACACCAATCGGGCGTTTACGGGCAGCAGGGCTCCCACCTAACTGCTTTGCTCCAATCGAATTTTGAGGCGCCCGCAAATAGCGGGATAAACTGCTTCTAATTCCTTTCTATCCACAGCTATCGACTCCTTATGCTATTTCAATATATTGTTCACTTTATTTCCCCTTATTCATTAAATCACAGAAGGAATGTAACTCCCCACTATCGAATTTTTACATAACAAATATTATTAGGTGGTGCTTTACTATGAAATTAGCTGTCATTGGTGGCGGTGATTTACAAGATCCAAATCACTTGCATATTAATGAACGACTTATAGAATTAACGAATAAACAATACCCAAAAGTATTATTCATTCCTACAGCTAGTCGTGATGATGAAGGATATATAAAGTTATTTTTAGCAACATTTGAAAAGCAATTACATTGTGAAGTTCAAATTTTACGCATTTCAACCGAAACACCTACTAAATATGAAATAGATGAGATGATTCATTCTGCCGATTTAATTTACCTTGGCGGTGGAAATTACGTTCACATGCTTGAACAATGGAAAGAACATAAACTAGATGAAAAGTTACTATTTGCTTTAAAACGTGGAACACTTATTGCAGGATATAGTGCCGGTGCTATGTGCTGGTTCACATCTAGCATTCGTTCAGATTATGAAGGTTCCGGTTATATAGAAAGTAGTGGCTGGGGTATTGTTAACAAAAGATTTTGCCCCCATTACAATCAATTAAATAGAATGAATGCCTTCCATACGTTTTTACAAACTCACCAAGGTAATATAGAAGGTATTGCATTAGAGGATAATTGCGCTTTATATATTACAGAAGGTTCATTTGAAATTATCGGTGAGCCAGATACAGCTTGGGAGTTTTATATGAATAATGGAGAACTCATTAGACAACATTTTGACATAACTTTAAAAAGTTATTTATAAGTATTCATAAAAAAATGTCCCTAAGTATAATGACTTAGGGACATTTTCATCTTTTAACTCACTAATCGTGTAATTCGTTTCTTCTGCCATGAAAGCTTATAATATGCATACTGTAATATTAAGCTGACGATGAATGCAGCTGGATACCCAATCCATATCCCTTCTATTCCAAGGCTCGTATGGTAAGAAAGATAATACGCCACAGGTACTTCAACAAGCCAAATTGATACAACACTGATTACAGTTGGCCATAATACAGTACCACTTGCTCGCATTGTCGCACTAATAATTTGTGCATGACCGAAAATTAAGTAGCTCCATAATGTAATCATGATTAGACTATGAGCAATGTCAATTGTATTTTGACTTGTTAAAAATAGTGCTAAAATATCTCTTGAGAACAAGTAAATAAGAGATATTAATACACCACCAATGATATAATTCATAATAATTCCGGCCTTAACAACTTTCTGTAATCGATCAAATTGGTTCGCACCAATTGATTGCGCTGCAAAAATTGATACGGTAATGCCGAGGCTAACCGCTGGCATTTGTACATAACTTGCAACTTGGTTCACAACACCATACGCCGCTGTTGCATCTGAACCGTACCGATTTACAAATGCGATTACCGCGATCTCTGATAATGAAACTAATATCATATTAATACTCGCTGGAATACCGAGGCGTAACAATAATTTTAATAACTCCCAGTCCATACGAAGATATTTTCTTACTGTCCCGTCTAATTGTAGTGGATGATTTTTCTTCTTTAAATACACTAGCATGACAATAAACGTAATAACTGTAGATATAACTGAAGCATAGGCTGCTCCGTAAACATCTAATTTCGGAGCTCCTAACCAGCCAAAAATAAGAATTGGTAATAAAATCATATTTAGCGCTGTACTTACGATTAAAAAGTAAAATGGCGTTTTTGAATCTCCTGTACCTCTCATAAATGTTGTATATGCAAAATATAAGAATAACACTGGCATAGATATAAATAAAATTCTTGCGTAATGCACACTTATTTCAATAATATTTTCTGGCGTTCCCATAAGACGCATAATATCCATCGCAAAAATACTACCTATTATCGCCAACACGACTCCGATAATAAAAGTAAACGTAAGCGTCGTACCAACGATAGCTTTTAAGCGCTCCTCATTTTTAGCACCAAATGCCTGACCAATTAAAATTGAACTACCAGAACCAATTCCAATTACAAATGAAACGAGTAGGAAAAATAACGGGAAAAATGCCGATATAGCTGCTAGATCATTTACGCCAAGCCATCTTCCTACTACTACCATTCCAAATAACTGTCCAACTGATTGTAATACATTACTTAAAAGTAACGGCACTAAAAACATGGACATCGATTTCCATATCGGCTTATGTTCTGTTTCTGACTTCTGTGACTCTACACCTTCTTTATTGTTATCTGTAGGTGGTTTCAAATTTCATTTCTCCTTTTATTTAAAATCTGCACAGTTAAATCCGTGCTCAAATAGTTGTAATTACTCCAACCATTTCTATACTGTTTGCTCGTCAAAGTAATTGCCTCTTCCACTCACTATTTTCAAATTCATCATAGAACTTTAACATATTTTTCGTATCTGTAATCCTCTATCTCTTTGTATAGTTATTTTTATTATGTGCATCTATTCATTTTCTTCTCTTCATTCTTATAACTTCACCCAATATTGGCTTCCATCAGCTGTTCTATCTAAAAAACCATATTCGATTAAATATCTTCTCAAAGTTACAAAATCCGGATATATATTTTCTAAAACTGTATTCACTTCTTTTTCAGTATACTTTTTATTACTATCGAATTTCTTCACTAAATGACGTAATATAATCAATTTACGCTTTTGCTTTTTCGGAAATTTAGAAAGCGGTCCATCCAAACCTTCTGTAAAATGCACTGTTAAAACTTCAGCATTTTCTTCCTCTGTAATATTGTATCTATCATCCACCATCGTAGCTGTTCTATGAATCGGTACAAATTTAGTTTGAACTTTTGATTTTTCTTCTGACAATTCCATTAACGCTAAAAATACTTTCGCTTGCTTCATTTTCTCGCGCAATGTAAATCGATGATTGCGAATCGTCGATGTGCTCCCGCCATCCATTTCTTTTACAATCTCTTTATCGTTAAGTCCCATATGGAAAAACTGAACCATTTTCTTTTGCAAATCAGTTAAGCCTGTAAACTTTTTATCAAGATTTAATAAATATTCAAACATAGATGTATGCTCATTTTGAATATGCAACTGTACAAACTTCTCTGCTTCATACAAAACTTGATTTTCTTGATAAATAACCCCTTTAATAAACGTTTCTCCACAAGCTAAACAAACATACTCCTCTGCTTCCTCGTCAAATACATACCCTTTCTTCAATTCCTCTATCGACGCATCCCAAAACTTCTCTGAAATATCACTCATACTAAACATTCCTCCAAAGGGTTTATTAAAACCATAAACAAATTACGATACCGTTTATTACCACTCCATCATCTTACCATACAAAAAGCAAACAATTCAATATTTCGTTTACCTATTTTACAAACTTTTATAAAAATATCTGTTTATACGTTATAAAAAGGACTTATCCCAACAAACAGCGAATGTGTTTTTAGAAACCACTTATTATTAAGATGTGAAATATGCTGTTCAATATTTAAGTGCTACAAACCTAATTCAACATGGAACCGGCATTCACACATTCCAAAACTTCAGCATTCAATTTTAACTACAAAAAAGGTGTTTCCATATACGAAAACACCTTTTACCTTTTATATATTTTATAAACAACCTCTACTAAAACTTTACTTGCTTTTACAAATACATGTTTTCGATTTCCATCCTCAACGAATCTATTTGAACAACCACTAATCATCATACAACTAATTATGACTATTACTTTAATACTTTTTCTGCAAATCATTTTATGCAACTCCACTTTTGAAAACTCCATTCAAATTTACCCCATCAAAAAAAGTTTACACGAATAATGAAACGTAAGAATATGTAATGTTGCATATTTTTACGTTTCATTACAATATTGTGATTTAATTATTTTAATGACTGGTATACCGAGGTGATTTACTTGAAATTTAAAGCGAAAAAAAATCCATTTCATATCATTTTAATCTCATTGTTTTTAGTCGTTTTTTTCATTTCTCTATTCTTTCAAAATGAGAATTCTATTTTTTTCACTCTCATGATGCTCTTAAATATCGTGAATCTCTCTTCTTTCTATTTTTCTCATTACAAAATAACGGAATCTGCCCTTATTGTTAAACATGGTTTCATACTCCGTACTGAAATTCCATTTGAAGATATACGCCACATTAAATACTCTGGTAAAAAGCTTCGTTCAGAAAATTGGACAAGACAACAAATAGAAATTCATTATAATTTATTCGACTCAGTAACATCTTTCGTACCACAAGAAGAGGAGAAATTCATTTCACTCTTAAAAGAAAACTGGCCAAATGTGAAAATAATCAATAGTACCTCAAATGAATAATTTTGTTTGAGACAGTTCAATGCTATTAGGATAACTATATAAGAATTGAATATCCTCCCCAAGTAAAACCGCCGTTTACATATTTATTCTCCCCTCAGGCTAACTCCCCAATAGTTAGTCTATTTTTTATTACATAAAGATACTACGCCTTCATCACAAACAAACGATACGAACATACACTATTTCTAGAAAAACAAACTACTACACAAAATGAATGAAAGGTGCTTATTATGTATGAGTTAAGTTATGAAGGATTAACAGGTGAAATTATTACAAGATATGATTGTGAGTACGAAGAAGCTAGACAAGAATGGAATCGGGCTATTCAAAAGTTTCCTTTAGCTATCATTTATTGTTTTACGAAATGGGATGTTAGTAATGCGATTATTTGGGCGAGAAAAAATGAAATTGCTATTCGCATTCGTTCTGGTGGACACCATTACGAAGGATATTCTGTCGGAAACAATGTCCTCGTAATTGATATAAGTAAAATGAACTGTATGCAGCTTAATGAACATAAAAATACATTAGTCATTCAAGGTGGTGCTCAAAATAAACAAATCTATGACTTTATCTCTTCAAAAGGTTATCCATTTCCAGGAGGAACTTGTCCAACTGTTGGAGTAAGTGGATACACTTTAGGTGGCGGTTGGGGCTATTCTAGTAGGTATTTCGGCCTTGGTTGTGACAATTTAATAGAGTTAGAATTAATTGACTATAAAGGTAAAGTAATTACAGCTAATGAAACTTGCCATAAAGACTTATTTTGGGCTTGTCGCGGGGCAGGTGGCGGAAATTTTGGCATCGTTGTTTCGCTAACTTTTAAGCTCCCTCCAATAGTTGATAAAGTTACTTTCGTTGAACTATATTGGCCTAACGCTTCAGTAGACATCCAAAAGGAATTTCTTCACACATGGCAAAGCTGGCTAGTAAATTTAAATAGTAAGATGACAATCGGTGCGAGCATATACAACTCTGCTGTGGAAGGACTTGCAATATATGGACGAGGTTTATATTACGGTACCCCAGAAGATGCAGCGTTCATTCTACAAGATTTACTCAATATAAACGGGGTGAAGATGAATTTACAATATATCAGTTTTCTTGAAGCAATGGCCATTGTAGAATCTTCATATCCCTCGTCTGAACAATTTAAATCTATAGGCCGGTTCGTTCATAAACAATATAACGAGGAAGAAATCGAAAAAATTATTAGTCTTATTGAAGATAGAGCTTCCGGTAGTATTTTTGCAGCTATAAGTCTCTACCCCCTTGGAGGAAAAATTCAAGATGTAGGTAAAGATGCGAGCGCTTTTTATTACCGCGATGCACATTATATTCTAGGAATCCAAACTATATGGGAAGATCCGATTGTTAAAAAGGATAATTCCCAATGGTTAGAAAGCCGATTTGACTATATAGAATCTATAACAGAAGGCTCATTCATCAATTTCCCATACAGCGATTTGAAAGATTATATGAACGCTTATTACGGGACACATGCGAACAAATTAAGAAAAATCGGTAAAAAATATGACCCTTTATGTGTATTTACTTTTCCGCAAGGAATTAAAAATTAATATGTGATAAAGTGAAACTTTAATCAGTGGAGGTTTTGTTCATCCCCCACTGATTATTAGCCTTCACCAATCGGGCGTTTATGGGCAGCAGGGCTCCCACCTAACTTCTTTGCTTCAGCCGAATTTTGAGGTAGGAGTTTTACTGCCCGGCAAATAGCGGGATAAAAAAGCCAAGATTCTAAATTAAGAATCTTGGCCTCTTCTATTATTCTTTCGGAGCAATCATTTTTTTCGGATCTACAATCTCATCAAATTGCTCTTCTGTTAGTAGTCCAGATTGCAATGCTGCTTCTTTTAAAGTTAACCCTTCTTTATGGGCATGCTTTGCAATTTTCGCGGCATTTTCATACCCGATATGTGGGTTTAGCACTGTTACAAGCATTAATGAACGATTTACATTTTCATTAATTACTTCTTCATCTGCTTCAATACCAACTGCACATTTATCATTAAACGAAACGGTTGCATCAGCTAATAAGTGAGCAGATTGCAGGAAGTTGTAAGCAATAACTGGTTTGAATACGTTTAGCTCAAAATTACCTTGGCTCGCAGCAAATCCGATTGTTGTGTCATTCCCCATAACTTGTGCTACAACCATTGTTAATGCTTCACTTTGCGTTGGATTTACTTTACCTGGCATAATAGAGCTTCCTGGTTCATTTGCAGGGATAATAATTTCCCCAAGACCACTTCGTGGACCACTTGCAAGCCAGCGCACATCGTTAGCTATCTTCATTAAATCAGCAGCTAATGCTTTTAATGCTCCATGTGCAAATACAACTTCATCATGGCTCGTTAACGCATGGAATTTATTTGGTGCAGAAACAAATTGTTTACCTGTAAACAGACTAATTTCTTCTGCTACCATCTCACCAAATTTAGGGTGCGCATTAATTCCAGTTCCAACCGCAGTACCACCAATTGCTAATTCTTTCATATATGTATTGCTATCTGCAATCATACGCTCTGTTTTTTCAAGCATACGGTGCCATCCGCTAATTTCTTGTCCTAACGTTAAAGGTGTTGCATCTTGTAAATGCGTACGACCGATTTTAATAATATGTTCAAATGCAGTTACTTTTTCTGCTAATGTTTCTTTTAATTTCGTAATAGCTGGCAATACATGGTTTTCTACCGCAATTACACACGCTACATGAAGTGCTGTTGGGAACGTATCATTTGAACTTTGAGACATGTTCACGTCATCATTCGGATGAATATGTACGTCAGATCCCTTTTCTTTCAAAATTTGATTACCGCGGTTTGCAATTACTTCATTTACATTCATATTCGATTGTGTACCACTACCCGTTTGCCATACGACAAGTGGAAAATGTTCATTCCATTTTTCTGCGATAACTTCATCAGCAGCTTCCACAATTGCTTGCGTCTTCTCTTCTGATAGCTTTCCTAATTTTTGATTACTAAGCGCTGCACTCTTCTTTAAAATCGCAAATGCTTTTACAATTTCAAGCGGCATATGCTCTGTTCCAATCGGAAAATTTTCCTTACTACGCTGCGTTTGTGCTGCCCATAATTTATCAGCTGGAACTTTCATTTCTCCTAATGTATCTCTTTCAATTCTGTACTCCATTTTTTCATCCCCTTGAAAATAAAATACCTACATCTTTTATTTTAACAGACTTTCTATCAAATGATAAGAATTCTCATTAATACATATAAAAAAAATTACCTTCCGCCACCGCAGAAGGTAATTTTTTTATGATGCTTGCTTTCCTTTATCCGCATCATCTACATACCAAATGAACTTGCCTGTATATCCATAAATAACTGCTAAAATGAGTGATACGAAGCTTAGCCACATAAATGGAACGTATGATAATGTTGATACACCTAAAATACCAGCCATAAAAATACCATTATCAGACCATGGAACCATACCAGAAGTCAAAGTTCCACCTACTTCTGAGTTACGTGCTAATACGCGGCGATCTATTTTTAATTTATCATAGCTATCTTCCATAATTTTTGGTGTTAAAATAAGTGATACGTACATCGCACAACCAAATATGTTAGCTAAAAATGCAACGATTAATGTAGACAATGTTACATTACCTGCAGAATTTAATTTCTTCTCAAATTTCGATACGATTACCTTTAGAACACCTAACTTTTCAAGTAATCCACCAAAACCTAATCCGAAAATAATAACAGCTACTGAACCAAGCATACCATTAATTCCACCACGGTTTAATAACTTATCGACAAACTCGACACCAGATTGAATTGAGAATCCGTTATATGCTGTTCCAATTGCCTCTCCAAAGTTCATTCCTTGGAAAAGTGTTGCCCAAATTGCACCAATTAAAGCTCCCATAGCAATTGTTGGCATAGATGGTTTCTTCATCGCCAATAGCACAATAACAATTACCGCTGGAACAAGCATCCATATTTTAATATCAAAGTGCTTTAATAAAGATTCTTTTAAAAACTCAACTCTATTTAAATCTACATTATCCCCGCCATACATCCATCCAGCAACAGTAAACATAATGCTGGTAATAATATAAGCTGGAACGTCTAATACGAGCATAGCTCGAACGTGAGCGATAACATCTACTTTCGCCATAGAAGCTGCAAGAACTGTGCTATCAGAAAGTGGTGATAATTTGTCTCCGAAATAAGCTCCTGAAAGGACTGCACCCGCAACAAGCGGAAGTGGTAATCCAAGCCCTTCACCTATCGCCATCATAGCAATACCTGCAGTTCCAACTGTTCCCCATGATGTTCCTGTCGCGATAGAAGTGATTGAACAAATAATTAAAGTTGCCAATAAGAATATGCTAGGATGAATGAACTCTAATCCATAATAAATTAATGTAGGTACAACCCCACCAGCAATCCACGTTCCAATTAAAGCCCCAACTGCAACTAAAATAAGAATTGCTTCTAATCCATTAGAAATCCCTTTCGTAATTGCATCTTGCAATTCTTGATAACGAAATCCTAATCTTAATCCAAGCGCAATAACTAAAAACCATGAAATAAATAGCGCTAATTGAATTGGGAGATCAAAAATCGTTTGGAAGGAAAAGACGACAGCAAGAAATAGGCATAAAAGAATAATAATTTCTAGCATCGATGGTAATCTTACACTTTTCATTTTTTTCTCTCCTTACAAGTCGATAACATGATGTATGTAGTCTTACGTGTATGTAGTATACAATTAGCGAAGACAAAACAAAATTTTCATATTATTTCGATTTATTTTTTCAGTATAATATATTCACAACCCTTTCTATTGTAAAAGTAGATTGCGCTTTTCGCAATGAAAAATATAAAAAATGTTGTATTTTTATTTATTTAGATAAAAACACCTAATGAAATAAAACTTTAATCAATGAGGGTTTTATCCATCCCCACTAATTATTAACCCATAATAACCTTTTTAATATTTGCCTCAACAAAACTTTTTACTACCGCTTTCACCTCATATGTAATAATATATTTCCACATAAAAAAAGAGCACACATCATTTAATCGATGCATGCGCCTCTTTTATTTATACATATTTTGTATCTCTTCTTTATTTTTAAGTATTTCCGAAAACTTATCGCTACAACCTTTCGGAAATAAAACTCCGAGTCCATATGAATGCCCAAACTGAAAATGAGGGTATTTCACCTTGACCTCATCCCAAAACTTATACACACCGAAATCACCGTTTTTAACTTCAATATCATGAAATAATACAATACCGTTTTTCGCAACTTTAGGTAACCATGTTTTATAATCATGAGAAACAGCTTCATACGTATGATAGCCATCAATATGCAAAAGATTTATCGTTTCATCTTGAAACTCATCCAGAGCATCATCAAAAGTAGACCGAATTAAATTCCCTATATTCAGGTAGTTATCCCTCACCACTTTTTCTACTATTTGAAAAACCCCTTCTCCATATGGACCTGTATGCCCATCTCCAGCCCAAGTATCTACAGCAAAACATTTTGTGGCTAACCCACCATCTTTTACCCCCTGGCAAAAACTAAAAAAGGAAGCACCTAAATGCGTACCTAACTCAACTAAAGTTGCTGGTTCTTCAAATCTTACTAAATCATATGCGAAATCTAAATGCCCACTCCACGCAGATTGTGACCGAATAATAGGACTAAAATTTTCAAATTCAAACGATGGTTTATGAGTAACCCAGTTCATCACGTATCTCCTTATACACATATTTTTAACAAACCAAATTACTCTTATCTTTATTTTTTTGGCGCCGCGATTATGATTATATTTCATAAAAAGATGAAGAATTACCCCATTCTTATTGGGGTAATTCTTCATATACATATGGATTTGCTGGCTTCTTAATCTTCTCTACTTTACTTATTTTCACAAGTGGAAATAGCATTCCTTAGAACCAGAAGCATTGAAAAACTTGGATGAACGATATGGAGATCAAATAACTGAACTTGTATTTATCGGCATCGATATGAATCGTTCTATTAACAGAAAAAGAAATGAAACAAGATTGAAATACATTTGTTGATCCTATTCCCGCTTTTACTTTCACTTCATAATAAAAAGGCTTCCGTAGCATGGAGCCTTTTTCACTTTGTAGTACTCTTATTTAACATATTTGCTTTAATAAGAAACACAATTGTACCTAAAACAATTAAGATAGCATATACGATACCAACTACATCACCTATTTTTTCTAAGCCAAACGGTAATAGTATAGTAGCAACTCCGACTATATAGGAAAACACACCTGAAAGCTTCGCTAATTTATTTTTATCTCCAACAAACGTTTCTTCCTGATAGCCTGCCAACAAAAACAATCTCTTTTTCACATGTATTTGATAGCCTAAAAAAATGATAAGTAATCCAACAAATAAACAAACCAAAAATCCTGCTAGCATATAACTCTCCCCTACGATATTTTACTATACACAAAAAAGATGATCGTTCTTACTAAACAATTTTATTTTTAATTAGAAATTTCAGTTTATTAATACTCCATTTCGTGATATATTGCATATTGTATCTAATATATATTTTTTTGAAAGGAGGACTTATATATTTTATGGATTCAAATCGTTTAAAAGGAATTATTATGGTTGTAATCGGTGCTTGTTTATGGGGCTTATCCGGAACAGCTGCGCAACAACTTTTTCAGTATGAAAACGTTTCTACTGAATGGTTAGTTACAATCCGTTTGCTTATATCCGGTGCTATTTTGCTCATTATGTCATCATTCGGAGCGAACAAAAAAGAAATATTTGGAATTTGGAAACAAAAGTCTGATGCAAATAAGATAATTTTGTTCGGTCTTTTAGGCATGCTTGCTGTACAGTACACGTACTTCGCTTCTATTAAAGAAGGAAACGCTGCTGTTGCAACTTTGTTACAATATTTAGCCCCTATATTTATCACTGTATACTTACTTTTCAAATGGAGCGTTCGCCCATCAAAAATTGATTATATTTCAATTACCCTCTCATTAGTAGGGACTTTTCTCCTATTAACAAACGGTTCTGTTCATAACTTAGCTGTATCTACACCTGCTATCATTTGGGGCGTTTTATCTGGACTATCTCTTGCATTTTATAGTTTGTATTCAAAAGAATTGTTAGAAAAGTGGTCTTCATCCGTTATCGTTGGATGGGGGATGATCATTGGAGGGATTGGCGTAACGATTTTACACTTTATTTCCACAAACGAATTCATTTTATTATCAACTATGAAATATGTAAAACTAAGTACCCTCCCGCTCATTACATTTGTCGTCATTTTCGGGACACTCATCGCATTTTATTTATACTTAGATAGCATAAGATACCTTACGCCTAAAGAAACAACATTATTTGGCTGTACAGAACCACTCGCAGCTATTATTTCTTCTGTGCTTATTTTGCACGTACCGTTTCAATCTTTTCAGTTATTAGGTGCTTTTTGTGTAATTGTAATGGTGCTCATATTAAGCCAAAAACCGGATAAAGGAAAACCAAAATTAAAGCTTGTTAATACGAAAAAGAAATATATACAATGAAAGGATTGAATTCACTATGCCTGTCCCTCAAAATTATAAAAAACCAGGAAGAGTTTCAGCAAAGTCACTCGTTTTAAATCAACTGCAAGATTGGATTATAGAAGGTGTTTTACGACCTGATGAAAAAATAAATGATGGGGAATTGGCAGAAGCACTAGGAGTAAGCAGAACACCTGTTAGAGAAGCTTTACAAATTTTAGAGCTTTCTGGATTAGTTGAAATGGTACCTGGGCAAAAAACGAAAATCGCGCCTATTAAGTTAGACGACGTATCTATCATTTATGAGACGATAGCTGGTCTTCACTCAATTATAGGAAAGCAAGCACTTCAAAAAGTTACAGACGCTGATATTAAACTACTTTCCGAGATAAATGATGCTTTTCAACAATCTATACATGAAAAAGATTCAAAAAAAGCTTTAGAACTAGATATACGATTTCACAATACAATTACTTCTATTGCTAAAAACCGATATATTGAACCTTTTCTAGAAAATATGCAACTTCACATTTTACGCCTTGAATATTTATTTTTCCAAAACTTCGTGCCTGCAAGTCAATCTATTAAAGAACATCACTCTATAATTCAAGCACTACAAAAACAGGATGAAAAACGAATGGAACAAATGATGTCTCAAAACTGGCTCCGTCCAATGAAAGAAATACAAAAAATAATTTCTATGAAATAATAAAGCTGGTTACACAAAAGTGTAACCAGCTCCTTCTTTAATAATCTATATGCTATGCCTGAATATTTGCGTAATCTTCAATATGCTCGTACTCTTTTTCCAATTCCTCTAAAGACAGCTCGTATAATTGTCGGTCGCGAATCTTAAACACCCCTGCCCCAATTAACTCATCAATTAAATGTCTCTTACGATTTTCAACAGCAAAACGGAGTTGACTACTCATCTTTTAAAAAACTCCTTTCTACGATCATTGAAAATGATAATCTTTATCAATTACCACTTTTGATTATAAAAGATGATTCTTAATAAGTAAAGTAATCTTATGAAATATTTACCTTACAAAGTATTTGTGGCCACATTATATATATGTATGCCACGCGAAAAATGTTATGACACTTTTTCATACCCTTTTTCTTTCATACTTTGCAAGTTGTCTCATTATGGTTAAATTCACCTTCTATTTCAACTTGAATGGTGACATGTTCTACATGAAATTTCCCCTTTAATACATCCGTTGCTTCTTTCAATACGCTTTGCGTTTCATTACCTTCGATAATAAGATGGCAAGTTAATACTTGAAAATCTGATGTTACAGACCATATATGTAAATCATGAACTTCTTTTATAATAGTAATATTTAATAATGTATTTTTCACCTCTTCAGCATCTATGTGCTGCGGTGCACCTTCCATTAATATATGAACTGTATCACGTGTTACACGCCATCCACTTATAATGACTAAAATAGACACAAGAATACTAGCAACCGCATCTGCAGCAGTCCATCCAAAAAATTTAATAAGTAACGCAGCAATAATCGCTCCAACTGAACCTAATAAATCGCCTAGTACATGTAAGAACGCACTTCTTAAATTTAAATTACCTTTCACATCTCCGCCTCTCATTAATATCCAAGCTGATACAATATTAATAAGCAGACCAAGTACAGCAATAATGAGCATTCCATTACTAGCGATTTCAACTGGTTCCTTAAAACGACGAATTGCTTCAATAAAAATATATACTGAAATGACAATAAGAACGACACCATTACATAATGCCGCTAACATTTCGACTCGCTTATACCCATATGTTTTCGCGGCCGTTGCCGTTTTTTCCCCAAGCTTGAACGCAAGTAAACTTAAAGCTAAGGATACTGCATCACTTAACATATGCCCTGCGTCAGACAATAGTGCTAAGCTATTTGTTACAAATCCGCCAATAACTTCAGCAATCATAAAACTTGTTGTTAATAAGAAGGCAATTAATAACGCTTTTTTATTTTTTGAATGACCGTGATCATGTGAGTGTCCCATACAAATACTCCTTTAAGTGCAATATCTGTATGTTAGTATGAAACACATTCCCTATCTTTATCCCCCATTAACGCCCGATAGTGAATGCTACTAATCCGTAGAAGATGAACAATACCCCACTGATTAAAGTTTCACTTTATCCCGCTTCCTCTGTATACAAACTTCGCTACTTTTCAAACAAGTCCTTTTTCTCAACTAAAAACAAGACTACTTCTTTTTTATTTTCATATTGTTTACTAATGAAAGAATTTTTAAGGGGGTTACAAACTTGAAACGACTATTTCTCTGCATGGAGCGTGAACTTGTTGTAGTAAAAGAACAATATGGTAACTATGAAACCACATATCATTTACAAAATATGCAACCTACCTGTATTGTGGTTGATCCATTCCAAACAAATCGTGTATATTGCGGCACATTTGGACGAGGTTTATGGCTAAGTGACGATGGCGGGGATTCATGGAGACCAATTGGAGATTCATATCGTTACTTTGATTTCCCTAAAGAGGATGGTATTTTACACTCTTCTATTACTTCTATAACGATAAGCTCAAATGAACAAGTTAACGGCTACGGCGTCGTTTATGTCGGCACAGAACCGAGTGCTTTATTCCGTTCAGAAAATGGTGGTGAAACGTGGACTGAACTTAAAAATATGAAATCATTATTATCTTCCTATACGTGGGCTTTTCCGCCTAGACCTTTTACCCATCACGTACGCTGGATTACAGTTGATCCAAACAATCCAAATACACTCCATGTTTCAATCGAAGCTGGTGCTGTTATTCAAAGTAATGATAAAGGGCATACATGGATTGATAAAAAATTCGGTGCTCCTATCGATGCTCATCAATTACTCATGCACCCTGAAGCCCCAAATCGCCTTTATGCATCATGTGGTGACGGATTTATGGGCGGACCTGATCGCGCATATCTTGAAAGTTATAACAGTGGAAACAGCTGGATCTCATGTAGTGACGGACTTGAGCATCATTATTTATACAGTATGGCTATCGATCCAGCTGATTGCGATACAATTCTCGTTTCTGCCGCACCGAGTGCTGATTTAGCTCATCACCGTATTCCTTATGAATCTTATATTTATCGTAAAACGAAAGAGACTCCGTTCCAGCAAGTACAGCAAGGTCTACCATCTGCAATTGGTACAGTCATTTCGATGTTTGCTACAAATCCAGCCGAACCACATACGTTTTACACTTTAAATAACAATGGCATCTTTCAATCCACTGATAGCGGTGAAACGTGGGAACAACTAAACATTACATGGAAAGAGGAATATAAAACGCAGCATCCGCATGCATTGCTCGTTACTAGTTCTTAACAAAAAGAGCCTGCCTTCATTTAAGGCAGGCTCTCTATTTATTTCTTTAAATCAATGACAATATCATCTAACACTATATCTTTACTCTTCGCTTCTTTTTTCGGTACTTCTATTTTCTTCTCTTTCCCATTCACATACTCCACTCCACCATGATTTTCAGGTGTATGAACTCGCAAGTGCACGTGAGGTGTGACAATAAGCTTTGTAGCATTTTCGTTTAACTTTTGGAATGTAGCACTCCAACTACTTTTATGTGGTTCTGCTACTGTACCAGTTCCTCCATTTCCTTCACCTGCATATTTATTTCCTAAATCATCTTTTATTTCTAATTCCACATCCGCGCTATCCCATATACTTCGTAATGCCTTAGATTCTTCTTGATTGTAAAAAACGATAAAGGACATCGGGGTTACTTCCATTTTGTCTATATTTACTTTTATTAATTCATTTTCAGAAACCCTATTGAGCTTTACTTCCTTACTATCCATTGCTTTTAAACTAAGTGCGAAATTCCAGTTCCCTTTAATTGATTTTTTTTCTTCGTACATATTAATTGATTCCATATTCCATCTAACATTTGCAACGTCCATTCTTTTACTACCAAGATCACTTGTTGTAGTCATACCTACATATTTTTTATCTCCTACTTTCGTAGTTTTAGAACTTCCTGCCGCACCATTAGACATGCTTACCTGTGGGGAACCAAATATGCTCGGATGCTCTCCTAAATCTTTATCACTTTCTATAGAATACGTTATCGTTACAGTTCTACCATCGAACACAGCATCATTAATTGTAACTTTAACCCCATTACTCTCTTTCGTCATATTCAATTCAGTCGAAAACTCTTTATAATTTTCATATAATCCTGTTCTACCGTTATCTAAAAAGCGGAATATGTCACCTACAATTGGCAATCCTCCAGCATATGTAGGAAATCCGATACCGAGTGTTACAACTGATAATCCTACTAAAATGGATGCAGCAGCGACACCTTTTTTCCAAGTTTTCATCTTTTTCTTCGTACGTATAGATCGTTTTAAATTACGTTTCACTTTTTCTTTTTCAATTTCAGAAGTCTCAAGTTCTTTTTCATCTATATCAATATCATTTAATAGTTCATAAATGTCTTTCATATTGCACTACCTCCAAAACTAATATTCGTAGCATTTTGTTGTAGTTTCTTTTTTCCCCGGTACACACGATTATCGATCGCTGCCCTGGTTAATCCTAACTTGTCACCGATTTCCTCTGTCTTCATGCCGAGGAGATATTTCATAACGAACACCTTTTGATCTAACGGTTCTAATTGATTAATAAGCTTCAATAACTCTTCCCTATCTTCCATAACGATTAATTCATCTTCTGCCGATTTTTCTGTACTAATATGAAACTCATCTGAAATAATTTCTACTGTTCTAGTCGCTTTCCGGTAATAATCAATCGCCTTAAACTTTGCAATCGCTGCAATCCATTTTTTAAAATCATTCGGCTCTCCATGAAATTTATTTGCATTATTCCAAATGGAAAGAAATATATCGTTTACACATTCCTCTATGAGTCCATCATTTTGAACCGGAAGAAGAACTTTGTGCGTTATCCCCTTTATGAGCGGTAAGTATGTATCGACAACAAATTCTAGCGCATCTTCCTTCTGCCGCTGTAATCTTTTTATAAAATTTTTCTCATTTGATTTCATGTAGCGATTCCCCTTATTTTTTTGTAAAAGCTTTTACACCCTATATAACGTCTAAAAAAATATTTTCTCTCATCTTTTTTATTTTTTGTATGTAATGGAATACTTTTCCTTAGCCATTGTCTCATATAAATATAAGCTTGAAGAAAATTTTCTCAAGTCTGTAATTCAATTAGTGTAGTACACTATTTATGCAGACATTCTTTAACCTGATGTACATTTCATTTAATTAATCTATTTTTATAATTTTAAATTAGGAGATGAGATTTGTATGTGTGGAATTACAGGTTGGGTAGATTGGAAGAAAGATCTTTCAAATGAACATGTTATTTTAGAAAAGATGGCGAATAGTATTCAGCATCGCGGTCCTGATGCTGAAGGATTTTGGTTTTCACCTCATGCGGCTTTTGCACACCGACGTTTAATTGTTATTGACCCAGAAGGCGGGACGCAGCCAAAAACATTCCGTGCCGGTGATTATACGTATGCTCTTACTTATAATGGAGAAATTTATAATTTTCGTGAGCTGAGAGAACAGCTTCAAAAATGTGGGCATGCATTTGAAACGCATTCAGATACAGAAGTGTTACTACATGCTTATTTAGAATGGAAAGAAGACTGCGTACAACATTTAAACGGAATTTTCGCTTTCGCCTTATGGGATGATCAGAAGCAACAACTGTTTTTAGCACGTGATCATTTAGGCGTAAAGCCACTCTTTTATACAGAAAGAAATGACAGTATTATTTTCGGATCTGAAATAAAGGCATTATTAGCTCATCCATCTGTTCCTGCTGAAATTGATGCGGACGGCATAAATGAAATATTTGGATTAGGCTTATTTCGAACTCCAGGATGTGGCGTCTTTAAACATATCCAAGAAGTTCGTGCTGGACATTCTATAACATTCACACGTGATAAAAAAGTAGTTCAAAAGTATTGGAATTTAGAAAGTAAGATTCATACAGATTCTACTGATGATACATCATCACATATTTTATCTATTTTACAAGATACAGTAAAAAGACAATTAATTGCCGATGTTCCTCTCGTCTGTATGTTATCAGGCGGATTAGACTCTAGCGGTATTACTGCACTTGCGGGTAAAGAATTTAGAGAGGAACACAAAACACTTCACACATATTCAATCGATTTTTTAAATAGCGCGAAAGATTTCGAACTGACATTTGCTCGAACTGGTTTAGACGCTCCTTGGGTAAAACATGTTTCTGAACATGTAGGGACATCGCATCATGACATTATTGTGAATGCTGAAGAGTTAGCAAATCACTTATTCGTTCCCCTTCACGCGAAAGATTTACCCAGTGCTGGCGAAATGGAAACTTCACTTTATTTACTATTTTGCGAAATGAAAAAAGATGCAACCGTAGCTTTATCTGGAGAATCTGCTGATGAAGTATTCGGGGGATATCCTTGGTTTCATCAAGAAGAACTATTATATGTAGATAAGTTTCCGTGGTTAACAAACTGGAAAAACACATCTTCTCTATTATTAAACGACGTAACAACTCAATGTAATCCTGAGCAGTATATTAATAAACGATTCCATGAAGCTGCTCTTGAAGTACCTACTCTTGAAGGTGAAAGTAAAAAATCCGCGAAACAACGTCAAATGTTTTATTTATTTTTAACACGATTCCTTCCGTTCTTACTCGACCGTAAAGACCGTATGAGTATGGCTGTAGGATTTGAAGTTCGTGTACCGTTTTGCGATTATAGACTAGTTGAATATTTATGGAATGTTCCTTTCAACATAAAAAGTATTGATAATATTGAAAAGGGAATTTTACGTAGAGCGCTGAAACCGGCTTTACCTGATGATGTGCGAAATAGAAGAAAAAGCGCTTACCCTACTTCACAGGATCCACACTATTTACAAACAATCCGCAATTTAACGCTTGATATGTGCAGCAATAAAAACAATCCTGTTTTCTCACTCATTAACCATTCCATATTACTTGCAATTGCTGATCAAAGTAACAAAAAGATTACCAATTTTGAAGCAAGAAGTGCTATGGAGTATATGCTACAAGTAAATGAATGGTTAAAAACGTATCATATTCATATTGCTTAACAAAAAAGAGTTCAAGGACAAAAACCCTTGAACTCTCTTTCATTTATTAATTGGCACATTGTCTATTTTCAGTATCGATGGACCATCCAATAATAGTGGCACAATCTCTACCTTTCCACTGAAGTACATTTGTTAATACAGGCTCAATCTGTAAACAAGATCCGTCGTGTAATATTTCTACTAAAGATTGATCATCATCAAACTTTAGTTTATCACACTCTAAAATACCATCCGTTGCCATTACAATGTGATTCTGACCTTTTTCTAATCCCCTTACCCCTGATGTAAAACAAGGTGTATTCGCTGCAAAAACATTTTTTCTTCCTATATACTCATAGTTCTTACGCTTATTTAGCCTACCTTTTCCATTTTTCGTTTGCTCTGAATGGAATAAATACGCGAAGCAATCACCAACTGATAGCCAATATAAGAACTCGCCTTTTCGTAAACAAATTAAACATGCAAGTTCCTCATCATCTTGGTCACATTTCTCGATAAAGAGCTCATCTGTAAATAACGCTAATAAATACATATGTGTATGATGAAAAGCTAAATGGATTGGGTATGAAAATAACTCTTTTAGTTTTTCTTCTCTTTCTGAAATCGCTTCTATTATATAATGTATATTTTTCGTTTTATGATGTGTATCAAAAATCATAACAAATTCAAATTCTAATTTCGGATCCCACCAAGCTAGCACTGCATCTCCTCTTTCATATGCATCACTCTCTTGATTTCCTCCATATACGCCGACTGAAAGAGGACCACATTTTTCAACATGTATTTGATCTACATACATCTTTTCATGACTAATCCATTTAAATGTATTCACAGCTATCATCCTCTCTCTTGCTAAATGTATACCTTTACACATAGATTACCTTATATTTCAATAAAAATAAACTTTTTCAACATTTTTAATGAAAATAAAAGGATTTTACTTCTGATTCAACGAATATATCTTACTATACGATATAAAAATAGGAGGATTTATCATTATGAAAGACATTAATCAACATTGGGAAAGTATTTATTATCACTTACGATATGAATATGAAGACAACCTTTCTCACCAAGCTATTCGTATTTTACAAATCGTTTCTCGTGAGAAAGATATAACAATTGGAAAAGTTGCTACTGAGCTTAGTCTCTCTCATAACACAGCATCTGAACACGTAAAGCGCCTTATTCAAAAAGGATTTATTATAAAAGAAAGAAACAAACACGATGAAAGGGTTGTAAACCTTACTTTAACGAAAGAAGGCATTGAAGTATTAGAAAAGCATACTTTACTAGATAAAGAAAAGATAAAAATATTAGAATCACAGTTATCAAAAGAAGAACAACAACTAATAGAAAAAGCCTTTTCGTTATTAGCGAAGGAGGCAAAATATGCATTTCCTCGTTAAAGTAATCGTTTCGGCACTTATTATCGGCGTTATTACTGAAGTCGCTAAACATTATAGTACGATAGGCGGCTTTATCGCTGCCCTTCCACTCGTTAGTTTACTAAGCCTATTTTGGATTTCTTTCGAAGGTGGGAGTAAACAAGAATTAAGTCAATTCGCTTTAGGCGTATTATATGGATTTCCTGCATCCGCACTACTATTATTTATTGTTTATATCGGTTTAAAGAACTCCTTTTCACTTAGTACATCTATACTCTTCGGCATATGTGCCTGGTGTATCGTCTTTACTTGCCAAAAAGTATTTCAAGCTTAGGGGGAATTACTATTAATAGATCAATAGAGATATTTGGACAAACTGTAGAAGTATATATAAGAGGTAACAGTAAACAAACTGTAGTCATTCAAACAGGAATGAGTTGCTCATTTTATGATTGGCTCCCTATTATAGAAGAGCTTTCACAACACTTTACAGTTGTGTCATACCATCGCCCAGGTTACGGAAAAAGTGAGCTAGGAAATACTCCACGTACAGCAAGGCAAGTTACAAAGGAACTACATATGTTACTAAACAAACTCCATATTCACGAGCCAATCATTCTAATCGGCCATTCCTATGGAGGGTTATGTGCACAACATTTTGCAATGTTACATGAAGATAGGCTGCAAGCACTTCTTTTAGTTGATTCTACTTCCATGAACTTACACCGATTAGATGAGCTTCATTTACCAGTTTCTGATCAAACTGATTCTGATGATATGTGGCTACAAAAATATTATACTTACTCCAACATGGATGCAGACGCACTTTATAATGAACTAAAATCTATGCTCGTCAATACAACAAAACAGCATATCAAATTTTCTACCTCTCCTTCATTATATAAAGCGACAGCTTCTGAACTGTCCGAGTGGAAAAATTGTGCTCGCTCAATAAAAAAACAACATAAAACATTAGAAATACCATTAATTGTTATCAGTAGAGATCCTCAATATTCTATTGCTCAATTGATTGAGGGCGGTATGCCAAAAGAAGAAGCTACACAACTTGAAGATATGTGGCAAGAACTTATTCGTGAACAATTAAATCTCTCAATAAACAGCCAATACATTTTGGCTGAACATGCTAGTCACGGGATAGAAAACGATCGTCCAGATGCTATCATTGAAGCCATTCACTTATTGTAAATAAAAAAAGGAAGCAACTAAAGCTGCTTCCTTACTTATCTATTCATAGTCTTCTTCATCATCGACTTCTTCATAATACGAACTCCCATTGCTTACATATATAGGACCGTTCGCAACATCAATACGTAGTACCCATGCCCATGGCACAGCTAAACGTTTATGTATTGCTCTCCAAAAGTTCATTGATTTTCTTTCGTACTCCTGGAACTCCTGAAGTAACTCTTTATAGGAGGAACCGTCTAACTGAATATTTGCTTCTAATAAACGAGAATGGGCATAGTACTGTAACTCTAGTTCAGCAGCAATCTCCATTTCTTCTTCCGTTGCCATACCTATAATTGCTCCATCTGCTGGTGCGATTTCATATACGTTGTGAACTTCAATAAGCCCTTCTTTCTCTTTCTCAAACATGTAAACAGCCTCCTTTAACCAATATTTTTTATGTTACAAAGTCATACTTCTACAATACCTTCTCCCTTTCCTCTTTTTTTGATAAACTTTTACAAATTATTTATCTGATAATCTGTAGACTGTATTCTTTCAGCAGAACTGAAACAATTATTATCAAAAGTTAATTTATACACATCAGGCATATGAAGGGTTTTCCAAAACTGAAAACCATATTTCGAATCAAAATAATTCATTAGTAATACCATAATATTCCCATGAGTACCTATTACAATATTCTTACCTTTATATTTTTTTAATATACTTTGCATACATATTACAGCGCGTCTTTGCACTACATCATTTGATTCTCCGCCTTCGTATGCAAAAGTCCAGTCTTCCCATACCTTCTGAATAGCATCGTTAAAATCTGTTACTGGCTCTTTACTTAATAACCTTTCCCGTAAATCTTCTTCCAGTTGTATTGATAAATTATATGTATTCGCAATTCCTTGCACGGTTTGAATCGCCCTTTTATACGGGCTAGAAATAACAACATCAATGTTTTTATCCTTTAACAAACTTGTTACATTACCTGCATCAATCTCTCCTTCTTCAGATAAGGGACGTTCCCTTTCTTCCTTTGTATATGTAGAGTGAGCGTGGCGAACGAAATATACTGTAGTCATTATTCAGCTTCCTTTCTTAGTTTCAATCTATATTCCATGCAGTAAATAGGAAATCCTGTATCATGAATAGAAAAGAGCGCCTTTTAAAAAGCGCTCTTTTGTTTACATAATAAAATTATTCCATTATAACTTTCTTCTGAATTCTTCATCTGTTATAGCATCTTGAATAAAATAATCTATATTATTTCTCAGCTTTTGATATGCAACTTGATCTTCTATATCGTTAAACATAATTACAACTTCTACCTTATTCCCTTTCTTATCTGTAGTATACAAACTTTTTGTCAATACGAATGCGGTAGAACCACCTTTTTGACCAGCATATTCCAACTTACTATTTTCAACTGTTCCTTTAAAAACATTATCAATTTCATCTTGCATTGATTTTGGAAAATAATTTCTACTATTTATCTTTTCCATTAAACTCAGATAATCTTTAGCATTTGCACTCACTAATCGATCTGACCAAATACGCTGGAATTCCATATCTATTTTTAATGGTATATCACGTTTCTTCCATTCACTTTCATCTTTCATCCATTCATGTATTTGTAACACGTGTTTATTATATTCATCATTAGACATGTTACGTATCATTTCTAACGATTGATTTTCTGGCTCATTAAGCTCTTTTTCTACATACCCTCTCATATATAGTGAAGCAGTATACGAAGAGAACTTGTCATGACTAGTAAGTTCTAACTCTTTTAAACTATCATTTATTCTTTCTATTCCAAGCTTATCTAACAAATATGTTGTATTCGCATTAGAACTATAATGAATCATCCCTTTAGCCACTTCTTCTAAAGCAATCTGTCCATTTTGCACTAACTCTCTCACTTTTGAATCTTCTAACCAGTCAGGATGCGCTCCACCATCAGTGTTTTTAACATAATATTTTTCTAAATCCTGCAATGAAATTTGTTCATCTCGACTTATTTTTCCTTCTGACACTTGCTTAGCAAATTCAACTGCTATTACGATTTTTGCCGTACTTGCTAATGGTAATTTTTTATTTTCATTTACAGATGTTACTACTTCACCGTTTTTTCTAATAAGTAATGAACATGTTTCATCACCTTTATGTTCTTTTATGTACTTTAATACGTAATCAGGATCTTCTTTTGACAAATAGTACTTCATAATAAAAAAGAAAGCTATAACGGCTACTATAATGACTCCTGCAACAATTCCTATAATCTTTAATATGTTCACAATATGCCCCCTCTATAAATTCCCTTCTATATAATAATTATAACGAATAAAAATACAAAATTATACAAAATAGAGTAACTTTTCCCAAAAAAGGAAGAGTTACTCTATTTCACATGATGTTATTTGTCCATTTAACGTAACAACTATATTTGAGTCGTCACTTTCTTTAACTCTATTTAGTCGATTTGAGTTAGGAGGACCAATTACAACTGACTCCTTAATTGGCGAAAGGTCCTTTCCTAATTTTTCTGCACTTACACCGTATGCAGCTTGAAATACTTCTGGCGGTGTTAATCTAAGTATGTCTGATCCCTCTGCTGTTTCAAACTGATCGTTATTAAAGAACAAATGTAATTGTACTTCTTCTGTTACCGCTGTAATCCAATGCCACCATCCCATTGGAATAAAGACAGTTTGCCCCGCTTTCACATGATAATTTTGCAATTGATTCGTTTCGGGATTTAAAATGGATGTAACTGCTTCTCCTGATACAACAACATCTAATTCCCATGCATTCGGATGCCAATGTGGTTCCCGCATATGCCCTTTCGTCATAAATAAATCAACAAACGCCCCTCCTATCATCGCAGGTAACTGCGTTGAGGTAACTTCATATGCAACGTTTTTCTCATCTCTTTTAAAAAAGACATTTTTTCTCGAATCAAAGAAAAGATTTGGCGTTCCTGAGCTTTTCTTTAAATTTTTATTATCTGTAACATAACCTGAACTACTCATTCAATCCCTCTTTCCCGCTCCGAACATTTCTGATTTTACACTGTATCGTATGGGGAAATTTTATAAATGTGCCTATTAACAACATAACAAAAAAACATGCCTTCATGATGAGAGCATGTTTTGTGATTTTTTTCACATTATTTAGTTAAAAAATAAACTTTTTACTTACCATGATGTAACATTAAATCACTAAGTTCTTCTTCAATGTGATTTAATTTCGCAACTCCTTCTTTCCACTTATGAATATAACGCGATACCCCGACAATAAATAAAACAATAATTGTAGAAAGAATAATACCATATACGATTGTTACAGTACTCATAGTTACACTTCCTTATAATTAGTAATGTTGTTATTAGTTATATTTTTATTATAAACCTTTTTCTTTTAAAATACTTCGATTTCAACTTTTTGTAACAAAATTGATTTTTCTAATATTTCGTTCATAAAAATGGAATATTTTTCACAAATTATACAAAACTTCACCATATGTACTATTGCCACATGAGTTATATTGTTAAATAGGATAAAGTGAAATTTTAGTCAGTACGGGGTATCTATCCCACACTGATTATTAGCCCGCACCAACCAGGATTTTACGGACCGTTACTGTGGGATAAAGGGGATGAAATACTATGACGACTTGGTTTATTGTAATGTTAGTTGTATTTGGAGCATTTAAAATTATTGTTTCTAGCCTTCCTAACTCTGCTATTGAATCCATTATTAGCAAGTACGAAACACATCCACAACTTGAAGAAGAGAATGTGACTGTTACAATCAATGGAAATAACTTAGAAGGCGAAAAGAAATCCAAAATTATTCATGATTTTAACGAAGGATTATTTTTAGATCGCTATTATGCACCACCACACAATGAAGGCACTCCTTTAATTATCAATGCAAAACGTGGCAAAAAAGATTTTACATTTTATATTTATAGTCATGAAGAGCATGTTGATGTAGTAAAACAACATAAAAAGAAGGTAGTTGCTTATAGTTTACGCTCTAAAAACCTTCAAAATAATGATAGGTTCGTGTCAGCTGATTTAGCTTAATGCTCATATATTAGAAGAAGGAATCCATGGCACATAGATTCCTTCTTTCCTATTTACTGAAAAATAAGCTCTGTCTTCAAACTATCTTTCGGTAACAACCATCCTTTTTTCTCTATACTCGCCATTAATAATTCTCTTTGTTTTGTCGCGATACTTTCCTCATTTGTTTTAAACGACACTTCTATTACGAAGTCATCTTCTATCTTCCCGGTATTACTTAATGGCCAAATTTCAATATTCATTTTTATATTTTCAAATTCACCTGTATACCGTTTCATTAATACAGGACCATAAATGTGAGAATCCTTCAGCATCTCTTCTCCCCAATTCGTATACAACCATTTGTTCATTTTCCCTGGCAACTTTTCTATTAACATGTTTTGAGCAGCTCGTTCGTTTGGTAAATCAAGTACTCCATACCCTTTAGCACTATAACTTTTCTTATTTGAAATACTTAATGTTTTCTTCTCAAATCCCCAATCTATTTCTGCCTCATAGTTATCAGTTTTACTATCAAATCCATCCTTCTTAGCTACTTCTAATGCATCTGGAATCATACCATTTTGAATCGGGTATCTCTTTTTATATGTTAGCTCAAAATCTTTACTAAATTCTTTCTTTCGGATCCTCGCAAACCAACCTTCATTACTTAAACTTTTATTCGCCGTATCTAAAAATTGCACTTGTATTCTTTCATAATTTGTACCAGCCTGGAAATGTTCTAGTACCTCTTGCTTCATCTCTTTGTTATAACCTAATACTTGTTCTGGCTTTAATAATAACTTCACTTCAAAACTAGGTTTCATTGGACTAGCAGCAAACCCTTCCTTAACGTTATAAAGGAAACAACAAAAGAAAATACTTACGAATACAAATACCTTTTTCATATACCGATCTCCCTTACATTTTAAATTACTTCTATACGTTCCAGAGTAAGCGAATACACATTTTCATATCCTGCTGTGCTTAGCTTTTGTTGTAATCGATCCGTATCCTCTTTCAAAGCATGTACTAACACCGTATGTTCTGGTAATAGTGTATTTAACATTTCCTTAACGTCACTTATACTTTGATGAACTTTATATGGAACTCGCTTCACCCTACATTCTTTACCTACACGTTCCTTCAAAACTTTTTCTGCAAAACTTCCTTTAGCAATATGTCCAGTAAAGATAATGGAATTTCGTTCTTCATATCGCAGTTGTTCATAATATAACTGTGCTCGTTTCATTTGCATATTCGCATCACTCATTACAACTATTCCGTAACTATTTTGCATACAAATGTCATTATCCATAACTATTATGTTTCTTTTTAAACTCTCCACAACCCGTTCAAGTTTTTCATTATTTTTTAACCAATCTTTATATACGAACATCTCTTCAAAACCAACCAAAATTTCTTTATCTACTATAATTGGAAGTTCTTTATATCGTTCATATAAATACAATACTATATCTTGCGCCCTACCAAGTGAGGGCAGTGGTAGTAATACTGTTCCTTTATTTTGAGCAACTCGTTCAATTTCTGCACATAATTCGTCTACTCGTTCCTTTTGTGAAACATCATCAGTGTGATAAGCGGCATCTACAATAGCAATTTTTATATCGCTTCGCAAATCTTCAGGTAAATTAGCTCGTAGTATATTAGATTCTGCTGAATAATCACCAGAATAAAATACGTATGTATTACACATATCCACTAAAAACCAAACAGCTCCTAATACATGCCCACTATACCCCCATTGAAACCGCAACGTTGGTGTAATCTGTATCCATTCATTTGGATTACTAATCTCATCAATACATACATAATTTAGATCTTTAATATTTTGATCGTTATAAGGTAAATTCCACCCTTTTGAAAGATTGTAGTTTCCCCATTTTTCAAAATAAGCTGGAAGTTGCTCCTTCGTATAACGAGTCGTCCAAATTTTTTTCTTATATCCATACTTCGTCAATAAAGGTAAACCCATCGTATGGTCTTCATGAATATGTGATAAAAATACTGCATCCAAAAATGGAACAACTTCTCTTTCTATTTTAGGATAACTATCCTCATATGATCGATTAATACCACAATCAAATACTATTTTTGTCTCTTTATTTTTTACAAAATAGCAGGAACGACCGTATTCTCCCGCTCCTCCCCATACTTCCATCCTCATCATGCTACCCCTTTTCGTTTTTGCTCCATATGTTGCAGAAGTAATAAGCACATTGTTGTAAGCCCAACAGAAACAACAGCCATTGCCATTCCTATAGATACTTCTCCTTGTTCAAATTGAGCAAAAATAAACGTTGCTGACGTTTCTACTGATGGAGGTAGTACGAGAAGCGATGCTACTAACTCTCTTATCGAAATCGTAAATGTCATCGCCCATCCAGCAAGAATTCCTGGAATAATAAGCGGCAATATTATTTTTCTAAAAATATAAATGTAATTCCCGGAAAAAATACTTCCTGCCTGTACAAGAGAATCATCAATTTGTCCGAGCGATGCTTTTACATACTGCACCGTATAAGGTAAAAAGAGAACAACATACGTTACGATAACCATGACTGGTGTATTGTAAATTGACATAGGCATATAGGGTGAATTCCAAAATAAAATAAGCCCTACAACCATCACTATTCCTGGTACCATATTCGGTAACATGCCGCACATATCAAGCCATTTTTCAGAGGACTTTTTCCCCTTTCGAATCATAAGCGCCAAAAATACGCCAATAATTACAGCAACAATCGCCGTTACGAGTGAAAAAAGAAAACTGTTCCATAAAGCTTCTAATCCCGGAGAACCAATTGTAAATAATGCTTCATAATGGCTTGTTGTAAAGTTATTAAAATGTAAGCCACCGCCTCTTAACTTCGACAAAGAAGCAATAAGTATAGAAAAGTATGGGATTCCAATTGCTACTATTAGTAAGCCAATTACATAAACCCATGCTATAACGCGCGCAAATATAGACAAAGTATACCTTTTAGATTTCACACCTTTTCCACTAACCATTGCATATGTATACTTTCGATTCAATACATTTTGCATATACCAAATGAGCATACACGCACTAAGTAATAAAGAAGATAGTGCTGTGGCACTGCCAAAATCAATCGGCCAACTAGAGATAAATTTATGAATCTCAGATGTTAACACATGGAATCCTATTCTACGTCCGAATGTAGCTGGTGTTCCAAATTCAGCAATCGTCTTTACGAAAATGAGTAAAGCACCCATTACATAACTTGATAACAATAACGGTAGTATTATTTTTCTTAAACGATAGAAAAAACTTCCACCATGAACTGCTGCCGCTTCTTCTTTACTACTCCCAATCTGAAGTAACGTGTTTTTCAACATGAAGTAAAGGAATGGGAATAAATGCAGACTCATAATTAAAACCATACCGCCTAAACTAAAAAACGATGATGAAATCGGCTTTAAAGCCGGAAAAAATTGTTCAAAATAACCGTTAGGTTGCATGAACAAAATCCATCCCATCGATCCGATATAGGGCGGGGTCATAAATGGGATCATAAAAACAATATCTAACTTACTATACTTTCCTACATCTGTTTTGCTCATAATGAACGCCAATGGAAACGCAAATATTGTAGCTCCTATTACAACGAGTACACCTAGAAGCATCGAATTTAGAAAAATCCCAGCTAATCCACCACTCTGCATGACTTCAAAAGGCTTTAAAAAATTCCAACTGCTATTTTCATATACACTAGAAAATAAAATGAGAAAAAGCGGAATGACGATTAACATCGCCACAAGTAACAACGCTACTGTCATTCCAACTTGTCTTACTGATACGAATCGATTTACCATGTAATCACCATCTTATTGAAATACTTTCTTAAATTGTTTTGCTATTTCATCTTGTTCTTTCTCAACTGTTTTCCAATCAATATTTAATACTGGAATCTCTTCTACATTCGGTCTATTTTCAGCTTTTATATCTTTTCTACCGGGCAACAAATACGCTTTAGAAACTTGTTTTTGCACATCATCTGATAATAAATAATCAATAAACTCTTTTGCACCTTCTACATTTTTACTATCCTTCATAATGCCTGCTGCACGTGGACTAATGACTGTTCCGCTTTTTGGATATACGATATCAACCGGTTCACCCTTTGCTTTTGCACTGTACGTCATATAGTCAACACCCGCAATTACCATATCTTTCGCACCTGTTACAACTGGGTCTAACGCTTCTTGGTTTGCCCCAGCTACTGTAACTTCATTTTTCTTAAGCTGTTCAAATAAATTCCATCCATCTTGTCCATTCTTTTTCACATATCCTGTTACAAAGTCTAAAGCTGAACCTGAAAGTGCTGGATCTGGAAGATTCACTTTCCCTTTCCATTCTCCTTTCGTTATATCGCTCCAATCTTCAGGTGCTGTCTTCACATTTTTTGTGTTATACACAATTCCTAATGCTGAAGCACTATATCCAAAATAATGTCCTTTATCATCCGACCATTCAGAACGAAGCTTATCAGCTTGTTTTGCTTCTTTATAAGCTAACGTTTGCCCATCTTTTTTTAATCCTTCCATCGCTGGTAAAGAAGCAAGTACGACAACGTCAACGACTGGATTTTTCTTTTCAGCCTCCATTCTTGCTAAAATCTTACCTGTTGTTCCTTGAAACATTTCTACTTTTATCCCTGTTTTCTTTTCAAAGTCCTTTTGAATTTTTTCTGCTAATCCTTTTGGTCCTGCACTATATACAACGATTTTCTTTTCATTAGCGTTTTTATTTTTTGCATCTACACTGCCTGTCTTTGAGCTACAACCTGTTACTACAGCAGAAAATAGTAAAGTACATACAAATAAAGACTTAAGCGAACTGAATTTCTTCATACGATTCTCCCCCTATATGATGAATACATTTTTTTGGTACATATAACGATACCGGTTTACCAACGCTTAGCTTACTATTGTGATAAGCTGTCCATACACCGAGTGTCCCCATGTTTACTTTCACTTCATAACGTTCTCCTACATATGTAACGTGCTGAACTTCACCTGTATACATTTCGCATAAGTCATTTTTTGTCCAGCTCACATGCTCTGGACGAATCATTTTTTTCCCCTCTACAAGCCAATTTGCCTTACCAACAAATTTTGCAACAAATTCATGAGACGGTTTCACATAAATGTCTTCTGGTGTTCCTTTTTGTAATACTTCACCCTGCTTCATGACAATAATTTGGTCTGACATTGACATAGCTTCTGTTTGATCATGTGTTACATACAATGCCGTTAAACCAATTGAATGAACGATGTCCATAAGTTCTAATCGCATTTCTTCTCGCAAAATTGCATCGAGTGCACTTAACGGTTCATCGAACAAAATAAAATGAGGTTTCGTTACAATTGCTCTAGCAAATGCGACACGTTGCTGCTGTCCACCTGAGAGTTCATGCGGATATCTTTTCTCCATACCTTGCAAACGAACTCGCTTTATCGCATCTTCTACCTTTTCTCTTAATTGATTCGTTTGCTTTGTAGCCCTTAAACCAAATGCAACATTTTCAAATACAGTCATATGCGGCCATAAAGCAAAATCTTGAAATACCATGCCGATATTCCGTTCATGAGGAGATGTTTTTATCTTTTTAGCAGAAGAATACATGCACTTATCTCCAAAATATATTTCACCTTTATCCGGTTCCTCAAGCCCTGCAATCATTCTAAGTAAAGTCGTTTTCCCGCATCCTGAAGGTCCTAAAAGTGTGGTGAATTCCCCTTTTTTCATTACAATCTGTAACGGCTTTAACGCCTGTGTTTTCCCAAATGCCTTTTCTAATCCATGAATTTTAATATCCATCGTTTCACCTCTCTCCCCTCATTCTTAACCTGCTTTCATTCTATCTGGAAGTTTTATACTGAATGTTAATGTACTGTAAAGATTAAATTAAAAAATCTCTAATAAACTATTTATTTCTATAGATTTTTTCTATAGTTAGAAGAAAAAGGGGCCAACTTATCATGAATCTCTTAAAATTAGAAATTGTAGTGCTTATTAAGAAATACAAAAAGCTTACTATTGTTGCAGAAAAACTTGGCGTTAAACAACCTACTATTACGTTTCATATAAAAAGCTTAGAAGAGGAACTTGGTGTGCCTTTATTTGAATTACGTTCCGGAAGGTATTTCTTAACAGAAGCTGGTGAAGCGTTGCATCATTATGCTTGTAAAATAGATGCACTTATGAAAGAAGCTAGGCGGGTCACACAAGAGTTTAAAGATTTTAATAAAGGCGCTATAACAATTGGTGCTAGTTATGTACCCGCGACTTATCTTTTACCAGAAGTTGTTCACCAATTTCAATGCGAATTTCCAAATATAAAAATAACACTCATAGTAAAAACAGCTCCTGAAATTCGAACGATGCTACAAAATCATGAAATTGATCTTGGGATAATTTCTGCGGCACCGTTTGACGAACCACTTCTAAAACAAATGAATGTAATGCCTGATACACTTGTTCTTGCCTTTTCCAAAGAACATCACCTTTCTAAAAGAACAAATGTATCATTACAAGATATCGAAAAAGAACGTATATTATTGCATCGTAACCCATCTACAACGAGAGATTTACTTACACAATGGACGTTAGCACATAACATTACATTCCAATCAGAAATTGAACTAGATTCATTAGAAACGATGAAACAAATTTTAAAATATGGTAATGGGGTTGCCTTTATTTCAAAACTTGCTATTGAGCAAGAAGTACAACGAAATGAGCTATGCTATATACCGATCCCTGATTTTGAATTTCAGCGTAATATTTATACCATTCATCATGAGGACAGATGGAATTCTAAAATAATTTCTTTTTTACTACACAGCATTACTTCTTTTGCAGAAAAAAATTAAAAGGCTGTCGTTATACACGACAGCCTTTTAAACTATAACTCTATTTGTTTTTCTTATCCTCAATTTTTGCTTGTGCCTCTTCAGCCTTATCTAATGCTTCTGAAACTTTTTTCTCTTTTTCTTTTACATCATCTATACTATCAACAGCTTTAATTAATTTATCGATTCCTTCTTCATTTACCTTTTTTCGTTTCGCTACTCTTTCATTTACTTTCTCTTCCACATCTTTTGCTTTTTGAAGCATATTCTCTGCATTTGATGTCACAGCTTTTTCAAGTGCATCATCTTTTTTCTTTTGTAACACTTCATTTGCAATATCTTTCGTTTCTAAATACTTACCGTCTTTTAATGCTGTCGCACCACGATCTAGTAACTGAGCGACTTCTTTATATGCCTTCGCTTCATTTCCTGATTTCTCTTTTTCCGCTTTTTCAAACCACATAATCGCATCACTATATTTTTCATTTTTCAATGATTGCATACCTGTTTCAATATACGTGTCATAATTACTACATCCAGTCATTACGACTAACAGAAAAAGCATTACAAAACTTAATTTTCTCATGATGTTTTCTCCTTTTCTTTGCCTGCTCACTTTACTGTAACATACATGAAAAGGAGTTTCAAAAACTAAAATACTAATATGGTCATTTTTATATTGTTAAAATTTTCTTTTAAACCGATACATCCACTTGTTTTTTCGCCATATGCTGCTTTACTCCAACTAATACAACTAACAATAATCCTCCACCTAATGTCATCATAACAATGCTAGTCGGTAACATATCTAATAATAATCCATATACAATCATTCCAAGCGGTGCGATTGCAGTAGAAATTGTTTCAAGTAGACCGAATACACGTCCTAAATAGTTTGGATCTGTCGTCTTTTGCATATGTACTTGCATCGGGATATTTACAACCATCATTGATATACCGGTTAAAATCATAAAAGTGATATAGTAAATAAAACTTGCTACTTTCGGAATGATAACTAACAACGGAAAGACTGTGCATAAACTCAAGCCCGCAAATAAAAACAGTCCAATATAAACAGAGCGAAACGGATTATTCACTTCTTTACGTACTGATAAAACAATTGCACCAATTAGCATCCCGACTGCTAACATTCCCTCTACAACACCGAGTTGCTTCGAGGATAAATGCAAATTTTTAATAATAATATATGGAAGCGAAACGAAAAGTGCACTCGCAAAAAAGTTTACCCCTACTGCAATTTTCATTAAACCATATATTTCATGCTGTCGTTTCACATATGAAAAACCTTCTTTTATACTCGTCAAGAAATGCTCTTTACTTTCGGCCAATTCTTTTTTATATAAATCAAATACGATGAATAATTGTACAATAACTGCTAAAAAGAATGTAATACTATTTAACAGGAAAAATGTTTTGATTGAAAAGAAACCAAATACAACTCCTCCAATAATCGGCGCTAAAATATTCGATAAAGATGATGCCGTCTGATTTAAAGCACTCGCTTTTTGAATACGCTCCTCATCTACTAAATTAGGAATAGACGAAGTTAATGAAACAGAATAAAAACTTGCACAAATTGATAATAATGCCGCTGATACATAAATAAACAGAAGTGATGGTCCAAATATAGTAGCAAGAATAAACATGATAAGCATTGTTAAGCTACTTAATAAATCAGTGCCAATTACAAGCCATCTTCGGTTCACACGGTCAGCTACAGCACCTGCAATTGGGCCACAGATCATTCTTGGTATTGATCCGCAAATAAGAGTAGTTGCAAACCCCATTCCTGAACCAGTTGTCTTTAATACGTATAATCCCATTGCAAACGTATAAATACCCGCCCCTAACAAGGACGTCATTTTTCCAATCATCATTAAAATAATATTTCTCGTTGCAATCTTCATTTTCCAATCATTTTGACCTATACTTACATCCCCCATTATGACACTCTCCCTTTAAAAGTTAAATTGTGTTAAACTTATTATATATAAAACTTTCCAATTTTTACAACGAAAAGTTTAATTATATTTAACTTTTTGATTATAAAGGAGCATATGATGGCTACTCTCGGCGAGAAAATTAAAACGTTACGAAAAGAAAAAAAGCTTACTCAAACTGAATTAGCAGGTTCAGAACTGACAAAAAGTATGTTAAGTCAAATTGAAAATGGAAAAGCTACACCTTCCATGAAAACATTACAATACATCGCTGAAAAACTTGGATGCGAAACGAGTTTTTTACTAGAAGAAGATGATGTAGAAATTGTAGAAATCATTCAACAAATGGAACAACTAATAAAGGCAAATAAATGTGATGAAGTATATGAGACTTTACTACCTATCGTTCAAAAAGAGCTACCTTCTACTTTAAATACCGCTCGTTTATATAAACAATTTGTAACAGCTGCGGCGATTATGAAAGATTACAACATTGAATATTACGTTGAAAAGGCTACTTCTATTTTTGAAAAATATACGTTATACCGGGACAGTACGGAAACAAAATTAAAATTATCCTTTACGATATTCACACGTAAAAAGTATGGTGAATGTTTACAACTTATAGCTAGTATTAGAAATGATTATGAAGAGAAACATTTAGAAATGGATCTCATTATACATATCGAGTTATGTTTATATGAAGCCATCATTTTACTAGCATGCGGCGATTATGAAACATGTGAAAAAACAATATTAGAGGCACTCGAGTTTTCAAAAAAGCATCAAGTATATTTTAAAACAGACGAATTTTATCGGATTTTATCTTACCAAAAAGTCATTACAGCTGATAAAGAACAATATTTATATTACATAAAAAAATCTGAGCAATTTGCCATTTTTACAGAAGATACTCTATCCATTGCGATTATTGATATTTTAAAAGCTTACTACTACAACACGATTACTAATGAATATACAATCGCATTAAAACATCTAGAACAATTTCGAGAGAAACTAAAAGATGAGCCACTTTTTCAAGACGACGGATTGTATTATCTTGAAAAAGGAAAAGCTTTATACGGATTGAAACGTTACGAGGAAGCTTTACAAGCATTGCAACGTGATATCATGCCGGATTATATGAACCATCCACTTGATCAAGCGTGGCTTACAACAGCAGGTGCATATCGTGCCCTTTGTTATGTAAAACTTAACGATAAAAAAAGGGCTCTGGAGGAAGCTACAGAAGCCGCTCAAAAGATACAATCCTACCCGGATTCCATCTTTTCTTCTTTTATTAAAGAAACATTACAAATAATACAAAAACTTTAAAAATGTCTCGAAATGGTATATTATTCCTCCTTTCTTGCAAAGATAATAATGATGGGAGGAATATAAATGAATATACAACGCGCAAAAGAGCTTTCCGAGTCATCTGAAGAAGCCAATGTCAGTTTTCAAGGCATGCCTGTTATGATTCAACACGTCGATGAAAGCAACGAAACCGCCCGCATATATGAAGTAACAAATCCAAAACGCGAATTAACGGTTCCAGTTAATAGCTTAGAGGAAATATAAAAAATGCCACTTCGATTTTGAAGTGGCATTTTTCTTACTTTAGATTACTTAATATAAATCCCTTCTATCCTCTGTTTTACAACACCTAAAAAAAATAAGAATCTTCTACTTCTTTTTTTAACCTGCTAAAATACAAACTATGAATTAATTATTCGCACTATACATTAAGGGGGGAAAATAATGAAATATGATTTAGAAAAAAACAAGCCCTATTATGCAGTTATATTCACTTCTAACCTATCAAATGATACAACAGACTATAGTACCGTTGCTGAAAAAATGGAAGACCTTGCGAAACAGCAACCTGGATTTTTAGGTGTCGAAAGTGCACGTGATAATTCCGGACTCGGAATTACAATTTCTTATTGGGAGTCACTTGAAGCAATTGAAAATTGGAAAAAGAACGCCTTACATAAAGAAGCGAAAAAAAGAGGCCGTGAGCAATGGTATGAAAATTTCCACCTGCGCATCTGCCTTGTTGAGAAAGAATATAAGTTTCATAGAGGCACATTGTAACTATGAAGAAAAAACTAGCTCTCGTTGTTGTTCATGAAATATACGGTGTGAATGATCATATGCATCGTGTTATAGACCACTTCACTACATCTCATATAGATGTATTCTGTCCTAACCTTCTACAATTACAAAGTGCATTTCATTATAGTGATGAAGAAAAAGCATATCAACATTTTATGAACCATATTGGATTTGATAATGGAAAAGAGCAAATTGAAGAATTCATTACTTGCCTTTCCAATAGTTACACACATATTGGACTTATTGGCTTTAGCGTTGGAGCTACCATCTCATGGCTATGTAATAACAATCCTAGAATAGATTTTATCATTGGATGTTATGGTTCCCGTATACGTGACTATGTTCACATTAAACCTACATGTGCTACATTACTTATTTTCCCTGAACAAGAAGCTAGTTTTTCAGTATCCTCTTTAATCCAAACATTGCAGCAACAAAATAATCCTTTATTAGAAATAAATCAACTACACGGTGAACATGGATTTTTAAATCCGTACACTGAAAAATATAACGAGCACTCTACAAAGCAAGCATACAACCTAATAGATTCGTTTCTTACGCAAACAATATGATAAAGGAGTTTTATATGTCACTTACATTACTTTTACGCATATTCCTAATAATTCCCTTCATTTCAGCATTAGCTCTCATTTTTATGACGGTTAAAAAAGGAAATTTTCTAAACCGACCATACTTACAATCATTCATCGTATGTGCTCTATTTTTTACGAATTGGATATTATATTTAACAAATTTTTATTCATTACTACCTGAGAAAGTTAGTCGATTTATATTCCTACCCATTTGATTTTTCCTTTGCGTTTTAGGCTTTATCGTTTTCGTACGCGAATGGAAGAACAATCGTATTTTTTCCATATCTATCGGTTTCCTTTCTTCTATCCCGCATTAACGGGCAGTAAGACTCCCACCTCAAAATTCGGCTGAAGCAAAGAAGTTAGGTGAGAGATTAACTGCCCGTAAACGCCCGATTGGTGAAGGCTAATAATCAGTGGGGGATACCCCCCACTGATTATTAGTTTTCTATTTGGGTTATTTTTGTTAGTTCTTTCGGGAATGTGACTGTGAAATGGTAGTAAAAACCTAATCACTTTATTTCATTAACAGCTTTGACCTGAACTTGGTATAATACCAAGTTTGGGTCTATTAATTTCTCCTTAATTTTTATGTAATTATTATATCTCATCTATTTTACACTCTCTTCTTGAAATCATTCCACAGTCTTTTAAACTTAGAAATTCATAGTATCAAGGAATTGTTCAGCTGCTTCATTCTCCTCAATATACTTTTGAAGTCGTATATTCATGATCCCCATATAATCATACCAATTTTAATGAATTCATTAATCACTTTTTAACAATTGAACTATCTTATCTTAAACAAATTGAAACTATATGGCATTTTCTTAATGATTGTAAAACCATTGTAAAAATTATAAATCTTTATATATTATTATTCACATGTACAGTTAAATAGATTATCATCTTTATTGAGAAGGCCTCTCAATAATAAAATAACAGGGAGAAAAACATGAAAACAAAAATTTTTTCTATTATTACAGCTTTAACTTTAATGACATGTTTCGCTATACCAACATTAGCAGCATCTAGTAGTTACAGTTTTAAAATGGACTATCGAGTGGTGGATGGTAGTAAAAACAAACAGTTCCACACACTGTCTAAAGGAAGTGTATATATCAATGGGAGCGCATATGTATATTCTACTGATGGAGGAGCGATGGGACCTTACGATGTAAAATATACTCTGTACAGATCTGCATGGGGTTCGGACCCTAGTTATGGAACAGTTAATGGTGGCATAAATAAATCTTTCTCTGGTGCATACAATGTTGATACAAATTCAAATGAATACTACTTATTTATTTGGAAAACAAATGACGATGGACAGAATGTAAAAGGGAACGGAAAAATATCTAATTAAAATATTGCTACTAAACTATGATGTCTAATAATAGACATCATAGTTTAAATATGAAAATATGAGGGATTTTAAACATGCTAATTGACTTTGATGGTTTTATTCTTATTGGAGCATTTATTATATGGTTATTTTTACTCCTCTTTTTTAAGTTACACCTAAAAAAGAGGAACATGTACTTACTATTTTTTTCAATATTTTATTTGTACCTTTGTGTAGTACTTAATTATACCCAATTCCCAATTATTATAGATGAAAATATGAAAAAAGAAATTGGACAAAATGTTTGGAGAGATGCTAATTTTATACCATTCAACACGGAGCATTTCGCTATAACAACATCATTACTTAATATACTACTAACAATTCCTTTTGGCTTTGGTTTTCCTTACATAAAAAAGACGAATTTCAAACAAGTTGTTTTATCAGGAATTGTCTTAGGATTCTTGTTAGAAATTCTACAACTTTTATCAGCACTTTATGCCGGATTCACTTTTCGATATGTCGATATAAACGATGTAATTTTTAATTGTATGGGTGTCATTTTAGGGTATGGTATATCAAAAGGCTTTACCCTTGTGTATAGAACATTTATACACAAACTTGATATTAAATTGAATTCCTTTTTAAGATATATTTATGAAACGAACAATTCCTCAACATGACTTCCCTTTTACATTAGCATGTTCTATAACGTTTTATAGAACATTATAAAGCAAGAAAAATAGAAGAAAGAAAAGCCTTCATTCAACTTTTCTTCCTTCTATTTTTACCTTTAGATTTTATTGTCATAGTTTCACAAGGTGTGTAATAAATTTGAGGTGTCGCCTTATCAACAAACATCATAAACGTAATGAAGCCGATAATAAAGAAAATAAATAACGTTAATAAAATAGCGCCTATCGTTAAAAGTATCATAACACCACCCCTATATATTTCATGTTATTACACCTTTCGCTATTATATGAGCTGAATCCTTTTTAGAAAAATAAACGTAACAAAATAATTACAATGACTCCTGTTAATACTGTTCCTAATAAACTACGAGTATATATCGCTACGAAGAATGTCGGGATTGCCGCAATGATATAATCCCACTGCACTGTCTCATGCATAAATAATACTTGTGCTAAAAGTGCTGCTAATATCGCAATTGGTATGTAATTTAACCATTTTAAACCCCAGTCTGGAATTTGTAGTTTACTAAATACGAGAAGAGGTAAAATACGTGGTACGAGTGTGACAGCTCCGGCTGCTAGTAAAAGAAATAATACGTCCAATCTTACTTCCATTTTTCAATCACCACCCCGATTGTCGCAGCTAAAAGTGTTGCGATAATAACTGCTATACTATCTGGCATAAATAAGTGTGAAACGTATGCGATAATAATCGCTACAATTGCAACACTTAGATGAATGGCTAGTTTCGGTTTACTACTTATTAGCTGAAGTACAAATAATCCGATAAACATCGCTGGTAACGCATAATCCATTCCGTACGTATGAGGATCTGGTATCCACTCTCCAAAAAGCCCTCCGAGAACTGTAGCTAAAATCCAATTTAAATATGCTGTTACATTAAGTCCCATCATCCATTTCTCGCCTAAATGGCCTTTTTGTGCTGCTTGTTGCACTGCAACGCCGAAAGTTTCATCTGTAATTTGCGAACCAATTATTAAATTTTTAAAAAGAGGTATCTTAGTGAAGTACGGTGCGAGTGCAGCACTCATTAATAAGTGACGTAAATTAACAAAGAACACAGTAAAAATAATTGCCGAGGCTGGGGCACCCGCTGCATACATACCCGCTAATATAAACTGAGCAGAACCTGCGTAAATTAATGTGGACATAAAAGCAATTTCTATGATCGAGAAACCTGCTGTTTTCGCAATAACACCAGCCGCTATACCGATGCTCAAATATCCAAATACAGTTGGTAAACAATCCTTTACACCTTGCTGAAATGAATCATCGCTCTGCAGTGTCATATGTGCTTGAGCTTTATTCACCATTATCTCCCCCCATTTCTTCCATAGTACGTTTTCCTGTTACGACATGAACTAAATCTATGTTTTCACGCCATAATGTATCTAATTTATCAGCTCCAAACTCCTTCGTAATCTCCTCCACCATAATGTCGTGCCGAACATATTCTGTAGCGACGAGAACTAAAGCTGGATCGTACGTTGTAACAGCCCATGAAGTGCTATCATTTGAAAAATTAGCAATTAATACTTCTTCCCCATCACGCGCGATAACAGTTAAATGACCACCCATTCTCTTTTCAACGACGTGAGGTGTCATATAATTATGGTGAAATGTCGCTCCTATTTTTGTTTCTGGAGCACCAAATAAAATCGAAAAAATATGTACGCCTTCCGCTTCCTTTTGATGAATGAATGGCTCAATCTCGTGCACTTGATCCTCCCATACAGAAATCCATAACTCTTCTTTTGCTCTATTAATTATATTGCATATTTCTTTCAAAACACGATCATTTGAGCGAATATGCGAAATTACATCAATTTGTCGCTCTTGTTCTAAACAATTTAATTTTCGGTCTAGAAATTCAAAGGACTTTTCAAAATCTTTTCGCATTCGATCCATTAATTCCGTAGCTGGCACTGGTACATATTTCACTGGTTCAGAAGGAACGATATGCACCGCTCCTTTATCCATCAACTTGCCAAGTACTTCATAAATCATCGAACGAGGTACGCCTGTTTGTTTACTCACTTCATAACCTGTTACTGGATAATGTTTTAATAGTCCAATATACGCTTTACATTCGTACTGGGAAAAACCTAACTTTTGTAACTCCTTTATTATTTCATCCATCGGTAACCCCTCACAATTTATATAGCTCTAATTTCAAAACTACGATTTCACTTTCCATTAGTAGTTATTACTATACCTACTAATATAAAAAAGAAGCCTCTATAAGTCAACTGACAATTCCGAATTTTTATTCGAAATAAAAAGCCTTCTTTTGAAAGGCTTTTTGTACATAATGAATTATTTCAACTGTAGAGCATTTAATATATTACCCTCCAAATGCTCACGTAAGGTTGAACCTGTATACTCTTCTCGAAATACACCTGCTCTCACGAATAAAGGAATGACTTCACTAAAGAATAAATCCAATGATTTAGGAGGTCCACCTGGAATTGCAATAAATCCATCTAATGCCCCGGCTTCAAATCTTTCCATAATTTGCTTACAAACATCTTGTGGTGTGCCAATAGCGACCCAATGAGCAGAACCAACAACTTCTGGTCGTTCTAGTATTTGCTCAACAGTTGGTTCATGTTTTATGATGAAATTCCGTAATAATTCGGCATGTGTTTTACTACGTACAGCTTGATTTCTACTTGGTAGCATATGTTCAGTAACCTTACTTTCTAATGGTATCCCTCTAACGTCTAACCCGAGAACCATTTCAAGTAAAGCGTACCTCTTCTCTTTTGTAAGATGTTGATGAGCTTGCCTGTGCATTTCTAGTGCTTCTTCATATGAATCACCAATAAAGAAATATAAACCTGGCAATACACGTATATCATCTTGCTTTCGGCCATGCTTTTCTGCTCTTCTTCTTAAATCTTGGCGAAGTTCGATTCCTGATTCTACATCTGGCATCGCGGCAAAAATCGCATCCGCAACAGAAGCAGCGAAATTCCGGCCAGACTCTGAAGCACCCGCTTGAAATAAAGGCATTTCCCCAGAAATATGTTGCGGGATATTAAGTGGACCTTTCACCTCAAAATACTCACCACGATGCTCAATTGGCTGTACCATCTCTCTAATTACATCTGCGTTGTCTTCTTTCAAAACTTCATAAGGATGACTCCTCCAAAGTTTTCTTACTAACTCTGTACATTCTGCCGCTTTCGCGTATCGTTCCTCAGATGGTGGCATCCCTGCCTCACCAAAGTTTTCAGCACCATCAATTGATGTGACAATGTTCCATCCTACTCGGCCGTTACTAATCCAATTTAAAGATTGTAGTTGCCTCGCTAGTATATATGGTGGATAAAATGATGTTGAAGCGGTCGTAACGACTCCAATCTTTTCTGTTGCATACGCAATAGCAGTAAACAATAATGTCGGATCTAAAATTACATTCCCCTTATTACGAGCAATTAAATCGGGATGCGCTACTAAATAGTCCGCTTTAAAAACAAAATCTAACTTCGATTTTTCTGCTTGTTTTGCTAACTCTACTTGTTCATCTATCCCTGAATTAAACATACTCTCTTGTTCTTTCTTTCTAGAAATCAAACATAATCCAATGCAAAGTTGTTTCTTTGTAGACATACACACCATCCCCTTATTTTTAATTTACCTAGTTAAGCAATGTTGCTATCATTTTGAAATTCCATTCTTATGAAAAAGGATAAAATGATATTGATAATCATTATCATTTTATGATGTAACTGTAATAAAAGCAATAATAAAAAAGACTTCCGCTATGGGAAGTCTCTTATCTCAATATTTCATTCGCTTCTTTTTCATAAATTTTATCAAACGAAGTCATGATGCGCTGCGATGCTTGAATCATTTTTTGATTCGTCATAAGGTCAGCCATTTCTTTCGTCATATCCACATTTGAATTTTCTAGCATATGATTACGTACTGCCCCTGTTCCATTCGGTAAATTAGCAACGTTTCCTTCTGCTAGTGTAAAACTTTTATTTTCACGTTGCACGAGGCGAGCGTTCGTTTCTACGTCTACTGTTTTCGTTTGCAGACGGGCAATATTATTTTGTGTTGCTTCATCGTATAATGTACCGTCTGCTTGTACAGCTACCTTTGCTCCTTCTGGAATACGAATACGTTCATTATTCTCACCCATTACGAAAGCACCAGATGCTGTTTGTAAATAACGATCACTATTTAATGTAAAACTACCGTCTCTCGTTAAAAATGTTTCATCATTTTTAGATGTAACGAAAAATGATGATGTGCCAGCCGCACCGTCGTCTAAAAAGAAATCTGTAGCACTATTTGTAATTTGTACATTTCCCTGTACTAAGTTCACATGTGTTGCAGCTGGTACGACAGCGTAATCAACCGAACCGATATTTGTCATCGCACCGTCACCGCGGCGATATGTGTCTTGCACATCAAATACTTTAGAAGTCATGTTTTCTGCTTTAAATCCTGTTGTTTGGGCATTTGCAACGTTATTTGAATGAACATTAATATGCTGCATGTAATTCATCATACCCATAGAACCTATATAAAGACCGTTCATACTCATTTGAATAAGGCAAGCGCCTTATTCTTCACCTCTTTTCTTACGATGTTTGTAACATTTGTTTTGCTAAATGTTCAGCTGTAGCGATATGTATATGTTGCTTCACGTCTTGTCCGTCTGTCATTAATACAATTGGAGCTGATGATACTGCTGGAATTTTCAACAATTCACCACTACTTGCTGTTTCATCAAATTTCGTAAACACGATACCATCAATATGAATATCTTTAAAGTTCGTAATGATTTCAATCATGTCTTTACTTTTCATAGAAGCTGATAACGTTAAACAAATATAATCTGGCTCTACTTGCCCCATCGTCTCAATCATTTCTTCAACCGTTTCTGACGTACGATAATTTTTTCCGGCTGTATCTATTAAAATATAATCGACGCGCGCTTCTTCTTTAAAATAAGTAAGCGCCCGTGCCATTGCGGCTTCATCCCGCACAGCGATAACTTCTGATCCAATTGTTTTCACGTAATCTTGCAGTTGCTGTACCGTTCCGATGCGAGAGTGGTCTGTTGTAATAAAACCAACCGTTTTTTTCTTACCGTGAAACTGCCACGCCATTTTCGCAAGTGTCGTCGTTTTTCCAACACCAGTTGGACCGATTAATGCAATTGTTTGTACCTCTTTTTCAAATACGTTTTCAGTATTGAAATGAGATCTCATATCTTCCAATATGTATCCGATGACTTCTTCTTCTGTAATCATCGTTGCATTCTCAAACTTCACTTTTAATTTTTCAGCATATGCATGAATGAAATATTGTTCCACATCGTTTTGTTCTAACATCCGAATTACTTTTTGAATAATAAATGGTACAGATTCCTGTTTTTCTTTTTTTATAACTACTTCTTCTTTCTTTACAGGAATAGCTTGTTTCACAACAGGCTGTTTTTTAGCTACTTTCGTCTCCTCCGTACGTTTCACAACGACAATACCTTTTTCAAACAGTTGTAATAGTTTCTCTTTTTTTCTTGCCCATTCTTCACTATTGCCTGTTTGCATCGCTGCGTATGACATAGAAGTCGTTACGTTTTCTAAATTGTGCAGTACCGATTGAATTCCATTCACCTTCACGATTTCTTCTGAAGATTCACCTACAACATCCATTAATTGTTCATGAAATTGAGTTGTTCCTTCGCTATTTTCATCCTGTTTACCTTCAGGAAAAGCGACTAACATTTCATAATTCTTTTTCCAAAAAAACGGGATATTTCGTTTTACACTTTCATCGACAACGTAGTAATAATCTGTACCATATTGGTCAAATAATTTTCGATACAATTCATTTTTCGAAGCTGCTTTTATTCGCATTAACGCTTCTTTTTTTTCTGTACTTTCCATTACTTCACCTCCTACTATTCAATATAAGCAATTTGATCTACAACAATTTCTGGTGCCAATTCACTAATACATAATACTTTAGCTTCTATTTGATAACGTTCAAGAAGTCTCACAATCGCAAACCTGAAATCTTTTCTACGCGTTAATAATACTGGCTCTCGCCCCATTAAACGAGCTTGTTTGAAAACGCGCTGTACTTGTTCTACTACACGCGTTTCTAAATCTAAATCCCAGTTTAATAAATAACCTTGGTATGAATTATTAACAACATCTGCATCTAACTCGATTGAATCAGCGAAAAGTGCTGCATAAATTTTCCCATCAGGATTTTTCGCACTCTCACAAATAACTTTTGAAATACATTCACGTACAAATGCAGTGACACCATCAACATGGTTTTGATAAATTTCTTTCCCGTCAATAATACCTTCAATAATCGTTGGTAAATCACGGATTGAAATTCCTTCTTTCAGCAGTTGTTTAATAACATTTTGAACGAGTGATAAATCAATTTCTTTCTTCTTAATCTCTTCTAATAAAACGCCATTATCATTTTCAAGCGAGTTAATCAAGTCTTTCACATGTTGACGCTGAATTAACTCATGAAGGTTACGTCTAACGACTACATCTAAATGCGTAATTAATATGCTAAGCGGCTCTAACACTTGATACCCTTTCATTTGTGCATCTTGTACCATATGCTCCAAAATCCAATATCCATCTTCACCAAAAATTGGATCTTTCGCTGGTTCTGCATCTAAATCAGCCATTACGTTCGGTGTTTTCAGTGCTAGTAAATAACCTGATTTTAAAACACCTTCAGCAGCTTTCGCACCTTTAATACGAATAATGTAACGTCCGCGCGGTCTAAAACTCGTATTATCTTTAAAGTTAATTCCAGGAACGTTAATACCAAGGTCGGTAATAATTGATTTCCTCATTAGAACAACTTTATCACGAGCTGTTTCCCCGTTAATTTTCTGCTTTACAAGTGCCGCTAAATCTAAACCGAGCTCTACAATAATTGGATATTTATCTGTAAAGACTCCGAATGAATCTTCCACTTGTTGCAGTTGCTCTTCATCGCCTTGAATCATTTCTAATTCTTTTTGAAGCTCGTCTTCTTTTTCTTTCTTTATTCGCTTTTTATTACGAACTCCTAAGAAAATAATCGTGCCTCCAACGAGAGCAAATGGTAAAAATGGTAGCGGTGTAAAAACACCCATTGCGATAAATAAACCACCGAGTGCATATACAACAACTTCATGCGCTAATAACTCTTTAAAGATTCCTTCAGTTACTGTATCTGCTGAACCGTCAAATACACGCGTTACGATAATACCTGTTGAAATCGCAAGCATTAACGAACCGATTTGGTTTACAATTCCGTCACCAACAGTTAACTGTGTATAGTGAATAGCCGCATCTGCAAAGCTCATTCCTTGCTGCATCATACCAACAATTAAGCCGAAAATAATGTTTACGAATAAAATGACAATCCCGAAAATAACGTCCCCTTTAATGAACTTTCCGGCACCATCCATCGCTCCGTAAAACTCTGTTTCCATATTTAATTTTTTTCGTTTCGCCTGTGCATCTTTTTCTGTAATAAGACGCTGATTCAAGTCAGCATCGATAGACATTTGTTTCCCTGGTAAAGAATCAAGTGTAAAACGAGCTGCTACTTCAGCTGTACGAGACGCACCGTTTGCAACGATAAACTGGAATATGATTAATACTATAAAAATAACGATACCAATTAATAAGTTTCCGCCAATTACGAACTGGCCGAACTCTTCAATAACATGACCCGCATTTCCGTCTGTTAAAATCGCTCGCGTCGTCGAAACGTTAATCGATACGCGGAAAATCCCGATTAATAACAACATCGTCGGAAATGACTTTAATTCATCCCACTCGTTAATACTTGTAGCTCGCATATAAATAAGCACTGACATACTTAGTAGAAAAACGATAACGATATCAAGTATAAATGGTGGAAGTGGAATTAAGAGCGCCACAACGAATGACGCTGCTAAAAAGATAGAAAAATAGGTTCTTGCAGAATCCATCTTAAACAAAGAGATCCCCTCCAAACGCGCTATTATACTTCAAGTTCTTTCGTTTGAATTAAATAGCGCATAACTTCAATTACAGCTACATATAAATCTTCTGGAATCGTCTCATCTTCCTCGACTTGATAATATAAAGAACGAGCGAGCGGACGGTTCTCTACCATTGGTATTTCTTGTTCACGGGCAAGCGTTCGTATATATAATGCGAGCTCATCTTCCCCTTTTGCAACGACAATAGGCGCTGCATCAACTTGTTTATTGTAACGAAGCACAACTGAAATGTGCGTCGGGTTGTTCACAATAAACGTTGCACCATCCATCTTCTTCGCAATTGTCCCTTGCAAGATGGCATGCATAAAGTTTTTTCGTTTCCCCTTTACTTGCGGGTCCCCTTCATTATCTTTATGCTCCCTTTTCACTTCTTCTTTTTTCATCTTAATATCTTGTTCGTACTCCCATTTTTGATAAATGAAATCAATAATAGAAAGAATGATTAAAATAATTAAAATGGCTAGAAAGATAAATTTAATTTGGCTAATAATTTCAATAAGTGACGCTGTCCAGTTAAATCCAATCATACTAACGATTTTCTCTAAATTCTTTTTAAAGAGAACGTACGAAACGTAACCGATTAATCCCATATAAAATAGTGATTTCAAAATATCTACTAAACTTTTACGACTAAACAATCTCGTAAAATAGTTTTTCGGATTAATACGTGATGCTTTCGGCTTAAGTACTTTAGAAGAAAATAAGAAACCAACTTGAATCATATAATTGAACAAATGAAAAGCATATACAAGTATTAATATAGGAGCCGATACTTTCAGAAGTAATATACCCATTAAATAAAAATACTCGGTCGAATCTGTATTTTTTCCAATTTGATCAAACAGTACCGCTACGGAATGTGCAATCTCATAGCCGAGCCAATCTCCGAAAAAATAAACGACAACCGCTAATACAAGAATGGAAAATAAATTATTTAAATCTTTACTCCGGGCGATATTCCCTTCTTCACGCGATTTTTTACGCTTCTGCGGGGTGGCCTTTTCTGTTTTATTATCCTTTGCCATGCGCGTCCCCCTACTTCGTTAAGAAAAAGTTAAATAGTTTCGTATACTCTTCCAGTAATACGTCTGTCATATTTTTAAACACATAACCGAGCATCGGTACACTCATCGCAATAAACAAAATACCACACGTTATTTTAATTACGTACGCATTCATAAAAACGTTTAATTGCGGTGCATTTTTTGCGATTAAAATAAGGACGAAATTAATAATGAATAGACTGCCCATAAGTGGCAAAGCAATTTCAACCGCTGATGTAATTGCAAATAATAACGTTGCGAGTAGACTATCTAAAAAACTAGTCGTCAACAATTTTGAAATCGCCTCTGTATATTGAAACGACTTTAAAATCGTGGCAACGAAATAGTTAATGCCGCCCAGTGAAATAAAAATAATAAGAAAAAATATATCAAAAATTGTTGATAGCAAAGTGGACTGTGACCCTGCATTTACATCAAATAAACTCGCCTGTGATAAACCGATATCAAAGTCTAAAATATGCCCTGCCATTTTCGGAATGTTCCACAGCATCTCTACAATTTTTGAAAGTGATAATCCAATTACAATTTGCGTTCCTGCATAAGCTGCTACATCCCAAACTGTCTTTATGTGAGAGACATCCACTTGATCTGCCACTGTAATCGAAAGAGCGAGTCCAAATGTAACCTTTGCCATCGCCGGAATTGATCGGCCTGAGAAAAACGGTAGAAAATATAAAAATGAAGTAATGCGACAAAACGCAAAAAACGTCGCCGCCCATAATTCCATATTCATTTCAGTTCACCTATCTTAGTACGAACGCAATAGCGATGGGATTTTATCAAATAAATCTAAAATAAGCATCGTTAACTCTTGAAACATCCACGGACCTAAAATGATAATAACGAGCACAATACTCGCCATTTTCGGTAAAAACGTCAGCGTTTGCTCTTGAATTTGCATCATCGCCATAATAACCGCGATAATAATAACGACAATCATACTTACAACGGCAATCGGCATTAAAATCATAACCCCTTTATAAAAAAAGGTTTGGAAAATATCTATAATTGGTGACGTATTCATTTATATGACTCCTATCACATAGCATCAAACGCTTCAGGCGACCGTCTTAAACATAATATCGACGATTTTTGTATATCCACCTAAATATACGAAAACGAGTATTTTAAATGGTAAACTTAAAATCATCGGCGGTACCATCATCATCCCAAGGTACATTAAAAGTGTACTAATAATTAAATCAATAAAGACAAACGCTAAATAAATGAACATCCCTGTAAGTAACCCTTTTTGAATTTGCGTTAACGTAAAGGATGGCACAAGCGTAAACAATGAAAGATCCTTTAAATCTTTCGGCAACTCTTCTCCACGCACTTTCAGCATCATTTTCAAATCATGCTTATACGTATGCTTCGACATATAATCTTTCATAATCGGAGCTGTCGTCTCCGCAGCTTGACTTACTGTTATTTTTTCTTTCGTCATCGGGTCCCACACATCACTCTTTAATTGACCAAGCACTGGCTGCATTGTAAACAGCGATAAAAATAATGCGAGTCCAACAAGCACTTGGTTCGGTGGTAAATTCATAACCCCAAGCCCTTGACGAGTAATCCCAAGAACAATCATAAAATAAGTAAAATGCGTAAATAAAAGAACGATAGAAGAAGATAATGATAGAAGGGTAACGAGCGCGAATAGTTGTACACTTGAATTACTCGTAAACTCTTTTCCATTTTCGAAATTAATAAAGCCGTTCGGGGCTGCATACGCTGGATTTACAAAAACAAATGAAAAAATAATAGAAAATGCGAAAATAACGGCAAATAACGATAACTGTTTCTTTATTCTCATGATGGATCCTCTACTTTTTTCGTTTCACTCTTCACCGCGTCTTCTAACGCTTGTTGAAACTGATTTCCTGTTCCTGTTAACTGCACAGATTGTACACCGTTATTACTAATAACAGTGAACACTTGCTTTCCGTCCACTTCAAATAAAAAGGCGCTCGTTTGATGATTTAAATACACACCGTCTTTCACTTGAATATGGCCATTTTCACCTTGCTTAAAAAACTGCTGTTTGCGCGTCTTTTTCGTCATATAATATGCACCATAGCCGAGCGCACCAAACAGTAAAACGACTTGAAATAAGGTCGTCATATACGACATATGACTCCTCCTCTACTCTTTATCCTGCATTTGATTTTGTGCCTTCATAAGCGCTGCATGTTTCTTATCAGCTTCAATTTCAGAAATAATAATGCCAAACTTCTCGTCCATTACGATTGCCTCACCAATACCGACTTTCATATCACTTAAATATACATCTACTTTATGTCCTAAATTTTTCTCTACTTCAAGAACATCGCCAACTTTTAACTGCTTCACATCACCAAGCGTAATAGATGACTTCCCAAGCTTTACTCCAAGTTCAATCGAAATGTCTGAAACGGTATCAATATGTGCCTTCCCCGCTTCATTTCGCTTCCCTGCAAATTCTTCTAATCCCATTAATGACACAGGAGATACTTCATGCTTCATATGGATCCTCCTACTCTATAAAACTTTTAAATAGAAGCGCCTTACGCGTTCCATCTTTCCCGATAAAACAATTAAATTTATGCTTTCCATCTACATAACCACGTAGTTGGTCTGAAACCTTTGTATGAAGCGGAATAATATCGCCTTCTTCAATTTGCTCAATCTCGCCCATTGTCATCTTCTGCTCACCAACCGCAACGTGAACAGGCTTGTACACTTGATTTACTTTCACTTCTACTTCAGACGTATACTTTTTACGCTTATCCGAAGAATGTTCGACAATATTTTCAGACGTTAACTTATCCATAATTTCTTCAACAGATAAGAACGGAATACCAATACGAACTGTCGTATTCCAAAACTCTGTTTTCATATTTACGTTCAATAATGAAATAATATCGCTCGCCGTCGTAATCTTCAGCGCATTCGGATCTGTCTCCGTCGTTACAAACTTCGGTTCAATCGCAACAACGCTTTCAAATGATTGCTCTAAATTTTTACAAAGAAGCAAGAATATATTATCAAGCGTTAAAAACTCAAACGCCGTTAGCGGTCTGCGCATCGTAAAGTTACGCTTACTATCTCCGCCAAGCCAGCATTCATGAATATAAATGACGAACGCTAAATCAATCTCAATAACAATTTCTCCAAGCTCTGGTAAACCGAGATCAATAACGCAATATAAATAATAATCTTTCGGCATTTTCTCTACATACTCACTCGTAAATGGAACTTGCTCAACAGTCGAGGGCTCTAGTTCAATCGGAATACGCATACGCGCTGACAACGTCTGCGACGTCTGCTTTCCAAACGTAGACGCAATTGCCTGCAAACTACGTAAATGCTCAACACCAAACTTCTCCGGTCTATTAAAATCATACTCTTGAAATTTATCTTGCTTCCCTGCTTCTTGTGCGAAAGCTGGCATTTCCTCGCCTTCATTTACCGCCTTCAGCAGGGCATCAATTTGCTCTTGGCTTAATTTTTCGCCACTCATGACAATCCCCTTCCCTACCTTTTCAATTCAACGATTTCAACGTACATTTTCCCATTCTTCGTCAAAATCTTTCCGGTTCCAATCTCTTCATTCTCAAGCATAAGACGCACCGTATTTTTCGTTGAATTTTCAAGACGATACAATGTACCTTTCGTAATATGAAGCAGATCTTCAATTTTCTTTTTCGTATTTCCGATTTCAAAATAAATTGTTAACGGAATATCATCTTGTAATTTCAAATCTAGCCAACTCCCATATCATGTTCACAAAAATTTCATGTTCTCTATTTATATAATGAAATTTTCTATTTCGAAACGTCGATATTTAATATTTTTTTAATATATCCTTGCGTTTCTTTAAATGGTGGTACGCCTCCGTACTTTCTCACATTACCAGGACCAGCATTATAAGAAGCAAGCGCCAATACTAAGTCACCGTTATTTTTCTTTAAATAACCGCTTAACTCTTTCACACCGCCCTCAATACTTTCAGCTGGTGAAAATGGATTTTTTATACCCATCTCTTTCACATTCGCTGGCATAAGCTGCATCAGCCCCATCGCCCCTGCATGTGACACCGTTTTCGGATTAAAATTAGACTCTACTTCAATCATTTTTTGAATTAACGTTTTCGGAATTCCATATGTACTACTTACGCGATCAATAATATCCTCATACTTACCTTCATTTGAAGAACGTATTTTCTGAATATTATATTTATTCGTTAATCCCCACGTATCAGCAGCCTCATTTTTCGTTTCTGGAAAACGTCGTTCAAACTCTTTTTGTGCAACTTGCACTTCATCTACTTGCTTCGTTTCAGCTTTTTCCTCAGGCTTACTCGCTTCCTCTACTTTATTAATAGATTCTTCCGGTTTATTAACAACCGTTTCTATTTTCGTAGATTGTACCGGCTGACTCATATCTTCTACTTTTGCCGTTTGCGGAGTAACCTTCGTCTCCTTCGCAGGTCCACTCTGCAATTGATCTTGAAAACGGCTACTAACGAACGCCTGTGGACTACTTAACTTCTGCTGCATTTGTCCTTTTTTATATGCAAGAACTTCTTTTACTATATTTCCAACTACCATAATATCACCTTTTCAGTAAACAAAGATATTCTATATATTAGAGTTTTTTTTTAAAGTTTGCAATAATCCTTTTGATAATATTGTAATAAAAAAATGAACAAATAGAAAAACTGTATTTTTTTATATTCAATAATTACAATTATTCGTTGACACGATATATACCAAGGATTACAATTAATCTCGAAATTGATTTTTTTGCATATTTACGTTTATCAATTAACAGAAAAATCAATATAAAAAAATGGAGGTTCTTTACATGAGAATTAATACAAACATTAACAGCATGCGTACGCAAGAGTACATGCGACAAAACCAAGACAAAATGAACACTGCGATGAACCGTTTATCTAGCGGTAAATCAATCAACAGTGCAGCTGACGATGCGGCTGGCTTAGCTATCGCTACTCGTATGCGTGCAAAAGAAGGCGGCTTAAACGTTGGGGCGCGTAACACACAAGACGCTATGTCTGCTTTACGTACTGGTGACTCAGCATTAGGCTCAATTTCTAACATCTTACTTCGTATGCGTGATCTTGCTACACAAGCTGCTAGCGGTACGAATAACGCAAAAGATACAGCATCTTTAAGCAAAGAGTATGAGCAATTAAAAGGAGAAATTGACCATATCGCTGGAAAAACAAACTTTAACGGCAATGCATTCCTAGACAAAGCTGCTGCTACTAATCCAGGTACAGACATTACGATTCAACTTTCTGATGCTGCAAGTGATACTCTTGTTATTACAGCTATCGATACAAAGGCACTTACAAGTGGAACTTTGGGGACTTTAGCAGACGTAGCTGGCGCAACAACTGAAATGGGTAAAATCGATACTGCTATCCAAGCAGTTGCTGATGCAAGAGCAACTTTCGGTTCTCAATTAAACCGTTTAGATCATAACTTAAACAACGTAACTAGCCAAGCTACTAATATGGCTGCTGCTGCTTCTCAAATCGAAGATGCTGATATGGCAAAAGAAATGTCTGAAATGACTAAATTCAAAATCTTGAACGAAGCTGGTATCAGCATGCTTTCTCAAGCTAACCAAACTCCTCAAATGGTTTCTAAATTATTACAA